>JANOAD010000028.1:0-16605 GCA_031410955.1 Novosphingobium sp. | reverse complement strand
GCGAAACGGTCGCATCAACGGTCGCCGATCAGCGCTGTCCCCACAAAGTGTCTACACAATGATGTCGGTGATGGTGGCTTAAGCCCGCAGACTTCCTCGATAAATCGTCATGTTGGCTCGCGGTGCTCGGCTGCCACCGATAGGTGGTCAAGGTCGAGCAGCGGGAAACGAACGGAATTCAGTGCTTCGGCGAGCACGTTGACTGGATAACCGCTGCCATAGTTGTCCGCGACAGCCGACGATTTGCCATCCGTAGTCCAGCCCCCGAGAATCATGGAGCGTTCGCGGTCAACCTTCGCTTCCCGCAGTCCATCGCGGAAGTTGTGGCGAAACGAATGGAAGCACGTCAGTGGCGCGGCGGCTTCGGAACTCAAGAGGAACCGCGAAAACCACTTTGAAAGACTGGTCGAGCGGTAGCCAAGGTGGCCAAGGGGTAGTTCGGGAAAGAGGCCTGCCTCGCCAGTTGAGCGTTGGGCCTCGACGAAGGCCAAGAATCCAAACCGGATCAGATCGTCGTGAACCGGAACAAGCCGCTCGCTGGCAGCAGTCTTGACCCTCTTTTTATGCCCATCTTCATTCAGCCCAGCCGCTACTTTGAAGCAGGTGATGTCGTCGATGCGCTGGATGTCGCCGACCTCAAGCTGACAAATCTCGTTCATGCGCAGCCCACTAAACAAGCCAATCAGTGGCACCCAGAACCGGGCTCGGCGTGGGCGGGCGGGCCCAACCACCGCATAGCCGCGTTCATCGTCTTGGCAGCCAGTGTATAGAGGCGCTGAAAAGATGCGCCGCAACTGCTCTGCGGAAAACGGCTTTCGCTTATCGCGCCGCTTCACGGGGTCCGGCAGCTTGAGGCCCTTCAGTGGATTGCGATCGATGTATCCCTCATCGATCGCCCAATGCATCACTCCGCCGAACCGATTGAGATAGGCGTTGAGATTTGCCGTGTTGATTAGGCGTCCCTCGCCTCGGGCGCTTGCCGCAGCAATAACTTCGCGGAATGGCATGTCGGGAAAGCGCTTGTCGGCGTGGGTCGGCATCTTACGCAGGAGAGCGACGAACTCGCGGCAACGTTCTCGGGTGATCTCCCCGATAGCAGTGTCGGCCCCAAACGCTTCGATAACCCATTTGCGAGTGGTGCCATGGGCGATCGATGTGCGCTTCGTCCAGTTGTGTCGCGGGTCAGCGATGAACCTGTCGTAGACGTCGCCAATCGAACGAAGCGGGACCGTCGCACGTCCGCTAACCTGAGGTGCCGACTGCGCGGCATTTGCGCCAGTCGATGATCGAAGAGAACCGTCTGCCAACGGTTCCAAAAGCGTGAGATCGCACGCTCGGCCCAAATCAGAGCGCGCATGTTCGAACAGACTCTCGACCACCGCAGCCACTCGGGAAAGCCGTCGAACAGCCACCGCATAGCTGTCGGTGTCGAGCGTGCGCCAGATTTCACGCTGGCCCAAAGCCGTGATCAGATCGATCGGGACGCGTCGGCGATAATGGAAGATCGTCCGCTTCAAAAAGAGCCCACTGGGTCGTTTGTGTAGACGCTTTGTGTAGAAGCCAACATGACGATTTATCGAGGAAGTCTGCGGGCTTAAGCCACCATCACCGACATCATTGTGTAGACACTTTGTGGGGACAGCGCTGATCGGCGACCGTTGATGCGACCGTTTCGCGCAGATTTCCGTGGATGTGGCAAAACTTGGAGCGGGCGAAGGGATTCGAACCCTCGACCCCAACCTTGGCAAGGTTGTGCTCTACCCCTGAGCTACGCCCGCTCTGAACGTCCTGAACCCGCTGCCGAAATGGCGTCAGGTCGGGGAGAGGCGGGCGGTTAGCATCGGGTCCTGCACTTGCCAAGGGAAAAATGCGCAGCGCATGTTTCGCGCTTTATCCCTTGGCAAATGGCGACAAAAGCCCAAATTGGCACTCCATCCCCCAAAGCAAGCGGAGCATCAGCGTGGCAAGCCTCGGCCTCAATCTCGACGAACAGAAAGCGGTCGAACGCTTCCGCACCAGCGTGGTCGAGCCATCGATGACCTCGCTCGTGGTACTCGATTTCTGGGCCGAATGGTGCGGGCCGTGCAAGGCGCTCACGCCCATGCTGGAAAAGGTTGCTGCCGACTATGCCGACAAGGGCGTGGTGCTGGCCAAGGTCAATGTCGACGAAGAGCCGTTCATCGCCGCGCAGTTCCAGGTCAAATCGATCCCCACCGTCTACGCGATCTTCCAGGGCCAGCCGGTGGCCGACCTGACCAATGCGCGCAGCGAAAGCCAGATCAAGGGCCTGCTCGACCAGCTGCTCGCCAAGCTGCCGCTTCAGCCCGGCGGAGCGGCAGCGAAGGAAGACATCACCCCGCTGCTGGCCATGGGCGAAGAGGTTCTGGCTGGCGGCGAGGCCGACCGCGCGGCATCGATCTTCTCACAGATCGCCGAGATCGATCCAAGCAGCGGCGCGGCGATGGGCGGACTGGTCCGCGCGCTGACCGCATTGGGTGAATTCGAAAGCGCCGATGGCGTGCTCGCCGCGCTCGCCCCCGAACTGGTGGGCGATCCAGATGTGGTCCGCGCCCGCACTGCACTCGATCTGGCCCGCAACAAGCCCGATGACGGCGAATTGGCCGCGCTCAAGGCTGCGGCAAACGCGCCAGGCAACATGGAGGCGCGGCTTGCCTATGCCGAAGCCGCCTTTGCCGCAGGGACCCGCGACGACGCTGCCGGCACCTTGCTGGCGATGATCGGCGAGGACCGCGAGTGGAACGAGGGCGCGGCACGCGCCAAGCTGCTCCAGATCTTCGAAGCGACCGGCCTCGAAGATCCATGGGTGGCGAGCCAGCGCCGCCGCCTCTCGCTGCTGCTGTTCGGCTGAGGCTGGTGCGGGTTTCGATCTTCCCCCTGCCCGGCGCGATCCTGTTCCCGGGGCTGCAGCTGCCGCTGCACATCTTCGAGCCGCGCTACAAGGCGCTGATCAAGGATGCGCTGGCGCGCGACCGGCTGATCGGGATGATCCAGCCCCGAATCTCAATTAAGAATGTGGGCGCCGAGGAAGGCGCGCCGCTGTACCGGGTCGGCTGCCTCGGCAAGATCGGCGAATTCGAGGCGCTGGACGATGGCCGCTTCAACCTGGTGCTCGAAGGGCAGGCGCGGTTCCGCCTGGTCAAGGAGCTCGACGCTGCCACCCCGTTTCGCCAGATCGAGGCCGAACTGCTCGAGGACGAGGCCGAGCCCGCCCTAGCCGCGGTCGAACGCGCCGGGTTCGAGCGCGAGGCGCGGCGCTTCGCCGATGCGCAGGGCTATGCGGTTGATTGGGACGCGGTCGCCCGGCTCGATGACGAATCGCTGATCGACGGGGTCAGCCAGATCGCCCCGTTCGACGCCGCTGCCAAGCAGGCGCTTTTGGAAGCCGACAGCCTCAGCGCGCGGTGCGAGCTATTGGTCCAGCTGATGCAGTTCTTCGGGCGGCGGGATAGCGACGATGACCGGGTGACGTTGCAGTAGGCCTAGACGCGGCGACTACCCCACGTCGCCTCTGCGCAGGCAGGGGCCTATCCCGTCTGGCCTATTCCCAATGCCGTTCATACCACGCGGTGATGGGTGGCTGGCTATACAGCATGACCAACGGAGCGCACGGCACGCAGTATATCGGCGTCACCGCCGATCTGGCCCGGCGCGTTTCCGATCACCGGGAAGGCACCGGTTCGGAGTTTTGCCGAAAGCATGGCCTAACCCGGCTGATCTACACCGAACGCTACGACAATATCGTCGACGCCGTTGCGCGGGAAAAGGCGATGAAGCGCTGGAAGCGGGCCTGGAAGTTGCGACCCATCTGTCAGGACAATCCGGACTGGAATGACTTGTTCGCGCATATTATCGACGCTTCGCTACCCGGGTAGCCCGGATGGGCCCCTGCCTGCGCAGGGGCGACGGTTATTGGAGCTAGCCGACCAACACCGCCTTCACCCCGTCGATCACATATTGCGCCGCCAGCGCTGCCAGCAGAACCCCGAGCAGCCGGGTGATCACCGCCTCAACCCGCGTGCCGAGCAGCTTCATCAGCGGACCTGCGGCGGCGAGCGCGGCCAGGGTCAGGACCATCACCGCGCCGAGCGCGGCGAGCACGATCAGCGTCTGCTCGGTGCCCTGGGCGCGCTGGGTGAGCAGCATGATCGTGGCGATCGAGCCGGGGCCGGCGATCATCGGCATGGCCATCGGGAAGACCGAGACGTCTTCGACTTCGGGAGTGGCCCTGATCTTGTCGGCGCGTTCCTCGCGGCGCTGGGTGCGCTTTTCGAAGACCATGTCGAGCGCGATCACGAACAGCATGATCCCCCCGGCGACGCGGAACGAGTTCAATTCGATATGCAGCGCGCCGAGCAGGTCTTCGCCAAACAGCGCGAAGACCAGCAGGATCAGCGTGGCGATGAAGCAGGCGCGCAGCGCCATCACCGTGGACTGGCGGTGGCTGGCGCCCTTGACCAGCCCGGCGTAGATCGGGGCGCAACCGGGCGGGTCGATCACCACGAACAGGGTGATGAAGGCCGACAGGAACAGGTCGAGCATGCTACTTCGCCTGCCTCACTTGGCCGGTGCTTCGACCTGCAGGTCCTGCACGGTCTGCTGCTTGCCGTCGGCCGTCATGCTGACCACGAAATGCCGCGCACCTTCGGGCGTCACCGTGACGTCCCACCGCAGCGTCGCGTCGAGCGAAGCACCGCTGCGGTGTGCAGGGTCAAGCGCGGGCAACTGGCCCTTGAAATTGTTGGGCTTGGCCGCACGTTCCGGGCGATAGCCGGCCGGGCAATCGGCCACCTTGGCTGCGATCATTTCCGGTTCGTCGAGCGGAAACGGCATGGCATCGCCCTGATCGAGCACCCATTTGTACTTGAGGTCCTTCTGGCGCTGCCAGACGGTGGTGAAATAGCCGGTCGAACCATCGGGCCGCTGCCACGCGCCGCGGGTCACCGCAAGACTGCCGTCGCAACTCGACCAGACCTGGTGCGGCTGCCACTTCACCGCTTGCGCCGGATCGGCACGGTCCTTGAGGAAGGCTTGCGCGTAAGCCATTTGCGGCACGAACATCACCGCATCCTTGGTCGCGGTGCTGCGAAACGCGGTCCACTGGCCTTTGGCTTGCGCGAGCTGGGCAAAGGCGATTTCCGCGGCGATAACTGCGCTGGGGTTGGCGTTGCCGTTGCCGCTGCGATCATCGCGGCGATCGCGCGCGAGGGACGGCGCGGCAAAAAGGCCAAGCGCGGCGAGAACGAGAATCGGTTTCTTCATGGACTGGACAGTACCCGCCCCGATGAAGCGTGGCTAGGAGAGGTTAGAGCGCACCCTTGGCCAAGGCCACGCCAGCATTGCGGTGCGCAGCGACCAGCGTGTTCCTGAGCAGCACCGCGATGGTCATCGGCCCCACCCCGCCGGGGACCGGGGTGATCGCCCCGGCAACCGCGCTGGCGCTGGCGTAATCGACATCGCCGACCAGCCGCCCCTTGGGCTTTTCGTCGGTGGGCGGCAGCCGGTTGATGCCGACGTCGATCACGCAGGCGCCAGGCTTGAGCCAATCGCCCTTGACCATTTCCGGCCGCCCCACCGCTGCAACCACGATGTCGGCGCGGCGCACCACATCGGGCAAATTCTTCGTGCGGCTGTGCGCGATCGTGACCGTGCAGCTTTCAGCGAGTAGCAGCTGCGCCATCGGCTTGCCGACCAGGATCGAGCGTCCGATCACCACCGCATCGAGGCCGGAGAGGTCACCCAGCCGGTCCTTGAGCAGCATCAGCGAACCCAAGGGAGTGCACGGCACCAGCCCGGGCAAGCCAAGCGCAAGCCGTCCGGTGCTGAGCGGGGTCAGCCCGTCGACGTCCTTTGCAGGATCGATCCGCTCGACCACCGCCTGCTCATCGAGATGGCGCGGCAGCGGCAGCTGGACGAGGATGCCGTCGACCATGGGATCGGCGTTGAGCTGGTCGACCAGCGCGATCAGCGTGTCCTGCGCGGTATCTTCGGGCAGGCGATGCTCGAAGCTCGCCATGCCGCATTCGAGCGTCGCCTTGCCTTTGCTGCGGACGTAGACCTGGCTCGCCGGGTCATCCCCCACCAACACCACGGCAAGGCCGGCCTTGCGGCCCGCGCTCTGTTCGAAAGTGGCTGCATATTCGGCCACCCGGGCGCGCAGGCCGGCGGCGAACGCCTTGCCGTCGATCACCGCGGCGCTCATTGCATGCTCGAATTGGCAAGCGAAGCGAGCAGCGTCTGCAGCACCCGCAGCAGCACGATCAGCACCATCGGCGAGAAATCGATCACGCCGGTATCGGGCATGAACCGCTGGATCGGACGCAGCATCGGGTCGAGCAGCGCGTTGCAAGCCCGGTACAGGCTGCCTGCCCACTGGCTGTAGCGATCGACCACGTTGAAGCTGAACAGCAGGCTCAGCACGAACTGGACCACGACCAGCAGGATCACGATCGTGACCAGATAATTGATGATGTTGATGAGCGCCAATAAACCTACGGCCATACGTCCTCCTGCCAAGTTCGAGCGCGCTTAGCCGAGGACGAGGGCGCGGCGCAACCTCAGGGCGAAACCGCCAGGCTTTCGATGTGCCAGCGCAGCTGCTCCGCGCTCGCTCCGTCGACGTCGTTGACCCGGCGCAGCACGATTTGCCCGCGCGAATGGCGCTTGCCGTCGATCAGCACGATCGGGGCGGTGTAGTAGAGCGAGCCTGCTGCACCTTCGGTCTGGCCAGAGTGCAGTTCGAACTCGGGATTGGCGAGCTTGCCCCACTTGGCCGCGAACTGTTGCGGCGTAAGCCCCGAACGCTGGCCGTGATCACCCCAATAGAGGTAGGCCGCGTCCCAGTTCTTCAGGGTCATCGCCTTGGCCCAGGCGACCACCACCTTGCCCGGATCGCGCGAGGTCGAGGGCGCGGGCGCTGCAGGCTTGGCCGGTGCGGGACTCGCGCTCGCCTCGGCGGGAACTTCCGAACTCGCGGCTGCGGCGGCCTGCGCGGCGCTGGAGGCGCGCGCCTGGGTATCGGCATCCTCGGGAGCGGGCTTCGAGCAACCGGCCAGCACCAGCGCGCCGATCAGGACCATGCGGCATTTCATGCGCGGATCAGCGTCCCGGCGCCGCGTTCGGTGAACACTTCGAGCAGCATCGCATGGGGGACCCTGCCATCGAGCACCACCGCCGCTTCGCACCCGGCCTCGACCGCGTGGATGCAGGTTTCGAGTTTGGGGATCATTCCGCCCTTGACCACCCCTTCGGCCTGGAGCCGGGCGATGTCGCCGGGTTGGAGATCGGTGAGCAATTCGCCATCGGCGCCGAGCACCCCGGCGACGTCGGTCAGCAGGAACAGCCGCGATGCGCCAAGTGCGGCGGCGATCGCGCCCGCCATGGTATCGGCGTTGATGTTGTAGGTCGCGCCGTCCGCGCCGGGCGCGATCGGGGCGATCACCGGGATCATCCCCGCAGCGCTGGCCACTTCGATGATGCTGGTGTCGACGCTGTGCGGTTCGCCCACGAAGCCCAAATCGAGCACCTGTTCGATACTGCTGCCCGGGTCCTTGGTGGTGCGGGTCACTTTGCTGGCAATCACCAACCCCCCGTCCTTGCCCGAAATCCCCAGCGCCTTGCCGCCCGCGCCCGCAATCCACCCGACCAGTTCCTTGTTGATCGAGCCCGACAGGACCATCTCGGCAATCTCGGCGGTGGCCTTGTCGGTCACGCGCAGCCCGTCGACAAAAGTGCTCTCGACTCCCAGCTTCTTGAGCATCGCGCCGATCTGCGGGCCGCCGCCGTGGACCACCACCGGGTTGATCCCGACCGCCTTGAGCAGCACCACGTCCTCGGCAAAGGTGCGCGCCAGTTCGGGATCGCCCATCGCGTGGACGCCGTATTTGACCACGAAGGTCTTGCCGGCATAGCGCTGCAGGTAGGGCAGCGCCTCGACCAGCGTTTCGGCCTTGAGCAGCATCGCGGGATCGTGGGGATCGGTCATCTTCAGTGGCCTACCGCGCGTCGAGCCAGCGGCCAAGCTTGACGAAGACCCAGATCAGCGGCGGGACCATGATTGTCGAGAGCACCAGCTTGGAAATGATCTGGCCTTCCATGATCTGCATGATGGGCAGGTCCTGCCCGGCAAAGCTGATCGTGATGAACAGCACAGTATCGACCACCTGGCTCAGCAAGCTGGCGATCCAGGCGCGCAGGACGAGGCTCTTGCCCTGCCCGCCGAGCAGCCGCGAGAACAGGTAGACGTTGAGCGTCTGCGAGGTGCCGTAGGAAATCAGCCCGGCAAACTGCATTCGCGCGCCCTGGCCGAGCAGTTTCGCGAAGGCGTCCTGATCGTGCCAGAACGGCGCCGGGGGCACCACGTGGATGACCAGCGTGAGCAGGATCATCGAGACGATCAGCGGGATGAAGCCCAGCCGGACCAGCTGGTTGGCGCGGTCCTGCCCGAACAGTTCGGCGACCGCGCTCGCCATCACCACCAGCAGCAGGAAGGCGAAAATCCCGCTTTCCACCGCAAGGTCGCCCAGCACCGGCCAATGCCCAAGCGAAGCGAGCTTGGTGCCGAGCACGCCTGCAAGCACGCAAAGGCCGCCATAAAGCAGCGAAAAGGCAAAGAGCGAGCGCGGGATCTGAATGTTCTGGTTCTGCATCGGCAGGGGCTTAGCCGGGGATTTGTCCAAGTGGAAGTGGGTGGGGATTTGACTGCACCGGCAAAGCCGTTACCTCTCACCGCAATATTCCATCCGGGGGCGGGTCCGTACAATGCAACACCTTATGAGCCTTATCGGGATCGTGCTGATCCTCGGGATCGCCTACCTGCTCTCGTCCGACCGCAAGGCAATCCGCCCGCGCGTGGTCGGTGCGGCCTTCGCGCTGCAGGCCGGGTTCGCCGCGCTGGTCCTCTACGTGCCGTGGGGCAACGCGGTGCTACAGGCGATCTCGGGCGGCGTTTCGGCGCTGCTGGGCTATGCCCATGCCGGGACCGAATTCATCTTCGGTCCGCTGGCCAAGCCCGAGATCGGCGGCAACAGCTTCGCCATCGCCGCGCTGCCGGTGATCATCTTCTTCGCCGCGCTGATCGCGGTGCTCTATTACCTCGGGATCATGCAGCTGGTGATCCGCTGGGTCGGCGGCGGCCTTGAAAAGATCACCGGGATTTCGAAGGTGGAAAGTCTTTCGGCCGCCTCGAACATCTTCGTCGGCCAGTCGGAAAGCCCGCTGGTGATCCGCCCCTATCTGGCCGCGCTGACTCCCTCGCAGCTGTTCTGCCTGATGAGCGTGGGCATGGCCGGGGTCGCCGGGACGATCCTGGCTGCCTATGCCTCGATGGGCATCCGCATCGACTACCTCGTCGCCGCGGCGTTCATGTCGGCCCCGGGCGGAATCCTGATGGCCAAGATCATCATGCCCGACCCCAAGGACGAGAAACTGGTCGAGCCCGACGAGGTCAAGATACCCGACGAGGAGGAGCGACCCGCCAACGTGATCATGGCGGCCGCGCAGGGCGCGCAGACCGGGGTGAAGCTCGCGGTGATGGTCGGCGCGATGGTGCTGGCGTTCGTCGCGCTGGTCGCACTCGCCAACGGCATCGTTGGCGGCATCGGCGGCTGGTTCGGTTACCCCGACCTGTCGTTCCAGATGGTGCTGGGTTATGTCTTCGCGCCTGTCTTCCGCCTGCTCGGCGCGCCCGACTGGGCCGAAGCGATGCGCGCGGGCGGGTTTTTCGGCACCAAACTGGTGCTGAACGAATTCGTCGCCTTCATCGATCTCGGCGCGGCCAAGGATCTGTCGCAGACCACGCAGGGGATCGTCACTTTCGCGCTGTGCGGGTTCGCCAACTTCAGCTCGATCGCGATCCAGATGGCGGTGACCGGGGGGCTCGCCCCGAACCAGCGCCCGGTGATCGCGCGGCTGGGGCTGAAGGCGCTCGCGGCGGGGAGCCTGTCGAACCTGATGAGCGCGGCTTTGGCAGGGCTGTTCCTCAGTCTTTAAATCGGTGGTCCGGGGAGCGGAGTGACAATCGCCCGGGCTATCGGCAACCAGCCGGGCGCATGGTAAATCCACGAAACGACAAGTTCGCTGGCCAGTAGCGCGGGTACGCCCGTCCGCAGCACCGGATGCAATTGGCCCCGCGAGACCCGGTCAAAAATCACTGCCGCCAGCAAAAACAGGTTGGTTCCGGTGAAGGTGTTGATGATCATTCCCCAGAATCCGTCTCCCACCAGTTGGTACAGCGCGCCGCCCCACAGGCGCGCATAGGCTGCTCCGACTATCGCGCTTGTCGCGAAATAAATCAGACGTTTGTGGCTCGCTGGATCCCCGCGCTTGAAGACTGCAAGGCTGGCCAGCGCCCCAAAGGCGATCACATAAAAAATCGGCAGAATGAAAAATGCCTGCGAATCCGGCAGGTGCGTGAGGTGGAAACGCTGGCTGTAAACTTCGGCGAAGAAACCGGTCAGGACCATCACCGGAATCAGCGCTGCTCCGGCCATGCCCATCCGCCGGTGAAGCGCAGTGCGGCCGGTCCGGATCATCAGCATCTGAACGGTCAGCAGCACCAGCCACGCCATGAAGCTGACGGCATGCAAATGCAGGATCAGCGGCGCGACATAATCGGCGCGTCCTGCGAAGCGGCCGGCCAGCGCGGGCACAAAGCCGCCGAGCACACCGGCCCAGACGAACACGACAAACCCCAGAAAGAAAGCACGGTCCCAGCGATGGTAAGCGGCAAAACGTGGCGCGTGGTTCGACATGGATGAGCATCCCCCCAGATCGCGACCGTGCACAGACTAACCCAACCGCACAGCTCTGCCAAGCTGGTGCTAAGTCTCCGAAATGGCTCAAAACTTCGTAATTATACCAATAGAAACCGGGAGCCGGCGCCGGGCATTGTCCGGGCATGCCGCTCACCCTGTTCTCGCTCGCCGCCTCGTTCGCGCTCTGCGCCGAAGGCCCCCGCACCACCTGCGTCGTCGATGGCGACACCTTCTGGCTCAATGGCGAGAAAGTCCGCATCGCCGACATCAACGCGCCCGAGACGCACGAGGCGGGGTGTGCCGCCGAACAGACGCTGGGTGACCGCGCGGCGGTGCGGCTGATCAGCCTGCTCAACGCGGGACCGTTCGAACTGGCCACCGAAGGCCGCGCCACCGACCGCTATGGCCGCGCGCTGCGCGTGGTGCGCCGCGGCGGGCGCTCGATCGGTGGGCAGCTGGTCAGCGAGGGCCTCGCCGAGCCGTGGCGCGGACGGCGCAGCGACTGGTGCGTGTTGCTTGCCGGGAGAAGGCCCAGCCGTTAGCCTCTCCTTCGAAACCACAAATCGGGAGCGACACATGCTGCTCATTCAAGGCTGGCTCAAGCTGGCGACCGGCGAGTTCGACAAAGTTGCCGGAGAGGCCCGCGCGATGGTCGCCGCGACCAATGCCGAAGATGGCTGCATCCACTATTCGTTCTCTCGCGATATCGGCGATCCTGACCTCATTCACATCGCCGAACGCTGGCGCGATGGCGAAGCATTGGGTGCGCACGGCAAGAGCGCACACATGGCGGAGTTCAACAAGGCGATGGGCAGTGTGAAGCGCGAAGACGCCGACCTGTGGCTCTACTCGGCCGAGGAAGTCCGCAAGCTTATTTGAGGGATCAGATCCCGGCGTACCACTGGTAGCCGCGGGCATCTTCCCAGTAACCGCCGCCGCCTTTGTAAAGTCCAGCCAGCGTATCGCGCAGCTCGATCCGCATGATGTATTTGGCCTGCTTGTAGCCCAGCTGGCGCTCCACGCGCAGGCGGATCGGCGCACCATGCGGCTCGGTCAGCGGCTGTCCGTTGAGCGCCCAGGCGAGGATCGTCTGCGGATGGAAGGCGTCGGTCAGGTCGATCGATTCGTAATAAGGCGTGCCCTCCAGCGTATCGGCGCAGTGGAACACGGCATATTGGGCGGTGGGCAGCAGTCCGGCCATGGCGAGCACCGCGGAGAGCTGCGGTCCCTGCCACTTGCCGATCGCACTCCACCCCTCGACACAGTCGTGCCGGGTGATCTGGGTCCGCTGGGCGAAGCTCTTGAGCGCGGTCAGCGGCAGCATCAGCGGCTGCTTGACCAGCCCGTCGACCCTGAGGGCCCAATTGGCAAAGCCGCCGGCGAGCTGCGCCTTGTAGGCCGGATCGCCCACCGCAAGGCTGCCGTTGGCCTTGAACACCGGCGAGATGTCCGCCTCGGTGAATTCGCGTGCCAGGCCATCGCCCATCAGGAAGCGCTGGGTGCGCTGGTTGAGCCCGGTCGCACCCCCCAGCGCGCCGCGGAATGTGTCCGAGGAATTGAGCTTGTCGCACCCGCCGAGCAGCAGGCTGCCCGCCCCGGCCGCGCCGATCCCGATAAGCCCGCGCCGTGAGACGATCATGCCGCATCTCCCTTCTCGGTAGGAAGTCGATACCACCCGGTGATCATCGAACGGAGTTCGTTGATCGGCCCCGCGAGGACCACCATCGCGATGTGGATGAAGAAGAAACCGACCAGCCCGAAGGCGCAGAGGAAGTGGAGCGAGCGCGCCGACTGCCGCCCGCCAAAGAGATCGACCAGGAACGGCAGCGCGGCATTCATCGCGGGCGACATGGTGAGGCCGGTCAGGATCACGCCGGGGAGCAGCACGAACAGCACCCCGCCGTAAGCGAGCTTCTGCAGGATGTTGTATTGCAGCGCCGCCGCCCCGGTGGGAAAGCGCAGCGCGGCATGCTCCTTGATGTCATGCCACAGGTGGCTCGGCGCGAGTTCGGCGGCGCGCGGCGCAAGGTCGCGCTTGATATGGCCCGAAACCAGCGACCACAGCAGATAGCCGAAGATCGCAAGGCCAAGAATCCAGGCGAAGGCGAAATGCCACAGCCGCGCGTCGGCCAGGCTGTAGGTCGAAGGAATGGTGATCCACCCCGGGAACGGCCGGCCATTGTTGATACCGCTCAGGTCAAGCCAGGCGGGATCGGGATGCCCCGGCGCGTTCGAGCCGTAGTGGCCCCAGTAAAGCCGCGGGTGGGCGTTGAAGATCATCAGCCCGCTCATCAACATGACCGTGACCGCGATCAGATTAGTCCAGTGCCACAGCCGCGTGACGAGGCGGTGGCGGCGGACCAGATCGCCGCCACGCAGTTCGGGCGGAGGTGCACTCTCGGCCGCGGGTTCGCTCATCTCGGTCCCCTTCCCCAGGCAACATACCCCTCGCGCCCGGTTCGGGGCAAGCATGGCGTTGGTTACATCGCCGCTCGAAAAAAGCATGCTTGTTTCGAATCGACGGCGAGTGCAGGGGCAAAGCCAGAGCAACCGGAGATTTTTCAATGCGCATGATCGATCATTTCATCGAAGGCGGAACGGCCGGACTGATGGCGACCCGCATGGGCGCGGTGATGGATCCGAACAACGGCGGCCAGCAGGCCGAGGTCGTGCTGGGCAGCGCCGATGCGCTGGAGCGGGCGGTGGCGGCGGCCTCGGCGGCGCAGGCCGGCTGGGCGGCGATGAACCCGCAGCGTCGGGCGCGGGTGATGTTCAATTTCAAGGCGCTGATCGAGCGCGACATGGACGAGCTGGCCGCGCTGCTTTCCAGCGAGCACGGCAAGGTGATCGCCGATTCCAAGGGCGATATCCAGCGCGGGCTCGAAGTGGTCGAGTTCTGCTGCGGTCTGCCGCATGTCCTGAAGGGCGAATATACCCAGGGCGCCGGCCCCGGGATCGATGTCTATTCGATGCGCCAGCCGATCGGCATCGGCGCCGGGATCACCCCGTTCAACTTCCCGGCGATGATCCCCTTGTGGATGGGCTCGATGGCGATTGCCGCGGGCAATGCCTTCATCCTCAAGCCGAGCGAGCGCGACCCTTCGGTGCCGGTGCGGATTGCCGAACTGTGGCTCGAGGCGGGGCTGCCCGCAGGGATTTTCCAGGTGGTTCACGGCGACAAGGAGATGGTCGACCTGATCCTCGATCACCCGGGAATCGGCGCGGTCAGCTTCGTCGGCTCAAGCGACATCGCGCAGTATGTCTATTCGCGCGGGGTCGCCGCGGGCAAGCGGGTCCAGGCGATGGGCGGGGCCAAGAACCACGGCATAGTGATGCCCGACGCGGATCTCGACCAGGTGGTCGGCGATCTGTGCGGCGCGGCGTTCGGCTCGGCCGGCGAGCGTTGCATGGCGCTGCCGGTGGTGGTGCCGGTCGGTGACGAGACCGCCGAGCGTCTGCGGGCCAAGCTGATCCCGGCGATCCACGCACTCAAGATCGGCGTGTCGAGCGATCCCGAGGCGCAGTACGGCCCGGTTGTCACCGCGATGCACAAGGCCAATATCGAACGCTGGATCCAGACCGCGGTCGACGAAGGCAGCGAGCTGGTGGTCGATGGCCGCGGATTTACCTTGCAGGGCCATGAGGAAGGCTATTTCCTCGGCCCGACGCTGCTTGACCGGGTGACCCCGGACATGACCAGCTATCACAACGAGATCTTCGGCCCGGTGCTGCAGATCGTCCGCGCGACTGATTTTGAGGATGCGCTGAGCCTTGCCAGCAAGCACCAGTACGGCAACGGCGTGGCGATCTTCACCCGCAACGGCCACGCCGCGCGCGAGTTTGCCAGCCGCGTCAACGTCGGCATGGTCGGGATCAACGTGCCGATCCCGGTGCCGGTCGCCTACCACAGCTTCGGCGGCTGGAAGCGCTCTGGCTTCGGCGATACCGACCAGTACGGGCTTGAAGGCCTGCGCTTCTGGACCAAGGTCAAGAAGATCACCGCACGCTGGCCCGATGGCGGCGGCGACGGTTCGAACGCCTTCATCATCCCGACGATGGGGTGAGGCGGCGGAACGCAGCGGAGGGTCGGGGCGTTATTGCCCAGATGCTTACTGCTGCAAGGATTCGCCCATGAAACAGTTGATTACCGCCGCCGCCCTGGCGAGCTTGATGCTCGGTGCCTGCTCGAAGGGCAAGGAAGCCGCGCCAATCAAAACCGATCCCGCACTGGCGCAGGCGAGCGAGCAGGCGGCAAATCCGGGTCCCACTGCCGGGCCGAGCGCCGATGCCTCCGCAGCCGCGGCCGAAAAATCGATCCCCACCGCCATGCGCGGCCGATGGGGGCTGGTTGCCGCCGACTGCACCTCGACCAAGGGCGACACCAAGGGCCTGATGACGATCGACGCCGGATCGATCCGCTTTTACGAATCGGTCGCCAAGCTGGCCAAGGTCGACCAGCGCAGCGAAACCGCGCTCAAGGCGAGCTACGCCTTCAGCGGCGAAGGGATGGAGTGGCAGCGCGACATGACGCTGGCGCTGCAGCCCGGCGGCAAGGTGCTGATCAAGCAGGAATTCGGTGAGGACGCACCGGCCGGTCCGTACAAGTACGCCCGCTGCGAATAGGGCTGCAGCGTTTGCACAGGCAGGGCACCTTGGGCTAAGCGCAAGCGCATTCCAAAACGACAGGGCCCGCAGTGACCGACCAGTTTGCGCTAACCGACGACCAGCTCGCCATTCAGGACATGGCGAGGAAGTTCACCGCTGATCGGATCACGCCGTTTGCAGCACAATGGGACGAAGAGCATCACTATCCGGTCGAGGTGTGGAAAGCGGCGGGCGAGCTCGGCTTCGGCGCGATCTATGTCTCGGAGGAAAGCGGCGGGATCGGGCTTGGGCGGCTTGAAGCCGCGCTGATCATGGAGGCGATGGCTTATGGCTGCCCGGCTACATCGGCCTACATCTCGATCCACAACATGTCCGCCTGGATGATCGACCGCTTCGGCGGCGATGAGCTCAAGGCTCGGTTCCTGCCCAAGCTGGTGTCGATGGAGCAGATCGCGAGCTATTGCCTGACCGAACCGGGTTCGGGCAGCGATGCCGCCGCGCTCAAGACCTCGGCCCGTTTGGACGGCGATCATTACGTGCTCAATGGCACCAAGCAGTTCATCAGCGGCGCGGGCTATAACGACATCTATGTCTGCATGGTCCGCACCGGCGAGGAGAAATCGAAGGGCATCTCGTGCCTGGTGGTCGAAAAGGGCACCCCCGGGCTGTCGTTCGGCGCGCCCGAGAAGAAGCTCGGGTGGAACGCCTCGCCCACCGCGCAGGTGGTGTTCGAGGATTGCCGCGTGCCGGTCGCCAACCGGGTCGGCGCGGAGGGCGCGGGGTTCAGCTTCGCCATGGCCGGGCTTGACGGCGGGCGGCTCAACATCGGCGCCTGCTCGCTCGGCGGGGCGCAACGCTGTCTCGACGAGGCGGTCAAGTATACCAAGGAACGCCAGCAGTTCGGCCAGCCGATTGCCGATTTCCAGAACACCCAGTTCATGCTCGCCGACATGGCGACGCAGGTCGAAGCGGCGCGCGCGCTGCTTTATCTGGCGGCGGCCAAGGTCAATTCGGGTGCGCCCGACAAGAGCCGTTTCTCGGCGATGGCCAAGCGGCTCGCCACCGACAGCGGCAGCGAAGTGGTCAACCAGGCGCTGCAGCTGTTCGGCGGGTACGGCTACCTCAAGGACTATCCGATCGAACGCTTCTGGCGCGACCTGCGCGTCCATTCGATTCTTGAGGGGACCAATCAGGTGATGCGGATGATCGTCGGCCGGGACCTGCTGCG
>JANOAD010000027.1:0-4025 GCA_031410955.1 Novosphingobium sp. | reverse complement strand
CGGCGAGATTGTTTCGGCGCTTGACGGCTTCGGTGCGACCGGCGGTGTCAGTTACACGATCACCAAGATTGCGCCGACCCCGGGTGCCAAGTCGGAAGACCTGCCGGGTTACTCGAAGTGGGTCGCCAACGGCACGCTGTTTTACGAAAAGGGCGGATTCAACCTGCGCGGCTCGGTGCGCTATCGTTCGACCTTCGTGGGTGAAGTCTCGGGCTTCGCGGCCAACCGCGTGCGGCGCCGTGCGGCCCCGGAAACCATCATCGACGCGCAGGTCGGCTATGACTTCCAGGACGGCAGCGCGCTCCACGGTCTGTCGCTCTACATCCAGGGCCAGAACCTGACCGACGAACCGTTCGTGACCTTCAACCCCGGCGATCCGCGCCAGGTGATCGATTTCCAGCGGTACGGCCGCCGGTTCCTCGCCGGGTTCACGTACAAGTTCTGATGCATTCATGAGGGGCGCAGCGGGGGCCGGACCGGGTCGCAACACCGGTCTCCGCTGCAACCCTCATAACAAGTACTTGCTTGGCTTGCCCCATCTGGGGTTCAACGCGGCCGGATCTTCCGGCGGAGTAGGACCATGTCTGCTGAGCAACCTTTCCGGATCGTGATCGTCGGCGGTGGTACCGCCGGGTGGATGAGCGCGGCCGCGCTCGCGCGGTTTGCCCCGCCGGGCTATTCGATCACGCTGATCGAAAGCGATGCGATCGGCACGGTCGGGGTGGGCGAGGCGACGATCCCGCCGATCCGCCGCTTCAACGATGCGCTCGAGATCGACGAGGCCGAATTCCTCCGTGCGACCCAGGGGTCGTTCAAGCTGGCGATCCAGTTCGACGGCTGGGTCCGCGACGGCGAAAACTACCTGCACAATTTTGGCGAGGTCGGGCGCCAGCTCGGGCTCCTGCCGTTCCGTCATTTCTGGGCGCGCGGGCGTTCGCTGGGGATTGCCAAGCCGATGGCGCACTACAGCGCCAACGAACTCGCGGCGCGGACCGGCCGGATGGCACTCAACGCATCGGGGCCGGGTTTCCCCGAAGTTCCCTATGCCTATCATTTCGATGCGGGGCTCTATGCTTCCTTCCTGCGCAAGTACGCCGAGGCCCGCAATGTGACGCGGGTCGAAGGTACGCTGGCCGGTGCGAGCCGCACCGCGGATGGCGACATCGCTGCGGTGTCGACCGACGACGGACGCACGATCGAGGGCGATTTCTTCGTCGATTGCTCGGGCTTCCGCGGCCTGCTGATCGAGCAGGAACTGAAGACCGGCTATGACGATTGGCGCCACTGGTTGCCGTGCGACCGCGCGGTCGCCGTGCCCTGCGCCCCGGCGGGCAACTTCACCCCGTTCACCCGCTCGATCGCGCGGCAGGCGGGGTGGCAGTGGCGCATTCCGCTGCAGCACTGCATCGGCAACGGTCATGTGTTTTGCAGCCAGTACATGTCCGAGGATGAGGCGACCGCGACTCTGCTTGCCAATCTCGACGGAGAGGCCTTGGCCGAGCCGCGCGTGCTGCAGTTCGTCACCGGGCGCCGCAAGAAGTTCTGGAACCGCAATGTGCTGGCTGTAGGGCTGTCGAGCGGCTTCATGGAGCCGCTTGAATCGACGTCGATCCACCTGATCCAGTCGGCGATTACCCGGCTGCTGACCGTGCTGCCGGGACGGCGAGTCGAACCCAAGGTGATCGATGGCTTCAACGCGCGGGCGATCGAGGAGTTCGAGGGAATCCGCGATTTCCTGGTGCTGCACTACTGGGCCAACCGGCGTGAAGGCCAGCCGTTCTGGGACAGGATGCGCGCGATGGAACTGCCCCCCAGTCTGACTCAGCGCATCGAGGAATTCGAGGCGGTGTGCCAGGTCCAGCCGCGGATGGACGAATTGTTCACCGAAAGTTCGTGGCTGCAGGTGATGGTTGGGCAGGGACTGGTCCCGCGCGCGTGGAACCCGATCGCGGATCGCTATAGCGAAGAGGAATTGTCCGGGTTCCTAGGCGCGGTCGAAAAGGGCGCGATCGAGACGGTGCGGCCGATGCCGCTGCACATGGACCTGATCGCTTCGCTGTGCGGCGATGAGCATGCGGAGGTAGCGGCATGAAGTATCTGACCCTGCTGGGCGCCGCTGCGCTCGCGCTCACCCTTCCTGTAGTCGCCGCGCCGGCATCGGCTCCCGCCGACTTCCGCGCACGGCCGCCGCAGGACGAGGTCGTCTATTTCGTCCTGCCTGACCGCTTCGCCAATGGCGATCCGAAGAACGATCGCGGCGGCATCAAGGGTGACCGGCTCAAGACCGGGTTCGATCCATCCGCCAAGGGTTTCTACCACGGCGGCGACCTCAAGGGGCTTACCCAGCATCTCGATTATATCCAGGGGCTGGGGGCGACTGCCGTCTGGTTCGCGCCGGTGTTCAAGAACAAGCCGGTGCAGGGGCCCAAGGGCGATGAAAGTGCCGGGTATCACGGCTACTGGATCACGGACTTTACCTCGGTCGATCCGCACTTCGGGACCAATGCAGAATTCAAGGCCTTCGTCGATGCCGCCCATGCGCGCGGCATGAAGGTCTACATGGATATCGTGGTCAACCACACCGCCGACGTGATCCAGTACCGCGAAGGCGGCGATTATTCCTACCGCGGCAAGGGCGACTATCCGTTCAGCCGCCGCGGCGGGGCCAAGGGCACACCGATCAACGCCGGGTTCGGCGATGACACCGATGCCAGCGCGGCCAACTGGTCGCACATGACCGACCCGTCGTTTGCCTATTCGCCTTACGTGCCTAAGGGCGAGGAACACGCCAAGACGCCCGAATGGCTCAACGATCCGATCTGGTATCATAACCGCGGCAACAGCAATTGGCAGGGCGAAAGCGCGCAGTACGGCGATTTCGTCGGGCTGGATGACGTCGCGACTGAGAACCCGCGCGTCGTCGCCGGGTTTATCGAGATATACGGCGGCTGGATCGACCGCTTCGGGGTCGACGGCTTCCGCATCGATACTGCAAAACATGTCAATCCCGAATTCTGGCGCGCCTTCGTGCCCGCCATGATGGCCAAGGCCAAGGCAAATGGCATCCCCAACTTCCATATCTTTGGCGAAGTCGCGACCGGTGAATACGATCCGGCGCTGCTGGCCAGCTGGACTCGCAACGCCGGGTTGCCGGCGACGCTCGATTTCGCCTTTGCCGTGGCCGCAGTCAAGGCTGCGAGCGGGAGCACCGGCACCGAACTGCTCGCCCGCATGGTCGATGATGATGTGCTGTATGAAGGCGGCGCGTCGACTGCGCTGATCCAGCCGACGTTTTTGGGCAACCATGATGCGGGCCGGGTCGGCATGTTTCTCTCCCAGTTCAATCCCAAGGCCGATGCCGATGAACTGCTCGCGCGGGACATGCTGGCGCATGCCATGATGCTGTCGATGCGCGGGGTGCCGGTGATCTATTCGGGTGACGAACAGGGCTTTGTCGGCCACGGCGGCGACCAACTGTCACGGCAGGATATGTTCGCGAGCCAGGTTGCTCTCTACAACGACCAGCCGCTGCTTGGTTCCACCCGCACCACCGCGCAGGACAATTTCAATCCGCAGCATCCGCTCTACAAGCTGATCGCCGAGCTATCGGCGGTGCGCCGCAGCACCCTGGCGCTGACTTCGGGACGCAGCGTGGTGCGGCTATTTTCTGACAAGCCCGGACTGTTCGTGCTGTCGCGCTTCGATCCCACCACGGGCCGCGAAGTGGTGATCGCTTTCAACACCGCAAACCAACCGCGCAGCGTCCATGTTCCGGTCGCCGCGCGCAGCCTTTTCTTTGCTCCGCTGGTCGGGCAGTGCTCGCTTGCTGCCGATGCCCCGGGCAGCTTCGCCGTGACCCTCCCCGCGCTCGGCTTCGCCGTTTGCGCCGCAAAAGACTGAACGAGCGTCCTTGTCTCCGATGAACACCCTTGCCCCGATCTCGACCGCGCCTGACCTTGCGACCGCTCACCCGTGGTGGCGCGGTGCGGCAATTTATCAGATCTACCCGCGCAGCTTTCTCGACT
>JANOAD010000026.1:0-2019 GCA_031410955.1 Novosphingobium sp. | reverse complement strand
AGGATCGCGACGTCGCCGGTATCGAACCACTGCTCGGCGTCGGTCGCGTCGGCCTCGGCCTTGAAGTAGCGTTTGACCACCCACGGTCCCCGGACTTGCAAGGCGCCCGAAGTCACTCCGTCGCGCGGCAAAACCACGCTCGGATCGCTCAGGTCGAGACAGCGCAGCTCGACCCCGAAGGGCACCCGGCCCTGCATCGCCTTTGCATCGATCTGCTGCTCGAAGCTCAGCTCGTCCCAGCCCGGGGTGCGGCTGCCGGCCGTGCCGATCGGGCTGGTCTCGGTCATGCCCCACAGGTGCACCACCTCGACCCCAGCCTTCATGAAGCGCTCGATCATGAAGCGCGGCATCGCCGTTCCGCCGCAGATCACCCGCTTGAGCGCGCCGAGATCGGCGCCGCTGGCGTCGAGATGCTGGAACACCGAGAGCCAGACCGTCGGTACCCCGGCGGTATGAGTGACGCCCTCTTTCGCGAACAGGTCGCACAGCACCGCCGGATCGTTGACCGCCGAGAACACGAACTTCACCCCGATCGCCGCCCCGCCCCACGGCAGCCCCCAGCTGGCGGCATGGAACATCGGCACCACCGGCAGCATCACCGTATTGGCCTCGAAGCAGAACAATCCGGTCTGCGCCGAGGTCAGCGCGTGGAGCATGGTCGAGCGGTGCTCATAGAGCACGCCCTTGGGATTGCCGGTGGTGCCGCTGGTGTAGCACAGCATGCACGGATCGCGCTCGTCGCCGGTCGCCCATTCGGCATTGCCGTCTTCTGCGTCAATCCAGCTGCGGAACTCTCCGTTATCGAAGCAGATGTAGTGCTTGATCGTCGGCCAGCGCGGCTTCATCCGGTCGATCAGCGGCTGAAACTGCGCGTCGTAGAGCAGTACGCGGTCCTCGGCGTGATTGGCGATATAATCGAGCTGGTCGTCGAACAGCCGCGGGTTGATGGTGTGGAGCACCCCGCCGACACCGACTGCGCCGTACCACGAGATCAGGTGGTGATGGTGGTTCATCGCCAGCGTCGCGATCCGGTCGCCTGGCTGGATGCCGAGCTTGCGCAGCGCCTGAGTCATCTTCAGCGCGTCAAGCCGCACCCCGGCCCAAGTGGTCCGCGTCTCGCTGCCGTCGGCCCAATGGCTGACGATCTCGCGCGTGCCGTGCTCGCGTGCCGCATGATCGACGATCCGCGTGACCCGAAGGTCCCAATCCTGCATTGCGCCCAGCATTCGATCCTCCTCAAGCCACCAATCTGAGGTGGCTGCCCCCGCGTTTTGCGCTGAGCGACACATTGGCGATCCCATCGACGCTTGCCAAGCGTTCTGCGAGTTCGCCGTCGAGCAGGAAATCGCGCCCCAACCGCATAAGGGGTTCGGCGCCACTGCCGGAACGGAGCCGCGCCAGCACCTCGCCACGCCCTTCGGCACCGCCGCTCAGCAGCCCCGCGAGCTCGGCCAGTGCTTCAGGACGGAGGATATCGAGCCGCAGCTCCATTTTCGCGCCGCTCTTCACTTCGGCCAAAGGGCGCGCCCCGCGCACCGTGATCCGGGGCGGTTCGTCCGGGCTCGGACTGTCGAGCTCGACGTTGAGCAGGATGCAGGTGCCGTCCTTGGCCCAGCCGAGCATTGGCTCGACCAGCGATTCCTCGAAGCACGAGGCCGAGAACTGCCCGGTCGAATCCGAGAATTCGGCCATCACGAAGTCCGCGCCGCGCTTGGTCTTGCGGCGCTGGACGCTCTCGACCATCGCCGCCATCACCGCGGGCATCCGTCCGCCACCGGGGACCCCAGTGCCCATCAGACTGCTGTGGGTGCGCGCGCCATTGGCCGAGGCGACCGCACGGAATTGCTCGACCGGGTGCGCGGCGAAGTAGAAGCCGAAGTTCTCGCGCTCCTTGGCCATGGTCTCGGGCTTGGACCACATGTCGGTTTCCACCAGCCGCATTGCCGGAGCGGCATGATCATCGCCGCCGAACAGCGCCGCCTGCCCCGAAGTGCGGCTGCGCTCGGCCTCGTCCGCCAC
>JANOAD010000025.1:0-20848 GCA_031410955.1 Novosphingobium sp. | reverse complement strand
GTCTGCTGACTTCGGGCGAAGCACCCGATGGTTGGCACAAGCTCGCGGCGCCCGATGACATCGCTCAAATCGAAGGCGCGCAGTACCTGATGGTCGAAGGCGGTGCGCAAACCGCGCGGAGCTTTCTTGCCGCTGGGTTGGACGATCGTTTGTTGCTCTACCGCGCACCGCGCGAAGTAGGCGGTGCCGGGGCCGCGCTGCCTGAAGTCTCTGAAATCACCCTCCGCGCCGATCCCAAGTGGACGCTCACCGCCCGCCGCGCGCTTGGCAACGACTTGCTCACCGTCTACGAGCACACCTGATGTTCACCGGGATCGTCTCCGCCATCGGCACTGTCCGCGAAGCGCGCCAGCAGGGCGACCTGCGCGCGGTGATTTCCTGTCCCTATGATCCGGCGCAGATCGCGATCGGTGCCTCGATCGCCTGTTCGGGGGTGTGCCTGACCGTGGTCGAACGCGGCGGCACCCCGGGCTACGCGTGGTTCGCCGTCGATGTTTCGGGCGAAACCCAAAGCTGCACGGTCCCCGGAATGTGGGCGCAAGGGGCCAAGCTCAACCTCGAAACCGCGCTCAAGCTGGGTGACGAGCTGGGCGGACATATCGTCACCGGCCATGTCGACGGCGTCGGGACGGTGCACGAAACCGGCGCTGCGGGGGATTCGACGCATGTCGTGATCAAAACCCCCGCCGAACTCGCGCCGTTCATTGCTGCCAAGGGTTCGATCACTGTCCAAGGGGTGTCGTTGACCGTAAATGACGTGAACGACTTGCCTGACGGCAGCTGTCTGTTCGCCCTCAACCTGATCCCGCACACCGCCGACGTGACCACCCTCGGCGCGCTCAAGGCGGGCGACAAGGTCAACCTCGAAATCGACGTCCTCGCGCGCTACCTCAAGCGGATGCAGAGCCTGAAGGGCTGAGCGGCCCGGTCGCAAAACTCTCGGCCGTGATCGCAAAAACAGCGTGCGGGAAAATGCGGCCGTCGATTTCCACATCTTCGACCCGCTCGGTCAACCGCGCGCCGATCTTTTCGAGTGCGCGGCACGACCGCGCGTTGTCCTGCCAGGCCCAGAATTCGACTGTGGCGACATGCTGCAAGGCATGGGCGATCATCAGCCGCTTCATCTCGCGATTGGTCTCGCCGCCCCAGTGGCTCCGCGCGAGCATGGTCGCGCCAATCTCGATCGTGCCGCCATCCGCTTCCGATCCATACTGATAGCGGCTCGCCCCGATCAATGCGCCAGTGCTCTTTTCGACCACCGCCAGCGCCCCCTTGCCGTCGATCAGGCCGGCAAAGTAGGCGCTCAAGGCCGGCTCGCACCAGCGCAAGGGCTGCGGGTGTAGTTCCCAGACCTGCGGGTCGCTGGCGATCGCCTGCAATCCGGGCCAATCGTCCGGGCGCAAGGGCCGAAGCTGCAGCCGCTCCCCTTCGAGGACCGGCTGGCGGTCCATTCAGGCGCTCACCGTGGTGAGGTCGGCGATGAACTTGTCGATGTTGCCCATGGTCAGCCCGGCAGCATTGATCCGGCCCGAACCGGCGAGGTAGATGCCATGATCGCTGCGCAGGCGCTGGATCTGGTCGGCGCTGAGCGGGAGGACCGAGAACAGGCCGTTCTGGCTGCCCAACGGCACCAAATCGATCGATCCGGCGCGGCCCTGTTCGGCGAGCCGCGCGCGGACCTGGCGCATACGGGTGCGCATGGTGTCCAGCTCGTCGAGCCACATCGCGGTCAGTTCGGGATCCTCAAGCACGATCCGCACCGCCGCGCCGCCGTGATCGGGCGGCATCGACCAGGCCGCGCGGGCCAAGGCATGGCCGTTCGAGAGCACGCGGTTCAGCACCGTGCTGTCTTGCGCCATCACGTAAATCGCACCGACCCGGTCACGGTACATGCCGAAGTTCTTGTCGCAGCTGTAGGCGATCAGCGCCTCGGGCACCGCAGCGAGCACCGTGCGCAGCCCGTAGGCATCCTCTTCCATCCCCTGGCCGAGGCCCTGGTAGGCGAGGTCGATGATCGGCAGCAACTTCGCATCGGCGACCAGCTGCGCGATCTCGTCCCACTGTGCCGGGCTGTAATCGATGCCCGAGGGGTTGTGGCAGCAGCCATGGAGCATGATCGCGTCACCCGGCTGGGCGAGTCCGATCGCCACTCGCAGCGCGTCCATGTCGGTCAGGCCCGCTTTGGTCGCGTGGGTGAACGATTTGAGTTCGACTCCCAGATCGCCAAGGATCTGCGCGTGGTTGGGCCAGCTGGGCAACCCCATCCAGATCCGCGCCACCCCGGCGCGCTTGGCCAGCGCCACCGCAAGCCGCACCGCGCCGGTTCCGCCGGGGGCCTGCATACCCTCGATCCGGCCACCCTTGGCGGGGTCTTCGGTGCCGAATATGTATGGCATCAGCGCGTGAACGAAGCCCATATCGCCTTCGGGGCCGAGATAGCTTTTCGACGTCTGCGTATCGATCAGTTTCTGCTCGGCCGCCTTGATCGCGCCGAACACCGGAGTGCCGCCCTGCCCGGTCCGATAGACCCCGACCCCGAGGTCGATCTTGTCGGCGCGCGGATCGTCGTTGTGGAGCTTGATCAGCGCGAGCAGCGCATCGGCGGGCTGTTGTTCCAGGTTGCTGAGCATGACGCAGCGGCCCCTAGAGCGATTTCACGGGAATTGGAACATTTCCCGGCCCGGAAATTGCGAAAAGCCGAAAAGTGCACACCCTTGCATGCTCGCGGCAAGCGGCTAATGCCGCGGCTTGGCAGCTGCAACTTGAGCCACAAGGGCGCGAAAAGCATAGATGAAGCACCGCGACCTTCTGGATGTGGCCAAGATTGCTTGCGGCGTAGCGGCGGTTGTTGCCATCGCCGCTTTGTCGCTGTGGCGCGCCGGAGCGCTTCATTTCCCTTGATTGCCGCACGGGCGAAGCCGAAAGGGCAGGAATGTTAGCCCCGCTTCGCCAGCCCGACCTGCCCCGCAGCCTGCGTGAAGCCTTGATCCGCGGGATCCGCGGACGCTGCCCGCGCTGCGGCGAGGCCAGGCTGTTCGGCAAATTCCTGAAGCCGATCGCGATCTGTCCGCACTGCCACCAGGACTGGACGCATCAGCGGGCAGATGACATGCCGCCCTACATCTCGATCCTGATCACCGGTCATGTGCTGGCCCCGGTGATCATCTATTTCGGCGCGTTCTCCGACATTTCGATGGGCGCGGCGATGGCGATCTGCCTGGCGCTCGCCGCGGTGATGATGATCAGCCTGCTTCAGCCGGCCAAGGGCGGGACCATCGCGCTGCAATGGTGGCACGGCATGCACGGCTTCGCGCCTTCGGGCAAGGAAGAGGCGCAGCAGGCCGCCCGCCCGCCCGCCGGCAGCGGCCCCTGGGGCTGACAACAAACGCCGCTCAATTCTTCGGTAGGACGCCCTTGTCGATCAGGGCGGTGCGCATGCGCACCGAGGTTGCGGGATCGGTCTTGGCGATGTGATCGAGCATCGCCTCAATCGTCGCGCGCGAGACCCGGCCTTCCAGGCCGGGCGGCGAATAATTGAACCACTTCTGGTCAAGCTCACTCTTGCGCGGACCCATGGCGATGATCTTCTGTCCGGCAGGCGAGGCAAAGAAGGCACCGATCCGGGCCTTGCGTGCCGGCGGCATCGCGTCAACCGTTTGCTCCGCAGCCGCCCGCGCATCTTGGCGCAGATCCTTGGTGGTCGCCTCGCCGCCAGCGGTCAGGGCCTTCACGCTGGTCTTGTAGTCAAGGTTGGCATTTGCCGAATTCACCATCGCCTGCCCGTCCGCAGAGCTCAGGAAGGCAACCGCAGCATTGGCTTCGGCCAGGGTGAAATTGGCGGCGTAAAGGTTCGACAGGTCGGCCCGGTACAGCGGCAAGGTCGACATCGAGGATTCGAGCATGATTGGGCGGACCCGCTGGCCGATCGCATCGGTCATGCCGGGATACCTGGCGTTGAGCGCGGCGAAGCCCGCATCCTTCTCAAGCAGGGCCTGCAACATCGTCGTGATGATCTTGTCGGTCTGCTGCGGGATCATCCTGTCGGGAGTGACCAGTGCGGCCAGCTTGTCGCATGCTGCCTTGAGCGCCACCGGATCCGACTTCACGGCAACGGGCGCGGCCTGCTTGACTGGCTTGGCCACGGCAGGGGAACCGCCAAGCAGCGTCGCCATCACGACATAGTGCAACTTCACAGGAATAGCCCCCCTTGAACGAGTTACTGAGGGTATTTGCTACCGCAGCGCAGGCCCGGCGCAAGGACTATTTTCCGCAGGCCTTGATGCGCCCGCTTAGAACGGCAGCCATTTGTGCTTCTGCGAGAACTTCATGTAGCCGGCATTCACGCCAAGCCGCAGCCCGACGCCCGAGCGCACCGGGATCAGCACGATATTGCCGCGCCGCATGTAGCTGACGTTGAATCCGCCGATCAGGTAGGCCTGCCCCTCGCCCGCCGGAAAGCGGTGGTAGAGGTCATCGGTGTTGTAGAGGTTGTAGACCAGCACGAAGGTGCTGCCCGCGCTGGCTCCGGCGTCGAAGCCGATCGAAGGTCCGGTCCAGTAAACCGGGCGCTGCCCCTCGACCTTGTGGAACAGCGTGCCCGAACCATAGCGCACCCCGACCACCAGCGCGCCGCCGCCTTCGCGCCCGATGATATAGGCATTGGGTTCGCCCTGCTTCTTGAGGATGCCCTGAATCACATCGGCAACGCCCTTCGCGCCCTTGCCAAACACGCCCTCGGCCGCACCGATCAGGTCGTCCTGGTGATAAGTGGTCTCGGGTTTGGCGGGATCGGCCGGGGCTTCGGATGTGGTCGGTGCGGGCGATCCTTCACTGGTTGGCATGGCCGCCGGAGCCGGGCTGGAAACCGGAGCAGGCGGCGGAGCACTTGCCGGGCGATTCAGATCGCTATCGATCGCCTTGTCCGGATCGACCGGCTGGATCTGCGCCGGCGCGGCGACCGAACCGGCCATCGCGACCACGCCCATCAGCGCGATGCCGGCGCTGCGCAAAACAGACTTGATGCGGATGGTCATGCTTTAACCCCTGGGAATAACCCGCCCGCCCTGGTCCACTCAGGGCGCAGCGGGCCGCCATCCGGCGTGATGAAGCGGCTGTGGCGAGCGCACAATGAACCGGCGATGAGCCGAGTCCGTTTTGCGGCGGAAGGAGTTGGAAATGACGTGAATTGCCCCCCTTGCCGCCCCCGCCCCCCCTCGCTATAGCGCGCGTTCGCTGCTGCGATCCGGAGACGTGGGTGAGTGGCTGAAACCAACGGTTTGCTAAACCGTCGTACTGGTAAATCCGGTACCGAGGGTTCGAATCCCTCCGTCTCCGCCAAGTTCGTGCTCGCCGTGCGCAGCGCAAGACGACCCGATATGCACGGGTCTGGCGGTCAAGATCTCGACGCCGCCAATCAGGCTCAGCTGGCGGTCACGCCCTAGCAACGCATATATTTCAATTATTTGAGGAACTTTTTCACAAACCGATGGTTCCTGCGACATCGGGTCGCGCCGTCTCCTCAGCGCGCGCCTGCAACAGGAGAGCTTATTCCATGATCAATTCGAAAGCGCGCTTCGCGCTGCTCAGCAGTGCGTCCACGGCAGTCGCAATCTTCCTTATTCCAACCGCCGCGCAGGCGCAGTCGACCACCTGTTCGCAAGTCACCACCACCATCACCTGCGTTGACGGCACCAACACTGTGCTGACCGCAGCCACGGATCCAGTCACCACCACCCTCGCCGGACCCGGTCTTGTCACCGCCAACACAACTGGCGCGTCGAACATCACCTATACTGCGACCGGTCCGATCGCGACCACCGGCGTTACTGCGGTCAACCTGACCTCGACCGGCGGCGCACTGACTTTCGCCCCGAGCGGTTCGACTGCACCTGTCAACATCACCACCACCGGCGGTGCGGGCGCCAACGGCCTGGTTCTGAACACCACTGGCCGTGCTGCGACAGTAACGGTCGGCAATATTTCGACCACAGGCACGAACTCATTCGGCGTGCTCGCCAATGGCGGGACTGACCTGACGCTCAAGACCGGCAACATCTCGGTCACTGGCGCAGGCAGCACCGCGATCGATGCCGCAGCCCAGACCGGCAACATCAACATCAATGCCGGCAACGTCACCGCAAGCGGTCGCGGGCTGCGCACCATTGCAACCGGCACCAACACCATCGTTGTCGGCAACGTCACCACCGGTGACCGCGGCATTCTGGCCAACGGCAGCACCGTTTCGGTGATCGCGGGCAACATCATCACTTCGACCAATGGCGCTACCACCCCCGGCGGCTACGGCGTTGCGGCGCAGGCCTCGAGCGGCAATGTTACTGTTCGTACCGGCACAGTCAGCACCGTTAACGGCGCGGGCATCATTGCAACCTCGGCCGGCCTTACCGGCGCGGTTGATATCGGCGGCTGCTCGAGCGTCACGACTTCGGGCAACAATGCAACTGCCGTGGTCGGCCAGACGGCGGGAACCGGGTCGGTCACGATCAACTGCGGAGCGCTGACCACCACCGGCGATAACAGCAATGGCGTCTTCGCCACATCGAACGGCGGCAACATGCTGGTCACCACGGGTGCTGTGAGCACGACTGGCGTTGGTGCATACGGGATCACCGCCAACACCTCGGGCGCCGGTACGGTCACCATCAATTCGGGTAACATCACCACCACCGGGCTTGGCTCGACCGGAATCTACAGCCGTGCCACCACTGGCGCGGTCGATGTCGGTTATGGCGATATCACCACCTCGGGCACTTTCAGCGGCGGCAATACCGCAGCTGCGCTCGACATCCTCACCAACGGGTCCGTCAACCTGCGCGGTGCTGGATCGACGATCCGCACCAATGGCGCCGGTACGATTGGAGCGCTGATTTACGGAGCGGGCGTTACCGGTAATCTTGGCAATGTCACCGCCACCGGTCTCGGCGCGCAGGGTGCGCTCATCTCTGCGGCATCAGCCCCGGTCAATCTGACGGTCGGCAATGTCTCCACCACTGGCAACGCGCTGACGATCAATGCCGGTGCCAACGCGGTCACGCTCAACACCGGAACGGTCACTGCCAGCGAACTGGGCGCTTCGGGTACGGTGATCAACAGCACCGGCGCGATCACCTTCAACGGCGGCAAGCAGACTGCCAATGGCGCACCTGCGCTGCGCATCGCGGGCGGGGCAGGCGCAATCAACGCCACCGTCGCCGGCGCTGCGACGACCAATTCGGGCACTGCGGTGGCGATCACCGGTACCGGCCCGCTGACCTTCGCCAACACCGGATCGATCACCACCACCGGGCCTAGCTCGGCCGGGATCTTCATCAGCGGGGTCACGACGGCGGCAGTCACTTGCGGCAATGTTGCGACCACCGGGGCCAATAGCCCGGCGGTTGCGATCGTGGCTAATGGCGCCACCACCACGACCTGCGGCACGGTCAGCACGACCGGCGCTGCCAGCGATGGCATCACCGTCAGCAACACTGCCGGCACGACGACTGTCACCGGCGGCACCACCACCGCAACCGGCCTCGGCTCGCGCGGGATCGTCGTCACTTCGTCGGCACCGGCGGCAACCGGGCTGGTTACCGTCAACACCGGCGCGGTCACTGCCAACGCCAATGCCGTAGTCGCCAGCTCGACCGGCGGTGCCAACGTGGCGGTCAACACCACCGGCAATGTCACCTCGACCACCGGCACCGGCATTACTGCCACCACTGCCGGGACCGCGCTGGTCAACATTGCCGCTGGCAACACCGTGACCGGCGTTCAGGGCGTCAATCTGGCCGGTACCGCCGGCAACACCCTGATCGTCAACGGGACGCTGTCCAACAGCACTGGCACCACACCGTACACGGTGCTGGCAGGCGGTCCGTTCACGCTGACCCTGGGCTCGGCAGGCCGGATCAATGGTCCGCTGGCCTTCACCACTGGCAATGACACGTTCAACAACCAGGGCACCTTCGCCCTACCGGCTTCGCTCGATTTCCTTGCCGGAACTGACGTGCTCAACAACTCCGGTACGCTCACTGGCTTTGCTGGCAACGCCTCGATCCTCGGTCTCGAGACCTTCAACAACTCGGGCCTGATCGACATGCGCGATGGCGCGGCCAACGACGTGATCACCCTCACGGGCACCAACTACGTCGCCACCGGCGGCGCTTCGTTGGGGATCGACGTGGTCGGCACCAACGGGGTCAACCTCGCCGACCGGCTGGTCATCGGCGGCACCGCCACCGGGACTACCACCGTGCTGGCGAACTTCGTCAACCCGGTGATCGACCTGACCGGGCCGCTGATCGTCGACTCGTCGCTCAACAACCTGACTGCGGGCCAGTTCGTGCTTGGCGGCAACGTCCAGCAGGGTCTGATCAACTATGGCATCCAGGTTCGCGGCGGTGACGCATTCCTGGTCTCGACCGCCGATGCCCGGATCTTCGACACGGTCTTCGTCGGGCGCCAGCTGCACGACCTGTGGTACAGCTCGGCGGATGCCTACAGCTCGTACGCCACTGCACGCCGGATCAGCTATGGTCAGGAACGCAGCCACCCGCTGGGTATCTGGGCGCAGCTCTATGGTGAACGCCAGACCTCGGGCGACGCAAGCCGCTCGGCAACGGCGTTCGGTTCGAACTTCACCGTGTCCGACCGCATCCGCACCGACATCTACGGTGCCCAGGGCGGCCTCGACTTCGGCACCTCGAACTTCGTGATCGGCGTCACCGGGGGTTACGAACGCGCCAAGGGGATAACCCCGACTGCCGCGTTGATCCGGACCGAAGGCCACAACTACGGTGCCTATGCCCAGTTCGGCATGACCAGCGGCCTTTATGCAGGGGTTCTGGTCAAGCGTGACGAACTGCGTACGATGTACACCAACGGCGCGATCGCCAATGGCTTTGCCCAGCCACATTCGCGCACCGATGGTATCGAAGGCGAAATCGGCCTGCGCACCGGGGGCATGGACAACATCAACTTCGACCTCGGCGTCGGCTTTGCCTACGTCCATTCGAACTTCGATTCGTTCAACTTCGGCAACATCGCGTTCGCCCGCGACGAGCTGACCAGCGAGCGCGGCCAGGCCCATGCCCGGGCGACCTTCGCTGGCGGAATTGCTCCGTTCATCGAAGTTCGCGGGTTCCATGAGTTCCGCGACAGCAACAGCTACCTGCTGCGGAGCGGGCTTGCCACTTCGACCCTCGACGGCGCGAACAAGGGCACCTGGGCGCGGATCGAAGCCGGTATCGGCGGCGGCAACAAGGGCGGGCCGTTGATCAGCGCCTGGGCCAACGTCGGTGACACTACCGGCTTCGGCATGCGCGCGGGCTTCCGCTTCTAAGACTTAACCTACCACCCGAGGAAAGGGCGTCCGGTGCGAACCGGGCGCCCTTTTCCTTTGGCGATTATATACCTTGCAAACACGGTGAGTATGTGACATAAGACTCCTATCAGGAGTTAAGCCCAATGTCCGTTCTTTCCCGCCCCGAATTCCACAGCGAAGAAGCTGCCTACGCCCACCTCGAAAAGATCGTTTGGGTTGACGGCCCGGTGTGCGTTCACTGTGGCGGCGTTGGCCGGATTACGAAGGTGAAGGCGAACCCGGCCAAGCGCATCCGCGAAGGTCTGTGGCGCTGCGGTGACTGCAAGAAGCAGTTCACCGTGAAGGTCGGCACCGTGTTCGAACATATGCGCTTGCCGCTGCACAAGGCGATGCAGGCTGTTTACCTCATGACCAGCAGCAAGAAGGGTATCAGCGCCCATCAGCTGCACCGCATCCTTGAGATCACTTACAAGTCGGCTTGGTTTCTGGCGCACCGTATCCGTGAAGCCATGCGCTCGGACGATCTCACCCCGTTCGGCGGTGCCGGTGGCATTGTCGAGGTTGACGAGACTTTCATCGGTCGCTTGAAGGGTGCCGAGAAGCGCCGTGCCTTCCATCACAAGATGAAGGTGCTGGCGCTGGTTGACCGGGACAGCGGCAAGGCGCGCACGATGGTGATTGACGACGTGAACGCCAAGACGCTGCTTCCCATCGTGCTCGACAACGTAGCCCGCGAAGCGCGCATTATGACGGACGAGCACAGCGGCTATCGCCACCTCAAGGACCACTTTGCGGGCCACGGAACGACCAGCCACGGTCGCGGCGAATACGTGAACCTTGAAGATCGCAGCATCCACAGCAACACGGTTGAAGGCTATTTCAGCATCTTTAAGCGCGGCATGAAGGGTGTGTTCCAGCACTGCGGCGAACAACACCTGCACCGCTATCTTGCCGAGTTTGAGTTCCGCTACAATCACCGCGTTGCGCTTGGCTTTAACGATCCTGACCGTTCGCGCATGGCGCTGCACGGTATCGTCGGCAAGCGCCTGACCTATACAGCAGCTAGTTAGTCAACCGTCACCCCGGCGAGGCACTGAAAGTCGCCCTAATCGCCGGAGAAATAAGCATAAAACGAATGCTTTACGTCGATTCGTGAGTGCTTTAGAATCTCCTCGCACGATTGAGAGGCATCATGATTTGGCCCGGTTAAAGGTCCGTTTCGTCATAAACCAAGGACGGCATGGTGCGCCTATGGCGAAGCTTGGTCGGATTGCCGAACAGACTGAGAAGTTTCTGCGCGCTCTTGCCGCAGACAACGGGGTAGAGACTAAGCCTGGCGAGTGGTTGGCGGCGGACTTCAAGAATAGTTCGGTGGAATATCAGGCGGAGTTGCCTGCCGAGGTGTCTCCGGCGGTGGCCCAACTGTTTGCAGGCGGACTCGAATTGCTAGCAGACTACGATCCAGACAATGAGGGCCTCAACGGTCGCATAAGTGATGCGACGGCGTTGGAGTATGCCAAAATTGGAAGCCTCATTGATCCTGACGAGATTATCCGAATGGGTATTCTCTCCCCACATGCCCAAACTCCAAAGTGGCGGGACATTACGTTTACCGCGCTATCCTCAATCCGTAGGGCTATGGAGCAGCCAATTGCCGCACATGGAGCGGTTCAGGGCATTATCCATTCTTGGTTCAAAGAAGCTCGCGACCCTCATTTTGCGCTTCGCGAATTGGCGAGCGACGACTTTGTGAAAGTCTTTTATCCAAGCTCCATGTATGAGCAGGTTGCTCGTGCAGTCCAAGAGCGAACGACCACTCTGATGGTTTCTGGTTTGCTCTCGTATGATCGGGTAACGAGAAAAGCGACCGAACTAAAAGCCGAGCGGATTGAAAAAATGGATATGATGTCCCCGCAAGAATTTGACTCGTTGCTTGGTGCTTTCCCGGCGTTCGAGGCTTCGTATCTCGACGATGATGAGGATTGATGACTAGCTTGCGGAGAGTGTATCTAGATTCCACCGCTTTCATCGACATGGTGAAGGCGGATTTGGGTAAGACTCTCCCTCCAGAGCGGGAAAGTGATGTGTGGCTTACGAAACGACTACTGGAAGCTCACCGCGATAAAGAAATAAAAGTCCTTACCTCGACGCTGACGATTGCTGAGTGCACCCATGCCGGGGATGGCGATGCTTCTGTTCCAGTCCAGACCCTTCTAAACAAGCTGCTAATGTCGGGCGACTATGTTGAGCTAGTGCAAATGACGCCGTTTGTCGCCACTGACGCAAGGGATTTGCGCTGGGTGCACGGAGTCAATCTCAAAGGGGCCGACGCCATTCATGTAGCTTCAGCCATATCGGGCAAGTGCGAAGAGTTCATCACTGCGAATGGTCGGTTTGGACGCCTCTTCAACCACAAGGTCGCGTTGGAGAAACTTGGGGTGATGGTCGTTCAAGGGCGGGACACCGAATGCCTTCCGAACAAATATCGGCAGCTAGGAATGCTCGATGACCCAACAAAGCACTGAAAAATCCCAGCTCGACAAGTTCAAGGAAGCCGCCCGCGAGCATGACGCGGACGAGAGCGAGACGCATTGGGACGAGCGGTTGAAGCGGGTTGTGAAGGCTAAGCCTGAGCCTAAGAGCTTGAAGTAAGTTCACACTTATTCAGAAACGCGAGAACGTGGGCCATCGAGCTAAATTCGCACCTTGCAACTAAAACGTTTCCTCGCCGAAGCCGGAAAACCGGACTGGACGTTTCGCGACGAAATCTCAGGTCGATCCCATATCCCTCGGAGGTATCGTCAAGGTAAACTACAGCGATACCGTCATCTTGGGATAAGTCTTTTACCGTGCCTTTGACTGTGACTGGCGCGCCATGAAAGGGCGCTTCGAGTTGGCTGTATTCAAAGCTCGTTGAACCCGCTCTCCGTTCTTCCAACGCCTTTAGGTTTACTCCAGTTACGAAAGTTGCCGTATCGGACCCGCTTGGCAGGACCGGGCCAATCCACCAGAAAACTAGAGCAGCGAGCCAAAGGACAAACGGTGCAAATTTCACCGGGCCGGGAATGGCTAGGTTGGGGAACCGAGCCTTGATCGAAGGCGACGACGAGAGAGCTTGATCTATTGCCATTATGGCCGCGCCAATTCCGAAGAGGATTGATTCGGGGGACCATGGGGACATGCCGATTTCATATCAGCACGGACCTTGTTTGCAAGGTATACAATTGCCTTTCCTTTGGGATCTATGCCGGGGCTCACCAGCGTGCAGATCTAGCCTTTTCGGCGTTGCAACTCGCTGGCGATCCGGTCGTGCCGGGCGCGGGTGATGCTGTATGAGGCCAGGATCAGCAGGGCTGCGACCGCGATCACCGCGGGGACCGGCCCCCAGATCGACACGAGGCGGAACTGCATCGTTTCCGGCAATGCTGCCGCGGTTTCGTGCCCGACCGAGCGGGGAAATTGGATGAGGTCGAGCGCCGCGCCAGCGACCATCACGCCCAGCCCCGTGGCCGCCTTGCCGGCAAAGCCCAGGCCCGCGAAGTACAGCCCCTCGCGGCGCTGACCGTAAAGGTATTCGTGCTCATCCGCGGCATCTGCCATCATCGAGGGATAGGCGACCGAGACAAAGCCGGTCCCGATCCCGGCAACAAAGGAATTGAACTGCATCGGCGCCAGCGCCGCCTCGCCCAACGGGTGATAGATGCCGGCCAGCATCAAGCCCTGCAGCACCAGCCAGTTGCCGATCAGCAGCAAGAATCCGATGATGACGACGTTCTTCTTTTCCATCAGTCGCTGCAGCCACGGCGCGCCGACCACGCCCAGCAGGATGCCCACCAGATAGGCATAGCCGATGAACTGGATCTTCTCGCTCTTCATCTGCCAAACGTACACGAAGGCATGGTTGTTGAGGCTCATGTTGACGCCGATGGCGATGAACAGGACCACCGCCGAAACAAACAGCAGGCGGAACGAACGGTTGCCGAAGATCTCCTTGAGTTCGGAGGGCAGGCGGCGCAGCAACCCGTGTCCGGTGGCTTCGGGCTGGGGCAAAGCGGCGGCGTAGCGGCGCACGCCAAGGCAGCAGATCGTCATGCAGACCAACAGCAGGAGCGAAACCGACCAGCCGAACCCCGGATAGCCATCGGCGCGCTGCAAACCGCCATTTGCAAAGAATACCGAAAAGCCGATCGCGGTGACCACCACCCCGGAGCAAATCCCCGCAAAAGCGCGGTAAACCACGACGCTGGTCCGTTCGGCATAGCCGCTGGCCATCTCGGCCCCGAGCGCGATGTAGGGCACATTGAACAGCGAAATGAAGCTGCGCACCGCGACTGACATGACCGCGAGCCAGGCAAACAGGCCGAACTGTCCGAAGCCGGCGGGCGGCGAAAACAACAAGCCGATCGACACCGTTATGAACGGAATCGCTAGGATCATCAGCGGCAGCCGCCGGCCGAGCCGCGAAGTCAGGTTGTCCGACCATGAACCGACCAGCGGATCGACCACGGCATCGAAGGCCAGGCTCACCGCCAGCGCGGCGCCGACCAGACTTCCGGGCAGTCCGAGCACCGCCGAATAGTAGAAGAAAATGAACCCGATCGCGGCATCGAAGCCACCGTTTTGCGCGGCCTGGCCAAGGCTGTAGGCCAGTTTCACCCCCAGAGTAGGACCGGCGGATACTTTCGCGCCCGATCCTGCACCTTGCGTGGCGGCATCTGTCATCGCTTCGTCTCCCATCCGGCCTTTGCCCTCGACCGGCCCGCCAACGTGCATGAACTTCAGCGTAGCCACCAGATGGGTATCGAAATTTCCCCGGCGGACATCTGGCGAGTGCGGGCTGACTCTGTCCGCCGGTGTCACAATGCACTTCCCTTGCGCCGCACGGCCACTATGCTGCTGCTCCGAAGTGCCTCGAAGCACGAGCGACCCGGGAGACCGCCATGGAAATACAATCATCCCCAACCGCGGGACCCGCCGGTAGCAGCGAAGCGGCTAATACCTCGATGCGGCTGCTGATCGCGCTGATGTTCTTCGGCACGATCATCAACTATGTCGACCGCCAGGTGCTCTCGCTGCTCAAACCGACCATCGAGCAGGCATACGGCTGGGGCGATGCCGAATTCTCCGACTTAGCTACCGCGTCTCAGTTTTCTGCGGCTTTTGCGTTGCTATTTGTCGGCTGGTTGATCGATCGCTTTGGAGTCAAGCGCACCTACGGTGCCGCAGTCGCGCTGTGGAGTTTGGCCGGGATGGCGCACGCTTTCGCCGCTAACGTTACCCAATTCATCGCCGCGCGCGTGGTTCTCATTGGAGCCGAATCGGTCAACACTCCGGCTGCGGTAAAATCGGCGGCGCAGTTCCTGCCGATTAAACTGCGCTCGATGGCAGTGGGGATCGTCAACACCGCACCCAATATCGGCAACATCCTCGCCCCGCTAACGGTGGTGCCGTTTGCTGTCGCCTTTGGCTGGCAAGCCGCGTTTCTGGTCACCGGCGCGCTCGGTTTCATCTGGTTGGCCTTCTGGATTGCCGGGACCCGCAACCTCCACCCAATCGCCCGTGCAGCGGGAACCGAACAGGCCCGCCCGGCGATCCGCGAAGCATTGGCCGATCGCAAGACCTGGGCGATTGCCGGAGCCAAGGCGATCACCGACATGTTCTGGTGGTTCTTCACTTTCTGGCTGCCCGACTTGTTTCACAAGGTGTTCAACCTCAGCCAGGAGGAACTGATCGGGCCGACCGCGCTGGCCTTCACTCTGGCTGCGATCGGTGCACTGTGCGGCGGATCGCTGTTCCCGGCGCTGCTGTCGCGAGGGATGAGCGTCAACGCCGCGCGCAAGACCGCGATGCTGCTGTTCGCGCTGGTGATCCTGCCCATTCCCTTTGCGCTCAGTGCAGCCAGTCCGTGGACTGCGGCGGCTCTGATCGGGCTCGGGCTGTTCGCGCATCAAGGCTTTTCGACCAACATCTTCGGCTTTGCCGCAGACGCAATCCCTGCGACACGGGTTGCGACAGTAATGGCGATTGGAGCGATAGCGGGCAACCTGACCGGGGCCGGCATCCAGAAAGCAACTGGGCTCCTGTTGTTGGGCGGATACGGCTACCAGCCGCTATTTCTCGGCGCAGCGGTCGCCTATCTGCTTGCGCTGGCATGGGTCCATCTGCTGGTGCCCAAGATCGTGGCGGAAGATGAGCTGATCTGATCCGGACATGCTAAGGCCCCGGCACTTGCGATGCCGGGGCCTTAGTTGCGACCCGTCTGGTACCCAGCTCGGCTCTAGAAACTGATCTTGCCGGTGACCCCCCAATAGCGATCGGCATCGCGCGGGATCTGGTAGCGATAGCTGCCGCTGGGCCCGGTATCCGGGATGGCCGCCGCGTAAGCCTGATCGAACACGTTGCGAACCTGGAAGGTCAGCTTCCACTTGTCGTCGGGATCAACCAGCCCAATCTGCAGATTGACCAGTGCATAGCCCGGTTGCGTGCCAACCAGCCGCTTGAGCAAAACGTCAGAGAACAATTCAAGCTGGCTCGACTGGAAGCTCATCTGTCCGCCAAGCGAAACGTCAGCGAAGCCGCCGGTGCGCACGCGGTAATCCATCGCCAGCGAACCTTTCCACTTCGGCGCAAAGCCGAGCGGGGTGCCCGGGGGCACAATTGCGGTTGCGCCCGGTGCGGCTTTGAACTTGTTTACGTGCGCATCGGTGTAGGCGACACCGCCGCTAATCGTGAAATCGCGCGTCGGACGATAATTCATGTCGAGTTCGACGCCGCGGGTCGAAACCTCACCCGCATTGGTGAAGCGGGTAACCGGCACCCCAGCTACCAGATCGGGGTTGTTCGCCTGGAAGTTGTGATACTTGGCATAGAAGCCCGCGATGTTGAGCGTCAGCGCACCGTCCAGCAGGGTGTTCTTGAGGCCCAGTTCGAACGCGTCCGATGTTTCGGCTTCAATCACGTTGGTGCCGGTCGCGGTCAGGTTGAAGAACACGTTGTAGGCCGGGCCTTTGTAGCCGCGGGCATAGCTTACGTAGCTGATCACGTTGCGCGACAGGTCAGCCTGCAGCGCAACCTTGCCCGAGACGTTGTCCTTCTTGGTCGATGCGGTGAACAACGTCGCCGGTGCCCCGGTTCCGGTAGTGGTCACTGGGAAGCTCGGCTGGATGCCCGGGCCCGACAGCGTGGTGTTGCGGCTGTGGAACACCGACAGTTCATCGTGGCTGTAACGGATGCCCATGATCACGCGGAAGTTATCGGTTGCACGGGCCGTGGCTTGGCCGAACAGCGCATAGTTCTTGAACGTCGAACCGAAGTCCGCTGTCGCCGTCGGGAAGGTCGACGGCTGGGCGTTCGCACTGCCGCAGGGGATCAGCACGTTGGTCGGGGCGCCGACGATCGGCGCGCAGACGACGTCGCTGCGGGTGAAGATCCGTTCCGACTTTGCGCGTGAGTAAAATCCGCCCACAACCCACGAAAGCGGCTGGTTGCCTGGTGAGGTCAGGCGCAGTTCCTGCGTGAAGGTGTTGCTGGTCTGAGGGCCGCGGTCATGGAGTTGGCCAAAGTTGGTCGTGGTCGTGCCGTTGGTCGAGGTATAGGCCCGGTCGAGCCAGTCCCCGTCGCGGATTTCGGTGTTGTCGTACTTGCGATAGGCGGTGATGCTGGTCAGCGTATTTTCACCCAGACCCACATCGGCCTGCATCGACATGCCCCAGCCTTCTTCCTTGGTCGAGGTGACAAGGTCTTGGCGGACTTGGCGCGTATTCGCGAACAGCGGGGTCGGCAGCGCGGTGAAGACCGGCGAAGTGGTCGTGTAGGACACCGTGGTGCCGGTCAGGGTCGCGGTGGGGGTGGCGATGATGTCGGCGCAGCAATCGTCGTCGTTCTTGTGATAATCGCCGGCGAAATAGAGCTTCAAGTTGTTGCCAGGATCGTAGAGCAGCTGCCCGCGCAGACCCCAGTGCTTGTAACCGTTGACCCACTGGTTGGTGGTGAGGTTGCGGATGTTGCCATCATAGTCGCCGTAGAAGGCGGTCATGCGCGCGGCTAGGTCCTCGCCCAGCGGCAGGTTGACTGCGCCTTTGACGCGGAATTCGTTGCGATCGAAATAGCTTGCCTCAAAGCTGCCGCCCAGCTTGTGCTCGGGCATCTGGGTGGTGATGTTGATCACGCCGGCCGAAGCGTTCTTGCCGAACAGCGTGCCTTGCGGCCCGCGCAGCACTTCCATCTGCTTGATATCGACAAGGTCGCTGAATGCCTCGCCCGAGCGGGCGTAGACGACACCGTCAACCACGGTCGACACCGAAGGTTCACCCGCGATCGAGAAGGTCGCAGTGCCGACCCCGCGGAGGAAGATCGTCTGGTTGAGCGTGGTGCCCGACTTGAGGAAGTTGAGCGAGGGCACCATCTGCGCCGCGCTTTCGATCGACGGACGCGAGCTTTGCGCCAGGCTTTCGCCCGACAGCACCGAGACCGCAAGCGGTACCCGCTGCAGGCTTTCGGAGCGCTTTTGCGCGGTTACGACGATTTCGCCAGGGGCGGCATCGTCGGCTTCGGCAGCAGAATCTGCAGCCGGGGCGGTCTGGGCAAGAGCCGGGGCAGCGAAAGCGGCAAGCGCGAACGCAGCGAGCGGCATGGCGGATGTTGCACGCAGCAAGGTCTTCATGAAACTGTTCTCCCTCACACCGGCGAGCATCTCCGCACCGTCCGGCAACACAGCGCAGCCGACGTCAAGGCGTCTGCACCAGAATGCTTGAATTGCGTCCGCAGGGCCGATATGTCAAGCGGTGTCATATTTACCGGTCAGCCTGTGGCAAAAAATCAACAGGCGGCTCAGGATGAGGGAAATTCGGCGTGGAATTGCGCTTTTGCGAGGATGAACAGGGCTTCGATCTGCGCTACGCAGACCGCCTGATCGTGCGTCATCGCCGCGATGCCCCAGCACTGCGAATCGCCCGTGGCGCACCCGAAATTACCATGCTGCGCGGCAATTTCCGCATCGAAGACAATCCTTTGGACCTCATCGAGCCGCTTGAGTGCCAGGTCCTGCACAACGTTGCACAGCTGTTGCACCACGGGACCGAGGTGGCGCAGCTGCGGATCGAACAGGGCGCGCTGGTGGTTGAAACCAGCGATTCGTCCTTCAACCGGCTGTGGCTGCGCTTCCACGCCGAGCCGGGCGAGGCCGTGTGGGGCGGCGGCGAGCAAATGAGCTACCTCGCGCTGAATGGCCGGTCCTTCCCGATGTGGACCAGTGAGCCCGGGGTGGGCCGCGACAAGTCAACCGAGCTGACGCGGGCAATGGACGCGGCGGGTATGGCCGGCGGCGATTACTGGACCACCAATTACCCCCAGCCCACTTTCCTGACCTCGCGCTGGCTTGGCGTTCATCTCGATGCCAGCTGCTATTCGGTGCTCGATTTTACCGACCCGGCAGCGCACCAGGTTGAGGTGTGGAGCAATACCGAGCGGTTCGAACTGTTCGCAGCCGAAGGACCGCAGGAACTCGTTGGCATCTTGTCCGACCGCTTCGGCCGCCAGCCGCCGCTGCCCGACTGGATCATCGGCGGGGCAGTGGTTGGCCTGAAGGACGGGCTGCGCAGCTTCGAGCGGCTTGAGAAATTCATCGAAGCCGGAACTGCTGTGTCCGGTCTGTGGTGCGAAGACTGGGCCGGGGTGCGCGAAACGAGCTTCGGCCGCCGCCTGTTCTGGGACTGGCGGCGCAGCGAGCAACGCTTCGCCGACTTGCCGGGCAAAATCGCGGCGCTGGCGGCGCGCGGCATCCGCTTCCTCGCCTATGCCAATCCCTACCTCGCCAATGACGGCATCCTTTACGAGACGGCGCTCGAAGGCGGACACTTTGCGCTGCGCCAGGACAGTGACGAGCCCAACCTCGTCGATTTCGGCGAGTTCGAAGCCGGGGTGCTCGATTTCACCCGGGCCGAGACGCGCGACTGGTTCGCCGAGCAAGTTCTGGGCCGCGAAATGCTCGATATCGGGATCGCGGGATGGATGGCCGATTTCGGTGAATACCTGCCCACCGACGTGCGGCTCGCCGATGGATCGGACCCGATGGAAGCGCACAATCGCTGGCCGGAGTTGTGGGGTGCAGTCAACTCCCAGGCGCTCGCCAGCCGTAACAAGACCGGCGATGCGGTGTTTTTCATGCGCGCGGGCTTTTCGGGCGTGCAGGCGCATTGTCCGCTGCTCTGGGCGGGCGACCAGTCGGTTGATTTCACCCGCCATGACGGGATCGGCACGGTGATCACCGCCGCGCTTTCTTCCGGGCTGGTCGGCAATGCCTACAGCCACTCGGACTGCGGTGGCTATACTTCGCTGCTCGGCAATGTGCGCAGCGAAGAACTGATGCTGCGCTGGTGCGAGCTGGCCGCCTTTGCCCCCGTCATGCGCAGCCACGAGGGCAACCGGCCTGACGACAACCTCCAATACGATTCCACCCCCGAACTGCTGGCCTGCTTCGCCCGCTGGAGCCGGGTCCATGCCGCGCTCGCGCCCTATGTGCGCCACCTGTGCGATGAGGCCCAGGCGCAGGGGCTCCCGGCGCAGCGTCCGCTGTTCCTGCACTACCCCGACGATCCCGCGCTCTGGACGGTACAGGACCAGTTCCTCTACGGTGCCGACATGGTGGTGGCTCCGGTGATCGAACAGGGCGCGACAGAGCGGCACGTGGTGCTTCCCGGCGACATGCCATGGCGGCACCTGTGGACCGGCAAGGTCTACCAGCCCGGCACCCATGTGGTGCCCGCACCGATCGGCGTACCGCCCGTATTTGTCCGCTCGGACAGCCACTTTGCGGAAATATTCGCCGGGCTACCAGCGGCGCGCGGCGCATGAGCGAGCGCGCCAACATCCGCGATGTCGCCGCGCGCGCAGGGGTGGCGGTCAAGACCGTCAGCCGCGTGCTCAACGGCCATCCCTATGTCAGCACCGACACCAAGGCGCGGGTCGACGAGGCGATGAAGGCGCTCGATTTCCGTCCGAGTATCGCTGCGCGGATCCTGTCCGGCTCAAAGTCGGGCCAAGTGGCGCTGATCTACGACAACCATAGCCCTTACTATATGTTCCAGATCCAGACCGGGTGCTGGGAAGCCTGCAAGGCGGAAGGCATCCGCCTGCTTGCCCAGCCGGTCGACGTCGCCGATCCCGCTGTCGGCGAACAGGTCCGCGGGCTGATTTCCGAGACTCACGTCGACGGGATCATCCTCTCCTCGCCGGTGACCGATTGCGACGCGGTGCTGCGTACGCTGGAAGCCATGAAGGTGCCCTTCGTGCGCATCTCGCCGGGCACCAACCATGCGCTGACCAGCTCGGTCTACATGGACGACGCCCAGGCCGCCGACGACATGACCACCCACATCATCAACTGCGGGCACCGGCGGATCGGGTTCATCAAGGGCCACCCCAATCACATGGGTTCGATGGACCGCTTGACCGGATATTGCCGCGCGCTTGAACGGGTCGGCATCGCTTACGATCCCGCGCTGGTCTGCGAGGGCGAGTTCGATTTCG
>JANOAD010000024.1:0-19970 GCA_031410955.1 Novosphingobium sp. | reverse complement strand
TCGCCGGGGATACCGCCCGTGGGCTTGAGACTGATCGTCGCGGCGATGTAACCTGGGGCCTTGTGGGTAACGCAGTTGTTGTCGGTCCACAGCGCAAAGTCGGGATCGCTGCGGTCCAACTCATCAGCGATCCCGGCTTCGAACGGCGGATCGGCGAACTGCGCCTTGATCCGCTCCAGCTCGGCCAGCGGGGGGGCTATGTTCTGGCCGAGAAGGTGGGCGAATTCGGCTTCAACCTGGCGGGTGTATTCGTCCTTGCCCAGTTCATGGACGAGGATCTTGATCCGCGCCTTATACTTGTTGTCGCGGCGGCCGTGGCGGTTGTAAACGCGCAGGCAGGCCTCGGCATATGTGATGAACTGATCCAGCGGCACGAAGCCATTGATCAGCGGCGCGATCATCGGGGTTCTGCCCATGCCGCCGCCAACGTAGAATGCCGCACCCAGCTCGCCCGCACCGTTCTTAACGATCTGAATCCCGATATCGTGCAGCCGCATCGCCGCACGGTCGGTATTGCTGGCGATCACCGCCATCTTGAACTTGCGCGGCAGATAGCTGAATTCGGGGTGGAAGGTGCTCCACTGGCGGATCAGCTCGGCATAGGGGCGCGGATCGGTCACTTCGTCTGCTGCGGCCCCGGCGTACTGGTCGCTGCTGGTGTTGCGGATGCAATTTCCGCTGGTCTGGATCGCGTGCATCTCGACCTTGGCCAGATCGGCAAGGATATCAGGTGCTTCGTCGAGCTTTATCCAGTTATACTGGATGTTCTGGCGGGTGGTGAAGTGGCCATAGCCGCGGTCGTACTTGTCGGCGATGTCGCCCAGCGCATGCATCTGCACCCCGCTCAGCGTGCCGTAAGGCACCGCTACGCGCAGCATGTAGGCGTGCAACTGCAGGTACAGCCCGTTCATCAGCCGCAGCGGCTTGAACTGGTCCTCGGTCAAGTGGCCCGCCAAGCGCCTCCCGACCTGGTCGCGGAATTCCTCGACCCGCGCATCGACCATCGCCTGGTCGTAAGTGTCGTACTTATACATCAGATCACCCATTGCCCGGCAGCGGGATCGGCCGGCTTCAGTGTCAGGTCGGGGCGGACCGTCGGCCCGAGCGCGCGGATCCGTTCCTTGATATGCGCGGGCCGGATCCCGCCTTCTTCGCGCTCCGCCTCGATCGCATAGGCGGCGTTGACCCGCCGCGCAGCGCTTTCGCGGGCGAGGATCGTATCGGCGTGTTCGCCGACATCGACCGCATCCTCCACGTGGAGCGACCACTGCACCCCGTCCCACCAGGTGACTGCGCCGCTTTTCAGGTCATTTCCGGTCAGGATCTTCATGCCTGGGCCTCCAGCGCGAGGGTGCTTAGCTGCGCATCGTCCTGTGCGGCGCAGACTTTGCCGATCACGATCAGCGCCGGGCTTTTGATGCGATGGCTCGCGACCAGGTCTGCAAGCCCAGCCAGCGAAGCGCGCAACACGCGCATGCCGGGGCGTGTCGCGTTTTCGATCACGGCCACGGGGATTGCAGGAGAGAGCCCGTCAGCGATCAATTTTTCGGCGATCGCCTCAGCGGTGGCCACGCCCATGTAGATGACCAAGGTCCGTCCCGGTCCGGCAAGGCCGGTCCAATCCTGCTCGGTCAGGCCCTTGCACTGTCCCGCAACGAAGCTGACGATCGAGGCGCTGGCACGGTGAGTGAGCGGTATCTGTGCCGCCGCAGCAGCGCCGATCGCCGCGCTGATCCCCGGCACCACTTCCACTGTTACACCCGCTGCATGGCAAGCCTCGGCCTCTTCGCCGCCGCGCCCGAAGATGAACGGATCGCCACCCTTGAGGCGCACGACCTCGCGCCCGGCGCGGGCTTCGCGCACCAGCAGGGCGTTGATCTCATCCTGCTGCAAGGTATGCCGTGAGCGCTGCTTGGCCACTGAGATTAGCTCGGCCCCGGCGCAGGCCAGCGCGAGGATCGCTGGATCGACCAGCCCATCGTGGACGATCAGCCCGGCGCGCATGATTAGCCGCGCGGCGCGCAAAGTCAGCAGGTCAGGATCGCCGGGACCGGCGCCGACCAGCCAGACCTTGCCCGGTGGGGTAACGGAATTGGCGGTTTTCGTGCTCATGCTGCGGCAAATGGCGCGCCGCGCGCCAGACCGCCAGCCAGATTGCCTTTGCCGGGGCCTAGATCAGCTTTCTGCGGCCTTCTTTGCCGTTGCTTCCGCGGGCGCTTGTCCGGGGAATTCGGGCCAGGATTTCACCCTGATGTCATGCTGCGCGAAGGGAATTTCGACCCCGCCCTGCTGGAACTTGGCCCAGACCGACTTGAGCAGGTCGGATCTCAGGTTGCCGAGCCCGTCTTCGGGGTCTTCGATCCACATCTGGACTTCGTAAACCACGGCGTTTTCGCCGAACGAGGACAGCCACACTTGCGGTTCGCGCCGATTGAGGACTCGGGGAATTTCGCGCGCGGCCTCGAGCAGCAGTTGCTCGGCCAACTTGAGGTCCGATCCGTAGGCGACCGGCACCGGCACGCGGACCCGCACGTCGTGGCTCGAATAGGACCAGTTCTCGACCGTCGAGGTCATCAGTACCTCGTTGGGAATCAGGAACTCGATTTTGTCGCGGGTCACCACTGAAACCGCGCGGATGCCGATCTTGCTGACCTGACCGACCATTTTGTCCGCGCCGGTGCCGACAGCAATCACGTCGCCCGGTTTGATCGAGCGGTCCATCAGCAGGATGATCCCGGAGATCAGGTTGCCGAAGGTTTTCTGCAGACCGAAGCCGACGGCCAGACCGAACGCGCCCGAGAACACCGCCAGCGCGGTCAGGCTGATGCCGAGGAAATCGATCCCGACCAGCGCAAGCGTGATCCACGCGCCGATATTGAACAGCTTTTGACCCAGCAGCTGCTGGGTCGGATCGAGCCGGTGCATCCGCCCGAAAAAGCGTCCGGACAATGCTTCGGCGAGGCGGCCAAAGGCGAACACTGCGATCAGCGTGACGACGATGAGCAGCGTCCGGTACAGCGAGATGTGGTAAGTCCCGAGATCGAAGCCGATCGCGTCGAGCTGCGCGATCACCTCGCCCGCTTCACGCGCCAGGCTCATGACCGCGCCCAGGCGGCAAGGCCGCGATCGAGGTCGGCGATCAGGTCTGCCGGGTCTTCCAGCCCGATCCACAGCCGGACGGCGTAGTCGTCTGCTGGCCAGGGCATGACCGCGCGGTCGCGTTCGGGGTGCACGCCCAGAGCGAGGCTTTCATAGCCGCCCCAGCTGTACCCGATCCCGAACAGTTCGAGCGCATCGATCAGACGGTCGCGTGCGGCACGGTTGCCGCCCTGCATCACGACGGTGAACAGGCCGCAGCCACCGGTGAAGTCACGCTGCCACAGCGCATGCCCGGGCGCGTCCGGGAGCATCGGGCACAGAACGCTGGCCACTTCGGGGCGGTGCTGCAGCCATTTGGCAATGGTCAGCGCGCTCTGCGTCGATCGCTCCAGCCGGACGGCCATGCTGCGCAATCCGCGAAGCGCCAACGCGGCGTCGTCGGGCGAGACTTGCTGGCCCAGCATCAGGGAGCGCTTACGCAACTTAGGGTAGTATTCGGCAGTCGCGGTGACGCTGCCCATCATCACGTCGGAATGACCGCCGACATGCTTGGTCAGCGCGAGAATCGACAGATCGACGCCGTGGCTGATCGCCTGAAAGCCCGTGGGGCCGGCCCATGTATTGTCGAGCAGCACGGCCAGCCCGCGCGCTTTGGCAGCCTTGGCCAGTGCGGGGACATCGCACAGTTCCATCGTCAGGCTGCCCGGGCTTTCGAGCAGGACTGCGCGACTGTTCGCGCCGATTATCGCCGCGAATCCATCAACATCGAGCGGATCGAAGAACCGGGTCAAAATGCCGTAGTCCTTGAGCGCGCGGGTCGCGAAGGAGCGGGTCGGATCGTAGCTGTTGTCCGATATCAGCAGTTCATCGCCGGCCTTGAGCACGCTCAGCAGTGCCATCACCGGCGCGGCGAGGCCGGTCGGATATAGCATCGTTCCAGCCGCGCCCGGTTCAAGCTCGGTCAGCGCGTCGCAGAGCGCCCACTGCGTGGGCCCGCCGCGCGCGCCGTAGTGGAACAGGCCGTCGGCATTGGGTAGGCGGTCAGCCTCCTGCGCGGCGGTATCTTCGTAGAGGTAGGTACTGGCGCGCCAGACCGGGGGATTGACCGCCGGGCCGGTCCACTCAGGCCTGCGCCCGGCGCCGACCAGCCGGGTGGCGGTGCCCCGCTTTCCAGACCGGTCGCCAGCCATGTGTCTTCAGGCGGTCGCCTTGGGCGTATCCGGATCGGCACCCCATTCCGACCAGCTGCCGTCGTACAGCGCAGTGTCTTCCTTGCCGAGCAGGTTAAGCGCGAACAACAACACGCTTGCGGTGACGCCCGAGCCGCAGCTGGTCGTGACCGGCTTCGAAAGATCGACTCCGGCAGCCTCGAACGCGGCCTTCAGGCCGGCTTTGTCCTTGAAGGTGCCATCGACGTTGTACAGGTCGGTGAAAGGGACGTTCATCGAGCCGGGGATGTGGCCCGCAGCGATGCCCGGGCGCGGATCGGGATCGGCGCCCGACCAGCGTGCAGCGCCGCGCGCGTCGACCACCTGTTCTGCCTTCGAATGCAGATTGGCGAGCACATCGGCCTTGGTGCGGACGCCCGTATCATCCTGCCAGGCGGTGAAGTGGCGGTGGCGCAGCTGTTCCTTACCCTGGGTGAGCGGACGCCCTTCGGCCTTCCACTTCGCAATCCCGCCATCCAGCAGCGCGACATCGTGCGCACCGAACATCTTGAGCATGAACCACGCACGCGCCGAGGTCTTCACCGCGCTGTCATCGTAGAGCACGATCCGGCTGCCATCGCCCAATCCGAGTGACTGCATCCGGCTGGCGAACTTCTCGGCCGAGGGCAGCATATTCTCGACCGGGTTCGAGGTATCGGTAAGGTCGGCAAGGTCCATAAACACCGCGCCGGGGATGTGCCCGGCTTCGTATTCGGCCAGCGCATCGCGGCCAGTGCCAGCGAGATGCTTGGTGCAATCGACGATCCGCAAGTCGCTTGCCCCCAATTCGCCCGCCAGCCATTCGGTCGTAACCAGACTATCCATAATTTTCGCGTCCTCCTCGCGCAGTCCATTCCGGCCGCCAGCGGTCCCGTCTCGCTGCAGTTGCGAAAAGCCTAGCCGCGCGATGGTTTCCCGTCGAGGGGGTTTGCGCGGCTAATTTACCGCGCGTTGCCCGACCTTGGAGTAGGTCCGCGGGCCAAGGTCGAGCCGGAACGGGCGGAGCCCCGCGCCCGGAGTGTCGCCGGTTTCGCCCACGACGTAAGTCTGCACCTTGACCAATGCCTCGCCCGCTGGGGTGCTAGCTTCCACCCGCAGGCGCGCGAGCGGCACGAAGAACGCGGCGTCACCGGCGCGGATCGGGTTGAGCGAGGCGAGCGGCAAGCGGAAATCGCCCATGAACTCGGCGCTCTCACCCGGCGCCAGCGTGACGAGTGCATGGCGCAGTTCAAGCCGTTGGTTGCTGCTGGCGATCTGCTGTTCGGGCGGAAGCGAGGCGTGCGCGGCGATCATGTCACCCTCGATCGCCAACGCTGAAAGCGTGTCTGGCGAATTGTTGGTCAGGGTCAATGTGTAGCTGAGCGTGGTTGCCATCAGCGAGGCGCTCATCCGCCGCGCTTCGAGCGCGATGCCAAGACCGGTCTGCGGGGGGGCGACCGGCGCGGTGCCGAGCTTCGGTTCGGGCAGCGCTACGGGCGCGGTCGGTGCCGCAACGGGCGCCGCTGCCGGGGCCTTGACCACGGGCGGGATGAATTCGAGCTGCGGGACCTCGGCGCTGCGGCGGCTGCGCCACCACAGGCCCGCAAACAGCAGGGCAAGCAGTCCGGCACCGCCGGCGACCCAGGGCCAGAATGAGGCGGATGAGGCCTCGGCAGCGGGGGGCTCGATCGTGCTGATTGTCGGCGCCGGTACGGGAATAGTGCTGCTGGGGAGCGGGAAGGGCGTTATCCCGGGCGCGGTGGCGCTGGGCGATGGGGCAGCACCTGGGCTTGGCACCGGGCCGACCACGGTGCTCGGTGCAGGCGCAGTGCTGCGGGAGGGGGCGCTCTGCCGGGGGGGTGGGGCAGTCCCGACGGGCGCGCTTGCAGCGGTGGTGGGGCTTGCCACGGGAACCGGACTTGGCGTCGGGCTGGGCCGCGGCGCCGGGACGCGGATGATCGGAGCGTCGCTGTCAACCGGGCCCTGCGCGCGCGGGTTGTTGGTCGGGCGCGAGGTGGGAATCGAGAAATCGGGCACCGCTTGCGTCTGCGCCGCCAATGCGCCAGGCACGCTGAGCAGCGCCAGCGCGGCTGCGCCGGTCACCGCTTTCGCCTTGCCCCCCGAATTCACCATCGAACGTCCCATGATTGCGCGTGTCCGCGCGCTAGCGCTTCATGCTCTGAATTGGAAGTGAACTTGGACCTTCCAACCGCCGACTTGTGCTGGCGCTGCGATCGGGGCATGGCGCGTGGCATGGCAGACACACCTCTCCACCTCGGCCAGACCAGCAGCCTGCCCGCCTCGCCCGAGGCCGCGGTGCTCGATTTCGTGGCCAATCCTCGCCCTGGCGCGCTGTACCTGGTGCGCTTCGCCGCGCCCGAATTTACCTCGCTGTGCCCGGTCACCGGCCAGCCCGATTTTGCCCACCTGGTTATCGACTATGCGCCCGGTGATACCATCGTTGAATCGAAGAGCCTCAAGCTGTTCCTCGGCTCGTTCCGCAACCATGCGGGGTTCCATGAGGACGTGACCGTGGGTATCGGCCAGCGGCTGGTCGGCGAAATGCAACCCAAATGGCTGCGCATCGGCGGCTACTGGTACCCGCGCGGGGGGATCCCGATCGACGTGTTCTGGCAGTCCGGGGCGGTGCCTGAAGGGCTGTGGGTGCCCGATCAGGGTGTGGCCGGGTATCGCGGGCGGGGTTAGGTTAACTCGCGGATCGTGCCCACCAGCGCGTCGACGTCCGCAATATCGTGATAGAGCGCAAAGCCGATGCGCAGCACGTCGCCGCGCAAGTCGGTAACCACTTCACGCGTGTTCAACGCGGCGTGGATTGCCGGTGCGATCTCCCCTTTTAGCGCCAGGAAACGTGCCTGCGGTCCGCTGATGGCTTCAAGCTGCGGCAGCGCATTGGCGCCGAGGAAGTGTGTCTTTAGCGCGTCGCATTGCGCGGAAATCGCGGCAGTCGTCAGGCCTTCATGCGCTAGCATGCGCTGCACCGCGTTGAACCGGTAGAGGCCCGAGGGATCGAAAGTGCTGCCAAGGAAGCGGCGGCCATCGGGCGCATAGCCAACCTCGCCTTGCGCCGCAGTCAGACTTTCAAAGGCGGCGTACCAGCCGGTGTATTCAGGTTTTGGCGCAAATCCGTGCGGGGCGTGGAGGAAGCCCACGCCTTCGCCGGCCATCGCGTATTTGTAGCCGCCGGCGAGGTAGAAGACTTTGTCCGCCACCGCCGCAAGATCGGTCGGCGTGGCCATGAAGCCATGGTAGCCGTCGATCACCACCCATGGCCCTTCCGGGTGAGCGAGGGCTGCCAGCCGTTCAATGTCGCAAAGTGCCTGCCCGGAATTGAACTGGACCTGACTGGTGAAGATCAGGTCGAATTCGCCGGCCTGCGCGGTTTCAACCAGATGCTCGAGCGGCACCGTGGTCAGCGCGATCCGCCCGGCCTCGGCCCAGCGCTGAGACTGGCGGCGGAACGAGTGGAACTCGCCATCGCTCGCCAGAATGCGCGGGCGGGCCATCGGCAAGGCCGAGGCGATGCGGACCAGGAACTCGTGGGTGTTGGGCGCAAAGGCGATGGTCGCTGGATTCGGCAAGCCGAGCTCGGTGGCGATGTGCCGCTGCGCTTCGGGGATCACCTCGGCAAAGATGCGGTCCCACTTATGGTCGGCCAGCATCGCGGCATCTTCCCACGCGGCCATCTGTCCGGCGAAACTTGCGTCAGGCCAGAGGTGGTGGCTGTGCGCGGCGAAGTGCAAGCGTCCGGGAGCCGCCTCCAGCGCACGGCTGAACAGGTGTTTGTAACTCATTCCATTCCCCGCTCAGCCTGAGCTTGTCGAAGGCCGCGCGCGAGGCCTGCCCAGCGCGCGTGCTTCGACAGGCTCAGCATGAGCGGAGTTGGGTTTGCAACAGCAGAACTCATCACAACTCGGTCCTCAGGCTCCACAGTTCGGGAAAGGCGCGCTTGCCCAGCGTTGAGTGCAGGTAGCTCACCCCCGCCGTCCCCCCGGTGCCACGCTTGCCGCCGATCACGCGTTCGACGGTCAGCACGTGCTTGTGCCGCCAGGTCGCCATGGCATCGTCGAGATCGACCAGCTTTTCGGCGAGCTGGTAGAGATCCCAGTACCTTTCGGGCTGCTGGTAAACGGTGAGGAATGCAGCTTCGACCGATGGATGCGCGCAGTACGGCTGGGTCACATCGCGCGACAACACTTCCGCCGCGATCGGCAGCCCTGCCCGCGCCGCCGCCGCAATCGCCTCATCCCACAGGCTCGGCGCATTGAGCGCCGCTTCCATCGCCGCGCGCGCTTCGGGCCGGTCATCCTGATAGGCGAGAAACCGCGCGTCTTTCAGCCCGAGCATATATTCGACCGTGCGGAACTGATCCGACTGGAACCCCGAGCTCGGCCCCAACCCTTCGCGAAAGTTGGTGTAGTCGCTCGGCGTCATCGTCGCCAGCACGTCCCAGCTCAGCGTCATCACCGCCTGGATCCGGCTGACCCGGGCGAGCGCCTTGTAAGCCGGCACCAGCGCGTCGGCGCGGATTTGCGATAGGGCCAGCCGCAATTCGCGGATCATCTGGCTGAGCCACAGTTCCTTGGTCTGGTGGATGACGATGAACAGCATCTCGTCGTCGGTGCCCGACTGCGGGTGCTGGCTTGCCAGCAGCTGATCGAGCGCGAGATACCGCGCGTAGGTCATTTTAAGTTCGGTCATGGCGCCTACCTAACCCTTCCCCCTCGATGGGGGAAGGATACTGAGCCTTGGCGACGTAGGAGCTTAGTCGAAGTTGGAAGGGGGTGTGTCGGCCGGCCGGATTGCGCCTTCACCCCCGCCCAGCCGCGACTAGGCGGCAAAGCCGCCAAGTCTTGGCAACCCTCCCCCATCAAGGGGGAGGGAGTTTGTCAAAACACAGCCTTGGGCTTGTCCTCGTTCATCATGGCCTGGCGCACCAGCGGAACCGGCGGGCCGCCGTATTCGAGGAAGGCATCGTGGAATGCCTTCCAGCCGGCGCGGCCACCGTGGCCGGCGGTCCAGTCTTCGCGCAGCTTGCGGATCATCAGCTTGCCCAGCGTGTAGTTGAGGTAGGCGGGGTCATAAGCCCCGCGGCGTGCCTGCTGTTCGGCGGTGCCGGCATCCTGGAAGCAGGCGCTCTCGAAGAATTGGGTCGATTGCGCCACGGTCATCCCCGCAGTGTGCAGGCGGATCGCCGAAAGGAAGCGGCAATCGCGCAGCAGCGCATTGCTGAGCTGGCCGATGTGGATCTCGGGATCGCCGTTGCCGAGCCCGGCTTCCCACATCATCTCCTCGCTGTAGTGCGCCCAGCCTTCGGCGAAGGCATAGCCGACGAACATCCGCCCGAACACCGAAGGCGCGCGGTTGGCGTGGAGGAACTGGAGGAAGTGGCCGGGCATCACCTCGTGCACCGAGGTGAACATTAGGTCGTCCACGCCCGGGATGTAGTCGGCCTGTTTAGCAGCAGGCCACGAAGGATCGGGCGCGGCAATGTAGTAGATCGAGGGGATGCCCTTTTCGAGCGGCCCCGGCGGATCGATGTAGGCCCCGTTCTGGGCATTGTAAGGCGGGCTCTGGCGGACCAGCGCCTGCTCGGTTCCGGGGATGGTGACAAGGTCCTTTTCCTTCACGAAAGCGGTCAGCATCGGGATCTGCCGGGTGGCTTCGGCAACCGCGCTGTCCGCCGGCTTGTGCGCGCTCATCTTGGCCATGCAGGCCTGCACCGTCTGGCCCGGCGTGTACTCGGCGCAGGCCGCCTTGAGCGCATCCTGGTTGCGCTTGAGATCGGCTTCCCCGACCTTTTCCAGATCGGCGAGCGGCATGTTCACCGCCTCGGTATCGTTGAGCATCTGTGCGAACTTGTCGCTGCCCAGCGCGAACGATGCGTCGGCGCCCTGCTGGCTCTTGAGCCAGGTCGACAAGTCGGCCATCGCGGTCGAGGCCTTGGCCGCCGCGTCCTTCAGGCGAGCCTGCAGCGCGTCGTCCTTCACGTCGGCAAAGGCGGTGAGCACGTCCTTGCCGTAGAAATCGGCATAGCCGCTGAACGCCGAGGTGCCGTAGATCACCAGCGGATCAGCGAGCGGGCCCTTGAGGTTGCCCTTGATCGCCGCTGCCGCCGCCGGAACCCCTTCGAGGAAGCTGGCGAGCGCCTTGGCGCGGGTCGGCCGGTCGGCATATTCGCGCGCCAGGTAGACGTTGGGATCGAACGCGCCGACGTAAAAGGCCGGGTTGGTGTGCGGCTGGTCGGCCACTTCGAGCCAGAACAACTGGCCCTTGGCAACCTGGATCATGTAGTCGCGCTCGAACTTCTCCTTGCCACTGACCGCGGTGTAGGCCTCGGCATCATCGATCACCTTGCGGAGGAAGTCACCGCGCGCCTTGAGGCCGGCCGCGCTCCAGTCGGCCCATTTGCCATCGTATTGGTGCGCGCCCTGGTAGACCGCAAAACCGGGATCGACCTTCAACCAGCCATCGATCGTCACTTGCGCAAATTGCGCCCAGGGCTGCTGCGGGGCGGTGTGCCCGACCATGTTGCACGAAGCGAGCGCGGCCGCAGCGGAAATGGCGAGAAGGGGGGCGAGGATGGTGCGGCGAAGGGCCATGGGTCAGCTCCGGATCGGCGATGGTGTTGTGTCAGGAAACTGCGCGCATATCCCATCCGGGGCAAGTGCCGCTGGTCGATTGTCAGCGCATTTTGATCGCGGATCAGCGGGTGCCCAGCCCGCGTGCAATGATCCCGCGCAGGATTTCACGCGTACCGCCGCGCAAGGACCAGCTCGGCGCGTTGAGCGTGATGTTGGCGAGCACCGAAGCATAGGCGCTGGCCGCTGCGGGGTCGGGTTCGCAGTCGATCAGCTCGCGCGCAATGTCGGGCATCGCCTGCTCGAACACCGCGCCGACATCCTTGACGATCGAGGCCTGCAATCCGGCATCCTGCTTGTCCTGCAGCATCGCAGTGACCGAGCGCGAGAGGCGGCGCAGCACCGCGAGCCGCGCGGTGACCCGGCCCAGCACGATCTGCGCGGCATCGCTCTGGCTGCCCTTGAGCATCTCGATCACCTGGTAAAGCAGCTCGATCGAGGAGAGGAACCGTTCGGGGCCAGAGCGTTCGAACGCGAGCTCGCTCATCACCTGGTTCCAGCCGTCGCCTTCATTGCCGAGCAGCATCTTGGCAGGCACCGCGGCGTCCTCGAAATGCATTTCGTTGAAGTGGTGCTGGCCTGCGAGGTCGATGATCGGCTTGATCGTCAGGCCCGGGGTGTTCTTCAAATCGATCAGCAGCTGGCTGGTGCCGGCATGGCGATCGGCGGGCGTGCCACTGGTCCGGCAGAACAGGATCACATAGTCCGCCTCATGCGCGAAACTGGTCCATACCTTGGTCCCGGTGACGCGGTACATATCACCGTCGCGCACCGCTTTAGTGCGGGTCGCGGCAAGGTCGGAGCCGGAGTCGGGTTCGCTCATCCCGATCCCGAAGGCCAGTTCGCCCGCGGCGATGCGGGGGAGGAGCGTTTCCTTCTGCTCGTCGGTGCCGAACTTGATGATCGATGGGCCGCTCTGCCGATCGGCTATCCAGTGCGCGCCGACTGGAGCGCCGTAAGCCAGCGTTTCCTCGACCACGACATAGCGTTCGTAGGCCGAGCGCTCGTGGCCGCCGAACTGCTTGGCCCAGGTCATGCCGAGATACCCCGCCTGCCCCATTGCGCGGCTGAAATTGCGGTCGAACCCGTACCAATTGTCTGACCGCGCGCGTGGGCTGCGTCCGGCAAGCTCACGGTCGAGGAAGGCGCGGAACTCTTCGCGCAGCGCGATCACCGCCGCGGTATCGGCGGGCGGACGGGGAAATGCGATCCTGCTCATAGCGTGGTCACCTTGGGCCAGTATCCGGCGCCGCCAGCCTCAAGTGCGGCCTTGCCGAGCATCCGGGCCCACGCGACCTGCCCGCCGAAATCGTCGCGCCAGGTCCACAGCGCGGTGGTGTAAAGATGGAGGCGGTGTTCGCGGGTGAAGCCGATTGCGCCGTGCATCTGCGTCGCGATCGAAGCGCCGGTCCCGGCGGCTTCGCGCGCGCGCAGCGATCCGGCGGCGACGCCGAGCACATCGCCGCGAGCTAAGGCCTCAGCCGCAAGATCGGCCGCTGCGGTGGCGCAGGCGACTTCACCGGCAAGCTTGGCCAATTCGTGCTGCACCGCTTGGAACTTCGACAGAGTTTTGCCGAACTGTACCCGCGTGCCGGTGTGATCGAGCGTCAGCTCGAGCGCCGCTTCGAGCGCGCCGGCGATCTGGAAAGCGCGCAGCGTTGCCCCTTCGGCGAGCGGGCAGTGCGGCAGCGGGGCCGAGGTATCCACCGTCCAGTCGATCTGCAGCGAGGGCCGCGGCTGAAAGTTGAGCGCCAGGCCTGTTTCTCCGGCCTGCCAGGCCAAACGCGGCACGCGGTACAGCATATCGCCTACCGCGAGCGCGAGGCAATCGAGCTGTTCACCCCACGCTACCCGCGCGACCATTCCGGTCAGGCGACCGTCCGTCAGGATCAGGTCGTCGGCCCGCGCCAGTCCCGCCGGCCCTTCGGCAAGCGGCAGCCCGGCGGCAGCGAGGAGCCGGTTGGCTCCCATCGTCTCGGCGAGGGGGAGCGGCACGGCATGGCTGCCAAGCAGGCGCAGCGCGTCGCCCTGGTCGGCAGGATCGAGGCCGAAGCCGCCCTGTTCCTCGCTCAGCAGCGCCAGCGGGAGGCCCATTTCCACGAATTCCGCCCACAGTTCGGGGAGCCACTGCCCACCGCGTGCGCGGGCTTGTGCGCCGTCGTCCAGATGCCGCTCGAGCAGCCGTTCGATCATGTCCGCCAGCATCGCAGGTGCGCGTCCTCTGAGAATGGTGCCGGCTAGAGGATTCGAACCCCTGGCCCCCTGATTACAAATCAGGTGCTCTACCAACTGAGCTAAGCCGGCAACGTGGCCTTAGGTGCAGGCGTCCTTAGCCCTAGGTGGCGCCAAAGGTCCAGCCCTCGGTTTGGGCAATTTCGGGGGTGAGGAGGGGCGGTGCCCAGTTGGCCGGGTCGTGGGCGAGCCCGCGCAGCCACGCTGCCGAGATCAGCGCATCGGCGGCATGATCGGTGATCGGCCCATGTCCGCGGACAGGCTTGGAGTTAAGTGCGCCTAGCGCCGCGTTAAGCGCGGCATAGTCGCGGATCTTCGATTTGGCGGCGGTACGACCCGCAGCAATTGCGGCAAGGGTGGTATAAATCTCGACCAGCACCGAACCGCTGTCGGGCAGCGGATCGAACGGCCAGATGGCATGGCGGTGCTGCAGCCGGTGAAGCAGCCGCATCCCCGCGAGCGAACCCTTGCCGACCTGCGCCGCGCCAACCAGGTTGAAATTGCTGTACGGGCGGCACCCGGCGCGGGCTTGGCCGTGCTCGGTGTGGCGGAACCGGCCGCGACCGCCGCCGAAGGCCGCGCCTTCGCGCCCGCCGTGGCGGCGGAAATGCGGGGCGATGTCGAGGTGATCGGCGAAGCCGGTCGCGCCCAGATGCAGTTCGTCCGCGCTCACGGCTTCGACCAGCGCCCACAATTCCCGCGCGCTCGCCGGACTGTCCGGCCAACCCGGGAAGTAGGCACCCGCGTCGGCAAAGGCGAACGCCATGCTCATGTCAAAACCGACCAGCGTGTCGTCGGGGAGGTCGCGCTCGAGCCAGTCGAGCACTTCCCCACGCGACCAGCGATGGCGGGGGCGGACCAGCTCGGGCGCTTCATCGCCGATCGCGCAGATCGCCAGCGCAATCCCGTGATGCCGCTCGCCCGCCGCCCCTGACCAGTCGATCGCGGCGAAATGCTGGAAACGGTCGGGCCTCATTCGCCCCTGATCTCAGCCCGCCGCTTGGCCCACCAGTCCATCCGTTTCAGCACTTCGCGTTCGAACCCGCGCTCGACAGGCTGGTAGTATTTCTGGGCTTCCATGTCCTCGGGCCAGTAGTCGGCGCCGGAAAAGCCTTCTTCTGCATTGTGATCGTAGGCGTAGTCCTTGCCGTAGCCGATGTCTTTCATCAGCTTGGTCGGGGCGTTGAGGATATGCGCGGGCGGGGCCAGGCTGCCGGTCTGGCGGGCGCTGTCCCACGCGCTTTTCTGCGCCGTGTAGGCGGCGTTCGATTTGGGCGCGGTGGCGAGGTAGAGGCAGGCCTGGACGATCGCCAGTTCGCCCTCCGGGCTGCCGAGGAACTGGTAGGCATCCTTGGCGGCAAGGCACTGGATCAGCGCTTGCGGATCGGCGAGGCCAATATCTTCGCTGGCGAACCGGACCAGCCGCCGCAGCACGTAAAGCGGTTCCTCGCCCGCGGTCAGCATCCGCGCCATGTAATAGAGGCTGGCCTGCGGATCCGAGCCGCGCAGCGCCTTGTGCAGCGCGGAGATCAGGTTGTAATGCCCGTCGCGGTCCTTGTCGTAAACCGCGACGCGGCGCTGCAGGAAGGCACCCAGCGCAGCGGGATCGAGCGGTGCGGGGATCTGCGCCGCATACAGCGTTTCGGCCTGGTGGAGCAGAAACCGCCCGTCGCCATCGGCGGAGGCGACCAGCGCCTCGCGCGCCTCAGCGGTGAGGGGAAGGGGGCCTTCGAGCTCCTCGGCTCGGCTTAGCAAGGTATCGAGCGCTGCGGCATCGAGCCGGTGCAGGATCAGCACTTGCGCGCGGCTGAGCAGCGCGGCGTTGAGCGCGAAGCTGGGGTTCTCGGTGGTCGCGCCGACCAGCGTGACGGTGCCTTTCTCGACGAACGGCAGGAAACCGTCCTGCTGGGCGCGGTTGAAGCGGTGAATCTCGTCCACGAACAGCAGGGTGCGCTGTCCCGTCTTGGCCATGGTTTCGGCTTCGGCGAAGGCCTTCTTGAGATCGGCGACACCGGAAAAGACTGCACTGATCGCGGCAAAGCGCATCCCCACCGCCTTGGCCAGCAGCCGCGCGATGCTGGTCTTGCCGGTACCGGGCGGGCCCCACACGATCATACTCGAGAGGCGACCCGCCGCGACCATCCGCCCGATTGCGCCTTCGGGGCCGGTCAGGTGTTCCTGCCCGATCACTTCATCGAGTACGCGCGGGCGTAACCGATCGGCCAGCGGCGCGTCTTCTCGCGGGGCGTCGTCGGGGGCGTCAGGTATGTCAGCAGCAAACAGGTCGGCCATGGAGACCAGATAGGGCGCTGCGCGGAAATTTGCACGGGGGGTTGTATCGGTCGCTAAAAGATATATCTTAGAGCCATCATGAAAGGACAAAGACACATGAGAATGTACGGATGCGGCCCGCGGGGCCACCGTTATGGGCCGATGGCCGCAATGATTATGACTGGCTGGGGCCGCCACTGGGGTTCAGACTGGGGCGCGGGCTTCGGCGGTGAAGGCCGCGGGCGCAGCGGACCAGGGCGCCGCGGCCCGGGTGGTCGCGGCCGGATGTTCGGCTCGGGCGAACTGCGCCTCGCACTGCTCGGCCTGATCGCCGATGCGCCGCGCCACGGGTACGAGCTGATCAAGGCGATCGAGGAACTCTCGGGCGGCCAGTATGCGCCGAGCCCCGGCGTGGTCTACCCGACGCTGAGCCTGCTCACCGATGAAGGCATAGCCGAAGAGGTGGCCGGCGAAGGATCGCGCAAATCGTTCAGCGCCACCGCTGCCGGCCGCGCCGAACTGGCCGACCGGCAGGATGAGTACGATGCAATCATCGCGCGGCTCAAGGGGCTGGCCGAGGAGAGCGAGCGCACCAGCGCCCCGCCGCTCAAACGGGCGATGGGCAACCTGTTCCACGCGGTGAAGAACCGCATGACCGCAGGCGACTTCGACCGCGAGACGGTACACTCGATTGCGGAGATCCTCGACGAGGCCGCACGCAAAATCGAGCGACTCTAAACCATTGATCCGGCGCGGGTTTGGTCCCGCGCCACTTTCATGTTAGCCTTCTCGTGCAGCGTCAAAAGGCGTGCGGGAGGTGGAACATGGATGAAACCGGCGGAACAGCGGCCAAGGTGCCGCTGAGTTTCTGGGTCGTTGCCAGCCTTGGCGTGCTGTGGAACGGCTTCGCCTGCCTGGTCTACTGGCTGACTGCGACCAAGAATCCGTCCACCATGGCGCAAACGCCCCCGGCGATGGCCGAAGCGCTCAACCACACCCCGTTGTGGGCGATGGCCGCCTGGGGCCTTGCCGTGGGTGCGGCCCTGGCGGGTTCTCTGCTCCTGATCCTGCGGCGACGCTGGGCCGTAACGGCATTTGTTGCTTCGCTTGGCGGCCTGTTGGTCCTGACCATTTACCAGATCGCCGCAAACATGCCGATGAGCCTGTTTCAGGTGGTCATGATCTGGCTGGTTGCGCTGTTCCTGCTGCGCTTCAGCAGCAGCGAGGCGGACAAGGGCCTGCTGCGCTAACGCGCCGACTGCGCCGTGATCAGGCGAATATAGTTATCCGCGACAGTCTGGTTGATCCGGTCCCAATCGTAGGCCCGACTCTTCAGTTCACCAGCCTTGCCGTGTTCGACCCGCACCGCGGGATCAAGGGCATAGGTACGCAGTGCGTCGGCAAAGACATCGACCGCGCCGGGGGTAATCAGGCGGCCCGAGCTGCCATCGGCGATCAGGTTTTCGCTGCCGGTAGCGGCCGCTGCAACCACCGGCACCGCGCAGGCCATCGCTTCCAGCGAGACATTTCCGAACGCCTCAGTTTCGCTGGGAAAAAACATCGTGTCCATCGAGGCGACCGCGCGGCCCAGGTCGGCACCGGCGAGAAAGCCCGTGAAAACGGCATCGGGCAGCCGGGCTGCGAACCAGTCACGCGCCGGACCTTCGCCGACCACCAGAACCCGGTGCGCAACACCCATCGCGCGAAGGCGGTCGATCGCATCGCAAAACACGTCGAGGCCCTTTTCCATCACCAGCCGGCTGAGGAAGCCGATCACGTATTCGTCATCACCCAGGCCCAGGCTGCGGCGCCAGGCCATATCGCGCCGCTCAGGGTTGAAGGTACCGCGATCGACCCCGCGCGACCAGATGCCGATATCGTAGCTCATCCTCTCGTCGCGCAGCACTTGCGCCATCGATTCGCTGGGTGCGACCAGCGCGGTGCAGCGCCGGTAAAAGCGCCGCTGCAGCGCCACCGCCACCGGGGCGAGAAAGCCGACGTAATAGTACTTGAGATAGGTCTCGAACCGGGTGTGGACCGAGGCGAGGACCGGCAATCCCTGCTTCCTCGCCCAGGTCACCGCGCGGTGACCGCTGGCATCGGGAGCGGACACATGGACCACGTTGGGCTTGAACTCGGCGAGGTCACGCTTGATCCGTGCGTTCACTCCTGAAGACAGCCGATATTCCGAGCGGAACGGGATCGGCACCGACGGCAGCGAAACGAGTTCTCCGGTCGGCTCCATCTCCGGATTATCGACCGTGGGAGAATAGACCCGCACCTGCGCGCCCTGGCGCAGCAGATAGCCGACCAGCCGGTTCAGCGCCTTGTTCGCGCCGTCGACAGTGATGTTATAGTTGCCCGAAAACAGGGCGATGCGCAGATCGGAAACGTCCATGGCGCGGGCCTTACCCCGGTTTAAAGCAGCGGTATAGTAACCCATCGCGAAACAGGCTGCGGTGCCAAGGCTTGCTCCCGCGATGCAATTCCCCAATAAGCCACGCCACCGGGAGGGTTAGCGTGTCGGCCGAGATTTTCATTTCTTACAACCGCGAAGATCAAGCCACTGCCGGCCAATTTGCCGATGGCTTCAAGGAGGCTGGCCTGTCGGTGTGGTGGGACGTCACGCTCAGTTCGGGCGATGCGTACGACCAGGTTACCGAGCAGGCGCTCAAGGACGCGGTTGCGGTGGTCGTGCTGTGGTCGCCGCGGTCGGTCGTCTCGCGCTGGGTCAGGGCCGAAGCTACGGTCGCCGATCGCAACGGCACCTTGGTCCCGGTGATGATCGAAACCTGCGAGCGGCCGATCATGTTCGAACTTACCCAGACCGCCGATCTTTCGCAGTGGCATGGCGATAACCGCGATTCCGCTTGGTTGGCTCTGGTTTCCGATATCCGCCGCCGCATAGTGCAGCGCGCGCCGATCCTGAACCCTGCCGCGCCGACCAGTGCAGCGCCCGCGTTGACTACTGAGCCGAGCAAACCGCGCGTGGTGATCCTGCCGTTCGTCAACATGAGCGGCGATGCCGAACAGGAATATTTCAGCGACGGGGTGACCGATGACATTATTACCGATCTGGGCCATGTAGGTGCCTTGTCGGTGGTTTCGCGCAACGCGGCATTTTCCTACAAGGGCAAGACCGTCAGCGCGGCAGCGATCGCCAGTGCGCTCAATGTTTCGCACATTCTTGAAGGTAGCGTGCGCAAGGCGGGCGACCGGGTGCGGATCACCGCGCAGTTGCTCGACGCGGCGAAAGACGAGCAGATCTGGGCGGAGCGATTCGATCGCACGCTTGACGATATCTTTGCAATCCAGGACGAGATTTCGGTGGCGGTCGCCGCCGCGCTCAAGCTGCATCTCGCACCGGCAGAAAAGCGCGCAATCACCAACCGCGCAACCTCCAATCCAGAAGCTTATGAGCTGTTCCTGATGGCCCGGCAGTTCGAGCGCAGCGGCAGCGAGCGGATGAAACCGCTGATCGTGCGGATCTGCCAGCGCGTGGTCGAACTGGACCCCGGCTTTGCCCCGGCCTGGGCGCTGATGGCGATTGCCGAGGCCGAAATGGCGCAACGCATGGTGCCGGGGGCATCCGCCGCGCGCGCCCGCGAAGCGGCCGGGCGCGGTTTGGCAATCGACGACAGCATCGCCGAGACCAATACCGCAATGGCAGAAGCAATTGGCCGCGGCGGGATGATGGACTTTGCTGCCGGCCGGCCGTTCTTGGACAAGGCGTTGGCGCTCGATCCCGATAGTTACGACGCCAACCTGCTGGCAGGCTATTATCACCTCCAGCAAGCGCAATGGACTGACGCAATCGGTTTCTTCGAAAAGGCCTGCGCGCTCGATCCCGATGCGGTCCGTCCAGCGGGTATGATCATCCAAGCCTACTACGCGATCGGTGACCGGCCCAAGGCGCTGGCTGCCGCGAAGCGTGCGCTGACGCGCTGCGAACGAACACTCGCGCTCGAGCCCGACCACAGCAACGCCTTGGGCTTCTTCATTTCAGCGCTGTGCGACCTGGGCGAGGGCGAGCGGGCCAAACGATGGGCCGACCGCATCGAACTTTTCGATCCCGAAAATGCCCGGCTGCGCTACAATGTCGCGTGCGGCCTGGCGGGGCTGGGCGAAGCCGAGGCCGTCTGCGATTTGCTCGACAAGGTGGTCGATCGCGTCAGTGGCGGCTGGCTCGAATGGATCGAGAAAGACAACAGTCTCGACCCGATCCGCGATCACCCGCGGTTTATCGGTCTGATGGAGATCCTTCGGGCGCGCAAACTTCAGCTGGCTGACGAGGCCCGGTCGGCCTAGTTCATCGGACTGAAGAGGTCAGGCCGCTTCCTTCTTGCGCCCGGCCTTCTTGCGCTCATGCGGATCGAGCAAGGCCTTGCGCAGGCGGATCGACTGCGGCGTGACTTCGACCATTTCGTCGTCGTCGATATAGGCGATCGCCTGTTCGAGCGTCATGATCCGTGGCGGGGTCAGGCGGATCGCGTCGTCCTTGCCGGTCGAGCGGAAGTTGGTG
>JANOAD010000023.1:0-2889 GCA_031410955.1 Novosphingobium sp. | reverse complement strand
CTGGACCAGCCGGGCCTGAGCCCCGCAGCGCTCGGCCACTTCGACCAGCCGCACCGAGTTTGAACTGTTGGGCGCGCCGATCACCAGCACCAGCTGGCACTCCGGGGCGATCACCTTGACCGCGGCCTGCCGGTTCGAGGTGGCGTAGCAGATGTCCTCGGCCTTGGGCCCGACGATCTGCGGGAAGCGCGCGCGCAAAGCGGCGACGATCTCGGCTGTTTCGTCTACAGACAGAGTGGTCTGGGTGAGGAAGGCGAGCGGCGTATCGGCCGCGAATTCCAGCACCGCCACATCCGCGACCGTCTCGACCAGGGTAATCGTCCCTTCGGGCACCTGGCCGAGCGTACCGATAACCTCGGGATGACCCTTGTGCCCGATGAATACGATGTGCCGCCCGGCCTCGATCTGGCGTTCAGCCTGGCGGTGGACCTTGCTCACCAGGGGGCAGGTCGCATCAAGCCAGTCGAGTCCACGGTCCGTTGCGGTGGCAGGAACCGACTTGGGCACGCCGTGCGCGCTGAACACCACGGAGGCACCGTCGGGAACCTCGTCCAGTTCCTCGACGAAGACCGCGCCCTTGGCCTTGAGGCTATCAACCACGAAGCGGTTGTGGACGATCTCGTGCCGCACGTAGACCGGCGCGCCATAGCGCTGCAGCGCGAGCTCGACGATCTCGATTGCGCGGTCGACTCCGGCGCAGAAACCACGCGGCGCGGCGAGCAACAGGCGCAGCGGGCGTTTTTGCGAAACTGGAAATGGCGCGTTCATCTTGGCCCCCCTAGCGCTTTGCCATTCGCGCCGCTAGGGCATGCACAGCAAGATCACCTGCCCTCATCAAGGACGTCCCGATGATTCCCCAGACCCGCCTGATTTCTGCCATTGCCCTTGCCGCCGCGCTGGCCGGCTGCAAGACCAAGGGCGATATCGTGGTCGATGAAGGCGTCGGAATCAGCGCCGTTCGCAGTGCCTGCCCGTCGGTTGGCATCCCGCAGAACACCGGTGACGTGACCACGTTCCGCGTTCCCGGCGCCACCACGGCAGACAACATTGACGTGGTCGCGGCGATGACCAACGTGCGCAGCCAATGCAATGACGCCGGGGCCAAGGTTTTCACCAACGTCACCTTCGACGTCCAGGCCCGCCGCAGTGATGCGCGCGGAGCTCGCACGGTCACCTTGCCTTACTACGTCGTCGTCCTGCGGGGCGGCCGCGCGGTGATTTCGAAGCGTATCGGGCAGGTCGCCCTGACCTTCGCCGACGGCCAGAACCGGGTCACTGCGCGTGGACAGGGCGCAGCCTATGTCGACAAGGCCGAGGCGACCCTGCCGCGCGACATCCGCGACCGCATCACCCGCAAGCGCCGCGCCGGCCAGGAAGATGCCGCGATCGATCCGCTCGCCCAGCCCGAGGTCAAGGCGGCCATCGCCCGCGCGACTTTCGACGTGCTGGTCGGCTTCCAGCTGACCCAGGACCAGCTGACGTATAACGCCACGCGCTGAGCAGGTCCTCCCCATTTTCGCCGAATGGCGCAAATGGGGAGGTGGCATTTGCGCAGCAAATGACGGAGGGGCCTTTTGGTCTGCCGTCGATACCCCTCCGTCAGCCGCTGAAGCGACTGCCACCTCCCCGTTTGTGCTACGCAAAAACGGAGAGGATTTTCATTGCACTCCGAAACCGCTAACCGGCCCATCATGACAGCAATCCAAACCCTTCACGCGGCTTTTGCGAGCCACATCGACGCTGCGCTTGATGCGCTGGAAGCAGCGGGAACGCTGCCAAATGGCCTCAGCCGCGCCAACGTCGCGGTCGAGCCACCGCGCGATGCGAGCCATGGCGATCTTGCCACCAATGCTGCCATGGTACTCGCCAAGCCGGCCGGAACCAATCCGCGCGCTCTAGCCGAGGCGCTGACCGCCGAACTCACCAAGGTCCCCGGGGTGACCGGCGCGGAGATCGCCGGACCCGGGTTCATCAACCTCAAGATCGATGCAGCAGCATGGATCGCCGAACTGCGGGCAATTGCCGCGCTGGGCGGCGACTATGGCCGCTCGACGATGGGCGGCGGCAGAACCGTCAACGTCGAATATGTCTCGGCCAATCCCACGGGGCCGATGCACATGGGCCATTGCCGCGGCGCGGTTGTCGGCGATGCGCTGGCGACCTTGCTCGAGTTCGCCGGACACAAGGTGACCCGCGAATACTACGTCAACGATGCCGGCGGACAGGTCGACGTGCTCGCCCGCTCGGTCCACCTGCGTTACCGCGAGGCGCTGGGCGAAGCGGTCGGCGAAGTGCCCGAAGGGCTGTACCCGGGCGCTTACCTGATTCCGGTGGCCACTGAGCTGGGAGCGGAATTCGGCGACAAATACGTCGCGGCCCCCGAAGCAGACTGGCTCGTGCTGTTCCGCACCCGCGCAGTCGCGGCGATGCTGGTGATGATCAAGGCCGACCTCGCCTTGCTCGGCATTCATCACGATCTGTTTTCCTCGGAAGCCGAGCTGCAGGCCGCGGGCAAGCCCGAGGAAGCCGAAGCGTGGCTGCGCGCGCATGACCTGGTCTACGATGGCCAGCTCGAAGCGCCCAAGGGTAAAACAATCGAAGACTGGGAACCGGTCGAACTGCCGCTGTTCCGCTCGACCAAGTTCGGCGACGACCAGGATCGCCCGATCAAGAAGAGCAATGGCGCCTGGACTTATTTCGGCGCCGATCTCGCCTATCACTTCCAGAAGGCCCAGGGCGCAGATGCCCTGGTCGATATCTGGGGCGCCGACCACGCGGGCACGGTCAAGCGGATCAAGGCTGCGGTCGCCGCAATGACGGGCGCGTAAGGGAAAGCGACGCCCTTCGAGGTCAAGCTCGTCCAGATGGTCCAGCTACTGCGCGACGGCG
>JANOAD010000022.1:0-19080 GCA_031410955.1 Novosphingobium sp. | reverse complement strand
CCGATTTATCCTTGACCCGCCGCCGTACTTCTTCGCCCAGCCCTTCGATGTCGGCGCTGGTAGCCTCGCCAAGATTGAGCAGGAAGTTGCAGTGCTTCTCGCTAACCTGCGCCCCGCCCATGGTCAGCCCCCGGCATCCGGCCTCATCGACTAGTTGCCAGGCCTTGTGGCCGTCCGGGTTCTTGAAGGTCGAACCGCCGGTCTTGCTGCGCAGCGGCTGGCTGGCCTCGCGGCTGGCCGAGATGCGATCCATCTCAGCCTGAATATCTTCGCTCTGGCCCGCGCGGCCCTTGAATCGGGCACCGACGACGATAGCACCATCAGGCAATTGGGAGTGACGATAGGTATAATGCAGGTCGGCAACAGGCAGGGTATGCGGGGTCCCGTCGCGCAGCACCACGTCGCAATCGACCAGCACATCCTTGACCTCACCGCCATAGGCGCCGCCGTTCATGCGGACGAATCCGCCGACCGTGCCAGGGATCGAACGGAGGAATTCGAGGCCCGCGATCCCATTGTCGCGCGCGGTCGAGGAGACGAGGATTCCGCTGGCACCACCGCCGCAATCGAGCGTGAGGTCAGCGGAGAGCGTCACTTTGGCAAAAGCTTTGCCCAGCCGCACCACCACGCCCGGAACCCCGCCATCGCGCACGATCAGGTTCGATCCCAGCCCCAGCGCCATCACTGGCACCTGAGGGTCAAGTTCGCGCAGGAATCGCTGGAGATCGGCCGCGTCCTTGGGCTCGAACAGCCATTCTGCGGTGCCGCCCGACTTGAACCACACCAGCGGGGCAAGTGGGGCGTTGGGCGTGAGTTTGCCATGGGGCACGGGCGGCGCGCGGGCTTCGACAGGCTCAGCCTGAGCGGGTTTTGGGATATGATCGCTACCAACATCCGCTCGTGCTGAGCCTGTCGAAGCACACGCGCCGAGGCCAGCGCCGCTCATGCCGCCCTCCGCGCATCAACCGCATCGGCCAGCCCTGCCGCCCACTTGGTGATATCGCCCGCGCCCAGGCACACCACCATGTCGCCGGGTTCGATTACGCCCGCCAGCACTTCGGCCAGCTCTTCCGGCCCCGACACGACTTGCGCCGAGCGATGCCCGCGCGCCTTCATACCCTTGACCATCACGTCGGAACTGATGCCGTCGATCGGCTGCTCGCCCGCGGCATAGACCGGCGCGGCGAAGACCATGTCGGCGTCGTTGAAGGCGCTTTCGAAGTCTTCGAGGTGATCGCGCAGCCGGGTGAAGCGGTGCGGCTGCACCACCGCGATCACACGTCCGGTCTGCACCCCTTCGCGCGCCGCGGCGAGCACCGCGCGGATTTCGACCGGGTGGTGGCCGTAATCGTCGATGATGCTCGCCCCATTGACCTCACCAACCTTGGTGAAGCGGCGCTTGACCCCGTGGAACTTGGCAAAGCCGGTCTGGATCACCTCGTCGGCGCAGCCCATTTCCGAAGCCACCGCAACTGCGGCGAGCGCGTTCTGGACATTGTGCCGCCCGGGCATCGGCAGGTCGATCCCCTCGATCCGGCGCTGGCTGCCGTCGCGCTGGCGGATCACCGCGTCGAATTTGTTGCCGCCGGGATAGGGCGTGACGTTCTCACCGCGCACATCGGCCTGCGCGGAGAACCCGTAAGTCACCACACGGCGGTCACGCACGCGGGGAATAACTGCCTGCACCTCGGGATGATCGATGCACAGCACCGCGCAGCCATAGAACGGCACGTTCTCGATGAATTCGACGAAGGCCTCTTTCACCGCATCGAAACTGCCGTAGTGATCGAGGTGTTCGGGATCGATGTTGGTGACCACTGCGATGGTCCCGTCGAGCCGCAGGAACGACCCGTCGCTCTCATCCGCTTCGACCACCATCCAGTCGGAGGCGCCGAGCCGCGCGTTCGAGCCGTAAGAGTTGATGATCCCGCCGTTGATCACGGTCGGATCGACCCCGCCGGCATCGAGCAAGGCTGCGACCATCGACGTTGTGGTGGTCTTGCCGTGCGTACCAGCGACCGCAACTGTGCGCTTGAGCCGCATCAGTTCGGCGAGCATTTCGGCGCGGCGCACCACCGGCACGCGGTGCTCCAATGCGGCTGCGACTTCGGGGTTGGAGCGCTTGACCGCAGTCGAGGTGACCACAACGGCGGCATCGCCCAGGTTTTCAGCGGCGTGGCCAATCGAGACCTTGATCCCGAGCTTGCGCAGGCCTTCGACCACATAGCCCTCGGCGATGTCACTGCCCTGCACCGTGTAGCCAAGGTTATGCATCACCTCGGCGATGCCCGACATGCCGATCCCGCCGATGCCGACGAAATGGATCGTACCGATCTCGGTGCCGACGCCTTTCATCGGAAAATCCTCCCTGTCGCGAAGCGATGGGGAGGTGGCAGCGCGCAGCGCTGACGGAGGGGTATTGTGAAGAGTTCGATACCCCTCCACCACCGCCTTTGGCGGCGGTCCCCCTCCCCATTTTGCTGTGCAAAACAGGGAGGATTTTGAAGGGCTACCATCACGCAACCTGCTCCTGCGCGCTGGCGGACATTTCACGGGTGACCTGGATCACATCCATCATCGGGACCCCGCCGAACCCTTCGACGAGGTCGGCAAGATCCTTGGCCGCATTCGGATAGCCGCAATTCCATGCTGCATGCGCGGCAGTGGCAAGCGTTTCAGGGTTCATCGCGATCGCCTGGATCTGCTTGGCGAGCTCCACAGGCGTAAAGCGGTCCTGCCGGATCATCCGAGCGCCGCCGAGCGCGGTTACCTCGCGCGTATTGGCGGCTTGGTGATCATCGGTGGCGATCGGTAGCGGCACGAGGATCGCCGGACGCCCCACGGCCGTGAGCTCTGCCACGGTCGAAGCCCCGGCACGGCCGATAAACAGATGCGAATCCGCGAGCCGCGCGGCCATGTCCTCGAAATAGGTGCCAAGCTCGGCCGGGATTTCATGCCCGGCATAGCGCGCCCGCACCGCCTCGATATCCTCGGCGCGGCATTGCTGGGTAACCTGCAGGCGGCTGCGCAGAGCTGGCGGCAGCATCGCGAGGCCATCCGGCACAACTGCGGAAAGCACACTTGCCCCCTGGCTGCCGCCGGTGACCAGAACCCGCAGCAGTCCATCCTGGCTGAACGCGGGAAATGGCTGGTCGCGCAGCGCCAGCACTTCGGCCCGGATCGGGTTGCCGACGAGGTGAACCTTGTGCGCCAGCTTGGGCGAGAGCCGGTCGACCTCGCGGTACGAGGTTGCGATCGCATCGACGCGCTTGGCCAGCAGCCGGTTGACCCGGCCCAGCACCGCGTTCTGCTCGTGGATCACGCTCGGCACCTTGGCGCTGGTCGCGGCCCACAGCGCGGGCAGCGCGGGATAGCCGCCAAAGCCGATTACCGCGCTGGGCTGAAAGCTCTCGAACAGACGCAGCGCCATGCGCTTGCCTTCAAGCACGGCCTCGACCGCTTGCGGCCACTTCAACGGGTTCTTGCCGAAGCGCCCGGCCGGCAGCACATGGCTGACCAGCGCGGCGGGCTTGCCCGGCAGGCGGCTGCCGCGATCGTCGGTGATGAGGGCAACGTGGTGCCCACGCGATTCCAATTCGGTGGCGAGCGCAAAGGCCGGGATCAGGTGCCCGCCGGTGCCGCCTGCGGCCAGAACGTAATGACGCGAAACCGAATTCATCGGCGTTGCTCCGGCTTGAGGCCAATCTGGCGCAGCGAAAACCGTTCGCGCTTGATAAACGGATTGCGCCGCGTGATGGCAAGCAGGAAGCCGACCCCCAGGCAGATCGCAATGGTCGATGATCCGCCGTAAGAGATCAGCGGCAGGGTCATGCCCTTCGACGGGAACAGCTGCAGGTTGACGAGGATGTTGATGAACGCTTGGCCCCCAAGCTGTGCGGTGAGCCCCGCCGCGGCGAGCGTGGTGAACAGGTCTTCCTCATCAAGCAGCCTCACCAGCACCCGCATGACCAGCGCCAGATACAGGATCACAATCACCGCGCAGGCGATCAGCCCGAATTCCTCGCCGATCACCGAGAAGATATAGTCGGTATGCGCCTCGGGCAGGCCAAGCTTGCGGGTGCCAAGCCACAGCCCGGTCCCGGTCCAGCCGCCACCGAGCAGGGTGCGCTGGGCAATGTCGACTTGGTCATAGGCGGTGCCGCCGCCCAGAAAGCTGTCGATGCGGTTGCGGGCGTTGTCATAGAACATGTAGGCCAGCACCACCCCGGTGACCACAGCGCCGATGGCTACCCCGACGCGCTTGACCGAGATGCCGGACATCAGCACCATCACGAACCACACGCCCCCGAACAGCATGGTCGAGCCGAAATCGGGCTGCGCCATTAGCAACACCGCGATCAGCCCCATCAGGCCGGTTACCAAAGGAATCGCCGGCAGATTGGGATCGCGCACCCGCCACGACAGAATCCACGCGAGGATGATCGCAAAGGCCGGCTTGAGGAATTCCGAAGGCTGCAGCGACATGCCGAGATTGAGCCAGCGCCGCGCGCCGTTGACGCTGAAGCCCATCACCGGAACCAGCATCAGCCCGATCAGCATGGCAAAGCCGAGCAGGATCCCCGCGCGCCGCGCGGTTTCGCGCGGCAGCATGCTGGCGCTGAACATCGCGATCAGGCCAACGAACTGCCAGCGCAAGTGGATGTAGAAGAAGTGCAGCTCGTCGAGCTTGACCTTGGCGGTCGACAAGCGGCGCGCAGAAGCCGGGCTAGACGCGGCAACCGCCGCGGTGCCGATCGCCATCAGCGTCAGGATAATGAGCAGCAGCCCGCGGTCGATCTCGCGCCACCAGATCGCCAGGTCGCTGCGGCGGCGGGCCTTGCGCGTCTGCGCCGGCATCGCCGCGCCCAGCTTGCCGCCGCGCGGGACGAGGGGCGGGTTGGAAGCCATCAGCGCTTCGCTCCTACCGCAGGTTCGGGCGTGGACAGCGCTTCGACGATCTGGCGGAAGGTATCGCCGCGCGCTTCGTAATCGCGAAACTGGTCGAAACTGGCGCAGGCCGGTGACAGCAGCACGACATCGCCGGGTACCGCCACGTCCATCGCTTGGCGAATTGCCTCGCACATCATCTCGCTGCGGGTGACCGGGACCTGGTCTTCGAGCAGATCGGCGAACAAGGGACCGGCCTCACCGATCGTATAGGCGGCGGCGACGTTCTTCACGAACGGCATGCATTCACCCAGGTTGTCATCCTTGGGCAGCCCGCCGACGATCCAGTGGATGCGGCGGCGCGGATTGGGCGGGAAGGCGGCGAGCGCGGGCGCGGCAGAGGCGGGGTTGGTCGCCTTGCTATCGTTGATGAACATCACCCCGTTTACATCCGCGACCCGCTCCATCCGGTGCGGCAAGCCGCGGAAGCTGGCGAGCGCGGGGCCCCACTGCGCCGGGGTCAGCCCCAGCGCATCGGCAATGGCGACTGCCACCGCCGCGTTCTGGAGGTTGTGCGGACCTTGCAGCGAGGGCCAGTCGGCCTGCAACGCGGTGAGGTTCTGACCGTCGACAATCCGGACCTTGCCCGGATCGCGCATCTGCGCCTCGCGCGCGGCGATGGCCTGGGTCTTGGCATCTGAGGTGCCGAACACCGCGAACTGGTCGCTGCGCTGCATCGCGAAAAGCCGCGCTTTCGAGGCCGCATAGCCGGCGAACCCGTCGTAACGATCGAGATGGTCGGGGGTCAGGTTGAGCAGCGCCGCCACGTCGCATTGCAGGGTATGCGTCAGGTCGATCTGGTAGCTCGACAGTTCGAGCACATAGACGCCGCCGGCATCGAGCGGATTCTGGCTGAGGATCGGCAGGCCGATGTTGCCCCCCATCCGCGTCGGCAGCGCGGCGCTCTGGATGATGTGGTGGAGCAGTGCGGTGGTGGTCGACTTGCCGTTGGTCCCGGTGATCCCGACCACGCGGTGCGCCGGCAGGCTGGGCCTTGCAATCGCGAACAGTTCGATATCGCCGATCACCGGCACCCCAAAGCTGGCTGCATGTCCGGCGATCGCGTGCTTATTGAGCGGAACCCCGGGCGAAACCACCACGCCGTCAAAACCAGTCAGGTCGGTGCTCACCGGATCGGCCAGTTCGCACCGACCTTCGAGCGCGCGGCGCGGTTCTTCGCGGCTGTCCCACGCGGTCACGCTCGCCCCGCCCGCCAGCAGGCTGCCCGCCGCAGCCATGCCCGACCGCGCCAGGCCCAGCACAGCATATTTCTTTCCGGCAAAGGCGGGGGTGGTGATCATCTGAGCTTGAGCGTGGACAGGCCGACCAGCGCAAGCACGATCGAGACGATCCAGAACCGGATCACCACGGTCGCTTCCTGCCAGCCGAGCTGTTCGAAGTGGTGGTGGATCGGGGCCATCTTGAACACCCGCTTGCCGGTGCGCTTGTAGACCGCGACCTGGATGATCACCGACAGCGCTTCCATCACGAACAACCCGCCGACGATGGCGAGCACGATCTCGTGGTGCGAGGCAACCGCGATCGCGCCGAGTGCGCCGCCGAGCGCAAGGCTGCCGGTATCGCCCATGAACACCGCCGCGGGCGGGGCGTTAAACCACAGGAAGGCGAGGCACGCGCCCATGATCGCGGCGCAGAGGATCGCCAATTCGCCCGCGCGCGGTACGTGCTGGATGCCCAGATAATGCGCGAAATCGACCCGTCCGGTGAGGTAGGCGATGATCGCAAAGGCGCCCGCCGCGATCACCACCGGCATGGTCGCGAGGCCATCGAGCCCGTCGGTCAGGTTCACCGCGTTGCCTGCGCCCACCATCACCAATGCGGCAAAGGGATAATAGGCATAGCTCAGCGGGATATAGTGATCGCTTAGCACCGGCACGTAGAGGTTGGTGCCGGTGTGGCTGACGATGATCCAGCTGGCAACGCCCGCCACGGCAAATTCGGCGAGCAGCCGCATCCGCCCGGAAATCCCCGCTGTGCTGCGCTTCTTGACCTTGTCGTAATCGTCAAGGAACCCGATCAGTCCGAACCCGCCAGTCACCGCCAGGCAGGCCCATACGAACGGATCGCTGAGGTCCATCCACACCAGCATTGAGACCAGCACCGAGACCAGGATCATCAGCCCGCCCATCGTCGGCGTGCCGCGTTTGGCAAAGTGCGACTGCGGGCCGTCCTCACGGATCGGCTGGCCCTTGCCCTGGCGCAGGCGGAGCATGTTGATAAACCGCGGGCCTATCACCAGCCCCAGCACCAGCGCGGTCATCAACGCGGCGCCGGCGCGGAAGGTCTGATAGCGAATAAGGTTCGCCAGCCCTTCGAAATGAAAATAGTGCGCGATCAGGTAGAGCATTGCCCTGCCTTATTCCTTCCCGTCTGCGAGCGCGGCGACCAATGCGCCAAGCCCGACCGAATTCGACCCCTTGACGAGGATCGCGTCGCCGCCTTCCACCCCAAGTTCCCGGAGGTGCTCAAGCGCCTCGCGGGCCGATCCGCAATGGGCGAAGGCTGGCACATTGCCAAGCGAAGCCGTAGCGGCTTTCCCCAGTTCATCGGCCAGCGCGGTCATCTCGTCGCCGACAAGGATCAACCGATCGATTCCGGCAGCGGTTATCGGCTCGACCAGCGCCGCATGCATGCCCGGACCGTGCTCCCCCAGTTCCTTCATCGCGCCCAGTACGGCGATCCGGCGCTGGGCCGGCGTACTGCCAAGCTGCGCCAAGGTGGCGCGCATCGAAGCGGGGTTGGCGTTGTAGCTTTCATCGATCAGCAGCGCTTGTCCCGAGGCATCGCCGGCTGGAGCTGGAATCAGGGTCCGCGCGCCGCGGCCCTTGAGGCCCTGCATCTCGGCAAGCGCCAGCCCTGCCGCGCCAAGGTCGCCGCCGGCGGCGCGCACCGCTGCCATGACCGCGAGCGAATTGGCGACCCAGTGGTCACCCGGTTCCGCGACGGTGTAACAGATCCGGCGGTCGCCAAGGTCGGCGGTGATCAGCGATCCCCCGCCCGGCGCGGCAACGGCATCGAGCAGGCGGACCGTGGCATGCGGGGCGCGGCCGAATGATTGCACTTCCACTCCGTGCCGCTCCGCTGCCGCCTTGAGCCGTTCGTAATGCGGGCTGTCGGCCGGGATCACCGCGGTGCCGCCGGGTTCGACCGCCTCGAAAATTTCGGCCTTGGCGTCGGCGATGGCGTCTTCGCTGCCGAGCATCTCGATATGCGCCGGGGCGATCGTGGTGATCACCGCAACCTGCGGGCGGACCTGCCGGGTCAGCGCGGCGATCTCGCCCTTGTGGTTCATGCCCATCTCGAACACGCCGAACTTCGCGCGTGCGGGCATCCGCGCGAGGCTCAGCGGCACCCCGACATGGTTGTTGTAGCTCTTGACCGAGCGGTGCGCATTGCCCCGGCTGGAGCGATCGAGCGCAGCAAAGATAGCTTCCTTGACCCCGGTCTTGCCCACCGAGCCAGTAACCCCGATGATCCGCGCAGAGCCGCGGTTTCGCGCAGCTTTCGCAAGAAGCTCAAGTGCGATTGAGGTATCATCGACCAGCACGTGCGGACCGTCTACCGGCCGATCGACGACCACCGCGGCGGCACCACGCGCGAACGCCATGGGCACAAACTTGTGCCCATCCATCGCTTCGCCCTTCAGCGCGAAAAACAGGTCACCGGGCATCACATCGCGGCTGTCGATCTCGACGCCCGAGGCCTGAAATTGCCCCATCGCCACCCCGCGTACTGCGCGCGCGATCTCGACCGCGTCCCACAGCGCAAGGCCGACAAGGTCCTCCTTGAGCGTTGGCCAGGCAAGGATCTTCGCAAGCGCATTCATGCAGCACACTCCCTGGCTACGGTGACGTCGTCGAACGGCAGGACCCGCATGGTCTCCCCCGCCCCTATGATCTGGCCCTGTTCATGGCCCTTGCCGGCGATGAGGACGATGTCCTGCGGCCCTGCTTCGGAAATACCCGCGCAGATCGCGGCGCGGCGCTCACCGCCATCGCGCAATTTACCGAGACCGCCCGCGAGAACTGCAGCGCGGATCGCGGTCGGGTCTTCGCTGCGCGGATTGTCATCGGTGACAATGCCGAGGTCGGCCTTTTCTGCTGCAATCTTGCCCATCTCGGGGCGCTTGCCTTGGTCGCGATCGCCGCCTGCACCGAAGACGACTATCAACTTGCCCGAGCAATGCGGGCGCAGCGCTGCGATTGCGGCTTCGAGTGCATCGGCGGTGTGCGCATAATCGACGTAAATCGGTGCTCCGGCACGGGTGATCGCGGCGCGTTCGAGCCGCCCTCGCACCGGCTGAAGGCGGGCGAGGCAATCGAACACCCGCGCGGGATCGCTGCCGGTAGCAATCGTCAGTCCCGCCGATACGAGCGCATTGGCAGCCTGATAAGCCCCGATCAGCGGCAGCTTGATTGTGTGCCTGTGCCCGTCCCATTCGATCTCGAGCACCTGCCCGAGCTGGCCGGGCGAACGAGCGAGAAGGCGGATGGACGACCCTTGTGTCCTCTCCGCCTTCTCGCCCACGCTGAGCAGCCGCAGCCCCCGCTGACGGACATGCTCAAAGGCTTTTGCCGACCAGAGGTCGTCGGCCCAGACCACTGCGGTTCCTTCGGCATCGACCACCTCATCGAACAGCCGCATCTTGGCGGCGAAATAGTCGTCCATATCCTTGTGATAATCGAGGTGATCGCGGCTGAGGTTGGTGAAGCCCCCGGCCATGACCTTCAGCCCCTCGTTACGGAACTGCGAGAGGCCGTGGCTCGAGGCTTCATAGGCAACGTGGGTGATGCTCTCGCGCGCCAGCCCGCTCATGTTGGCAAGGAAAGTGACGATGTCGGGCGTGGTCAGCCCGGTCGAAATGCTCTCGTCCGCCGTGGTGACACCGAGCGTCCCGATCGAGGCGGCGCGCTCGCCCAGCATCCGCCAGATCTGCCGCGTCATTTCAACGCACGAGGTCTTGCCGTTGGTCCCGGTCACCGCGACCACGGTCTGCGGAACCGGAGTGAAGAACCCGGCGGCGAGCCGCGCAAAGGTCCGGCGCGGATTGGCATCGGCGATGTGCACCGCGCCGTTCACTTTTGCCTCCGGCCGAGCGATCACTGCCACCGCACCGGCCGCGACCGCCGCCGGGATGAAGTCCTCGCCGTTGACCTGGGTCCCGACGAAGGCGCCGAAGACCGTCCCCGGCGCGACTTTGCGATTATCTATTGCGAACCCGGTGACCTGAGCCTCGGCCCCTGCCGGCAGCGCTATTCCTGCATGCGCCGCCAGCGCGCCCAGCTTCACTCGCCATCTCCGCTGCCGACCAGCGGGGCGAGATCCGAAATGTCCACATCGCGGGTCGCATCGGGCATGATCCCGAGCAGCGGGCCGATCCGCGGCACCAAGCGCCCAACCATCGGAGCCGCGTTCCATGCGGCAGTGCGCTGGCCTGAGCTGGCGGCAGTGGCCTGCGGCTCATCGAGCATCGCGATGATCACGTAACGCGGATGGTCCATCGGGAAGGCCGCGGCGAAAGTCGAAATGATGGCGGTCTTCTGGTAGCCGTGATTGCCCGGCTTTTCAGCCGAACCGGTCTTGCCGCCGACGCGGTAGCCTGCGGCATTGGCCTTGCGCCCGGTCCCGAGGTCGACGATCAGGCGCAGCAACTGGCGCATGCGTGCGCTGGTCGAGGCCTTGAACACCCGCCGCCCAGGAGCGTCGGTACCGGGCTGGACCCGGATCAGAGTGGCCGGGCGCCAGATCCCGCCGTTGACCATCGCGGCATAGGCTTCGGCCAGGTGCAGCGGAGTGATCGCGAGACCGTGGCCGAACCCGACGGTCATCGTCGTGATCCGCGACCAGTCGCCGCGTGGCCAGATCGGGAAGCCGCGCGCGGGCAGCTCGATGTAGGGCCGCTCGTTCATGCCGAGAGCGCGCATCGTCGCGTTGAGCCGCGCCCCGCCGAGTTCGTCGGCGACCTGCGCGGTGACGATGTTGGACGAATGGATCAGCGCTTCGGGCACGTTGAGCGAACCGCCGAAGCTGTGGCTGTCATGGATCTGGAAGCCGCCGATCGCGATCGGCCGCGACGATTGGTAGCGCCGCCCCAGATCGGTAATCGTCCCGGCATCGATCGCCGCAGCAATGGTGATCGGCTTCATCACCGAACCCAGCTCGTAAACCTGGTTGGTCACCCGGTTGAAGATGTTCGCCTCGCCCGCGCTGTCGATCAGGTTGGGGTTGAACGAGGGCAGCGAGGCCAGCGCGACCACTTCGCCGGTATCGACGTCGAGGATCACCCCGGCCGCGCCCTTGGCATGGGTATCGGCCATGGCGCGCGACATCTCGTCCTCGAGCGCGCCCTGCACCCGGGTGTCGATCGCCAGAGCCGCCGGTGCGCCGCGCGACGCCGGATCGGTCAGGCGCTTGTTTAACACCTCTTCCATCCCGACATGGCCCTGCCCGTCGGCGCCGACGAAGCCGAGCACGTGCGCGGCCATCGAGCCTTGCGGATAGAACCGCTCGGTCTCGCGCGGGAATTCGAGCGCGGGTTCACCCAGCGTGTGAATCTTGTTTGCATCTTCGGGCAGGATGCGGCGGCGCAGGTAGCCCGGCTTCCCTTCGGCCAGCCGCTTGGTCATTTCGCTCACGTCGAGATCGGGGAAAATCCGCGCGAGCGCGGCCGCAACCTCGGCCGGGCTGTGGACCAGCGGCGGCACGTCACCGCCGAGCGCGGCGGGATTGAACCACAGCGAATAGGCCGGGAACGCGCGCGCCAGCGGCACACCGTTGCGATCAGTGATGTCGCCGCGCTGCGGCGCAAGTGCGGCGGCGAGGTCCGCCGCGCTCGGCAGCCCCGAAAACAGGCCGAGGAAGGCGATGCGCAGGATCGCGGCCAGCGCAATGGCGGCAAAGCCCAGCACCACCCACAGCACGCGCCACTTGGCCATCAGCAGGCTGCGTGTGCGGACGTTGACGAGATCGCGCCGGCCCGAATTGATTGCGGTTGAGACGGCAATCGAGTTCATTCGCTGCGGCTCCCGCGGCCTTCGACATGGCTGAGCCGGTCACTGAGGTTGGCAGCAGTGGTGGTCTTGACCTTGCCGTTCTTGGGCGGTTCGGCGGCCATGGCCTTGCCGGTCAGCGGCGAGACCATCGCGGGCATCGAAGTGTCGTCACCGGCAATGCCTGCGCTGGCCACACGGATCGGGCTTGGCGCACCCGCCCCGCGCGGCTTGCCCAGCGAAGCGAGCTGCCGCTCGTTTTCAAGGTACTGCCCGGCGGTCGGCGCCTGGTAGCCGAAATCGACATCGTTGAGTGACTTCAGCTGCTGCTGGCTGGCGCGCGCCTCGAACTCGGTTTCGAGGAACAGCTTCTGCTGCCGGGTCGCCGTGATCTGGCGTTCGGCGAGGCGCACCTGGCTCTTCACCGCGTTGACCTTGAAGGTCAGGATCACGGTCAGGGTAAAACAGGTGAGCAGGACGGCGAACCAGCCGACCTGACGCAAACGATCCTGGGTAAGGTTCATGCAGCCCTCCTGTGATGCGGGGCAGCCTCGGTGCGCGTGGCGGCGCGCAGGGTGGCCGAACGCGCGCGCGGGTTGCGATCGAGCTCGGCGGCGGAAGCACGGATGGCTTTGGAGAGTGCGGTGAAGGTGGGCACCGCGTCCGGCGCGCTCTGGGGCAGGTGGCGCGAAGCGTTGGCGACTGCCCCGGCGGCTTCGCGGAGGAACTGCTTGACGATGCGGTCTTCAAGGCTGTGGAAGCTGACCACCGCGAGCCGCCCGCCGGGACGCAGCAGTGTTTCCGCTGCACCCAGCCCGGCGGTCAGCTCGTCGAGCTCTGCATTCACGTGAATCCGGATCGCCTGGAAGCTGCGCGTCGCCGGGTCCTTGGGCGCGCCAGCGTGGTAACCCAGCGCCTTGCGCACCACCCCGGCCAGCTGGCCGGTGGTTTCAAGCGGCCGCGCGGCAACGATCGCGCGAGCGACGCGGCGCGACTGGCGCTCCTCGCCATAAGTGTAGAGCACGTCGGCAATCTCGCCCTCGGCGGCGCTGTTGAGGAAGTCGGCCGCGCTCGGCCCATCCTGCCCCATGCGCATGTCGAGCGGACCTTCGAGCGAGAAGGCAAAGCCGCGTTCAGCCTGGTCGAGCTGCATCGAGGACACGCCGATGTCCATCACCACGTCGTCAACCTGCGCCACCCCGGCGACGGCCAGCGCATCGACCATTTCGGAAAAACGGCGCGGGTGCAGCACCAGCCGCGGAGGGCATTCCGCAGCCTCCGCCCACCCGCTTGCCGCAGCGATCGCATCGGGATCGCGGTCGAAAGCATGGACGCTGGCCCCGGCGTCGAGCAGGCGGCGAGTATAGCCGCCGGCGCCGAAGGTCGCATCGACCACCACTGCACCGTCGAGCGGCTGCAACGCGGCGATGACTTCATCGAGCAGGACGGGGACGTGCGGAGCGCCCGTCACTTGCGCCCCTTCCCGGCCATGGCCTGGGCTTCCAGATCGGCGCAGGCTTCCTGCGCATCTTCCCAGCCGGCGCCCATCTTGGCGAGCTCGGCGGGGTTCCACAGGGTGAACATCTTGCCGCCGCCCTGGAAGAACAAGCTGGTGGTTAGCCCGCCGAGCTTGAAGTAGCGTTCGGGCAGGACGAAACGGCCGCTGTCGTCGAAGGGCACGCGGGCGAAGCCATAAAGCTGCTGCGCGCGCAGGTCGCGGTCGAAGTCCTGCTGGCGTTCGAGCGCGATTTCTTCCTCGCGGTCGAGCTCGGCCTCGAACTGGTCGGCGCGGCTGAGACCGAAGCCGGTCAGGCACTTCCAGCGGGGATGCTTGGCAAGGCACAGCAGCCGTTCGCCGTGGCCGCTCTCGCGGACCGCCTTGCGCAGATCGGGGGGCAGCACAAAGCGGCCCTTTTCGCCGAGCAGCGAAAAGCCTTGGCCACTGTATGTGATGGGCTTGCCCGCCTCCACGTTTCGTCCCGCCTCTGCCGGTGTCCCGGCTCCCCAAGTAAAACCCAGCCTTCTCCGCCCGCGCGAACGCGTCCGGGGCGACCCTCACCAGGGTCCTCGGCAAACCTGCATGTCGATGAAACGGTTCATTAACCCTGCTTTTGCATGGATGGAAGGGAAATTTGCGGGATTTTACGGGATCATACGGTAAACTGTTGAAAACTCGTCCATGCACCCACTCAATTCAAGCCGCTCAAGATCAATGTTTTGCATATGTTCCGCGCCTGAAATCAAGGATTTAGGCGCAGAATCGGGAGACGGTGTGATCAAGTCCCGCGAAATCCCGCGAGTCCCCTGAGTTACCGGGTGTCAGCGCACCGCGAAAGCGCTGTCGAGCAGCGCTGAAAAGGCATGAGCCCCCGCGCCGCCCGGGTCGTCGCGTTCCAGCAACGCCGCATCGGCGAGCGCGAAGATCCGCCCCTTGCCGATGGCGCAGGTGACGGCAAGGCCATCACCCCAGAGCCGGCAATTGCCCTGCCCCCGGGTCGCAAACCGGCCGGGCAGGACCGTCGGAACGTTCAGTCCCATCACGTCCTGCACTTTTGGTTCGAGCGGCTGCCCCGCGTCGAATTGCTGCTCAAGTCCCCACCGCGCCAGGATCGGCGAAAGCATCGCCTGCGCCGGCGGGCGGCGCGGGTCGCCGATCGGGTAAGCCGACTCTTCAGTGTAGGCCGGATCGATGATCAGAAGCAGGTGGCCGCCGCCGCGCACCCAATTATCGAGCGCGACGTTTTCCGCAGGGCTCAGGACCCGTGGCTGCGCGATCACCAGGCGGTGCAGAGCGCCAAGCGATCGCGCCCCGCCGCCTTCGCCAAGTGTATCGAGCGGCACCGCGCCGCCATGCCGATCGAGTACACCCTTGGCCCAATGCGGCTTGCGGTCGGAGCGCAGCTCGTTGCCAAGGTTCCCACCATCCTGCCAGAGCAGCGGCAGCGCGGTGAACAGGCCGATCGGTTCCTGCTGTGCCTGACGCTGGCTGGACCTCCCCCAAGCGATCGCGCCGATTGCGAGCGCAAGGCAGGCCAGAACCGCCCAAGTCTTGCCTGACTTAATGCGGCGCTCCGGCAGGCGCTGGAGCGGCGCTGGCGGAAGGTTTGCCCTGCGACGGACTCTCGGCCTGCTGCGAGGGAACCACGCCGATATCGGCGAGCGGATCGCTGTTGGCAGAATTGTTGGCGCTGCTTGCTGCGGTTCGCGGGCGGGCAGAAGCGTCGGCCTGCCGCGCGCGATCGTTGATGATGTTCGCGAGGCCCACCACCAGCACGATCGCGGCGATCCCGAACAAGCCCGATTGCAGACGCTGCACGGCCTGCGCGCGCAGTTCGCGCGCGCTCGGCGGCGCATAATGCTGCGGCGTGACCAGTGGTTGCAAGACCCGATGTGGCGGTTGTGATGCCATCTTGCCGCGAGCTTAGCCGATCAGGCGAGCCAGGGGAAGACCGGTAGTCCTTTCGCCCGCAACCACTCGGCATTGTAGAGGCTGGAGAGGTAGCGGAAGCCGGTATCGCACAGGATCGTCGCCACCCGCGCGTCCTCGCGGCCCTCGGCCACCAGTTGCTGCCCGAGCGCCACCGCCCCGGCGACGTTGATCCCGGAAGACAGGCCCAGGCACAGCCCTTCTTCCGCCAGCAGCCGCCCGACCCAGTCGAGGCCCTCCTCGTCGGAAATGCGGAACTGCGTATCGATCGGCGCGCCTTCGAGGTTGGCGGTGATCCGCCCCTGACCGATCCCTTCGGCCACCGACGAACCCTCGGAGCGAAGTTCGCCGCAAGCGTAATAGTTGTACAGCGCCGCGCCGTGCGGATCGGTCAGCGCGATCCGGACGGATTCGTCGAAGGCCTTGAGCCCCAGTCCGACCCCGGCAATCGTCCCGCCGGTTCCGGCCGCGCAGGTGAACCCGTCGATCCGGCCCTCCATCTGCTCCCAGATTTCGCGCGCGGTGCTTTCGATATGGGCTTTGCGATTGGCGACATTGTCGAACTGGTTGGCCCACACCGCGCCTGCGGTTTCCTCGGCCAGCCGGCGCGAGGTGTGGACGAAGTGCCCGGGATTGGAGAACGGCGCGGGCGGCACCAGCACCAGCTCTGCGCCCAGCGCGCGCAGGGTGTCCATCTTCTCCTTGGACTGGTTCTCGGGCATGACAATCACGGTCTTGTAGCCGAGCGCATTGGCGACCAGCGCCAGCCCGATTCCGGTGTTGCCGGCGGTCCCTTCAACGATCGTCCCGCCGGCCGTGAGCAGACCCTTGTCTTCGGCATCGCGCACGATCCACAGCGCCGCGCGGTCCTTGACCGAGGCGCCGGGGTTGGCGAATTCGCACTTGCCCCAGATCTCGCAGCCAGCGGCCTCGCTTGGCCCCTGGAGCAGGACGAGCGGCGTATTGCCGATAAGATCGAGCGAAGAGGAACGGGTTCCAGTCATACCGCCAAAGTTAGGCAGCCGCCCACCCAAGCGCAACGCAAATGCGCTTTGCCAGCAGCAAGTCGGATTTGCAGGTCGAAGATCCTCTCCATTTTTGGCGAATGCCACAAATGGGGAGGTGGCTGGCTCGCAGAGCCAGACGGAGGGGCCTCGACGCCCGCCCTGATACCCCTCCGTCAGTCGCTGAAGCGACTGCCACCTCCCCGTTTGTGCTTCGCAAAAACGGGGAGGACCTGGCAGGATCAATCCTCGGGTGCGATCGTCACCTTGAGACCGCTGAGATCATCCGACATCTGCAACTGGCACGACAGCCGCGAATTGTCCTGGCGGTGATCGGTCGAATCGAGCAGGTCGTTCTCGTCTTCACTCAGCGGAGTGACCTTGTCGGCAAAAGCGGGATCGACATAGACGTGGCAGGTGGCGCACGAGCAACACCCGCCGCACAGCGCGAGCAACTCGTCAAAGCCGTTGTCGCGGATCGCTTCCATCACCGAAACGCCGCTGGCCGCGTCGACTTCCTTCTCCTCACCGGCGCGGTTCACCACAACGAGCTTCGGCATCTGCACAGTCCTTTGCAATTCACACCTGTTCGGGCTTTGGCGGGGCTGCTAATCGCTTGGCTAAACTTTGGCAAGCGGGACGGATAATGGGAATCAGCGCAGAGCAGATGCAAAGCGACCTCGACGCGCTGGGGGCAATCGAACCGGCGTTCGCGCGCGCACTCGCGCTCGCTGGCTACCCCGAACCGCGCATCCGCCCGCGCGGCTATGGCACCTTGATGCGGACCATCGTCGGCCAACAGGTCAGCGTCGCCGCCGCCGCATCGATGTGGCGCAAGTTCGAAGCTTTCGCCGGGGAAGACCTGGCTGTCGAAAAAATCCTCGGCGCGGATTTCGATACCCTGCGGGCTTGCGGCCTGTCGCGCCAGAAGCAGGGCTACATGCGCTCACTGTGCGAACTGGTTGCCAGCGGCGCGCTCGATTTCGAAGATCTGCCCGGGGAAGACGAGGATGCGATCGCGCAGCTCACCCTGATCAAGGGGATCGGGCGCTGGTCGGCGGAGATCTACCTGCTGTTCGCCGAGGGCCGCGGCGACATCTGGCCGGCGGGCGACCTGGCGGTGCAGGCCGGGCTGCACAAGATCCTGGCGCTTGATGCCCGGCCCAGCGAAAAGCAGACCCGCGCACTGGCCGAAAGTTGGCGCCCCCATCGCGGCGCGGCGGCGATCTTCACCTGGCATTGCTATAACAACCCGGCGCTGTAAGCACTGCTGACATAAATGTAAGCGCGATTCGGGAGGGCTGTCATGGCGCATAAGACCATCTTCATCACCGGCGGAGCATCGGGCATCGGCCGCGCGGTGGCGGTCAAGTTCGGCGGCCAGGGCTGGTTCGTCGGCCTCGCCGACGTAAACGAAAGCGGAATGCGCGAAACCGCTGCGATGATTCCGGCGGGGATGGGCTCACTCCACAAGCTCGACGTGCGCGACCGCGCGGCCTGGGACGACGCCCTGACCGCCTGCGCCAAGGACAGCGGCGGAAAGATCGACGTGGTGTTCAACAATGCCGGGATCCCGCTGGGCGGCAACCTAATTGAGAACAACGTAGCCGAGATCGAGCGCTGCCTCGACATCAACCTGAAAGGCGTGTTGTTCGGCGCGCAGGCGGCGCATCCCTGGCTCAAGGCCAGCGCGCCGGGATCGTGTCTGCTCAACACCGCCAGCGCGGCGGGGATTTACGGCACCCCGGGCGCCTCGGTCTATTCGGCGACCAAGTTCGGGGTCCGCGCGATCACCGAATGCCTCGATGCCGAATGGGCGCCGGACGAGATCAAGGTCGCCGACCTGATGCCCGGCTTCATCGACACGCCGCTGATCGACATGACCCCCAACCAGCAAAGCAACGAGGATATCCGCGGCCGCGTGATGGAGGCCGGGCTCGAGATCAGCCCGGTAAGCGACGTGGCCGAGGCCGCGTGGAAGGCGGTTCACGGCGATGCCCTCCACAACCGCGTCGGCAAATCGGCGCACCGCCTCGCCTTCGCCGCGCGCTGGATGCCCGGCCGGCTGAGGAAGATGACCAAGGCCAGCGGTCGGACGCTGGGCGGGCGTTAAAGCAAGACTCTCCCCATCGACTTGCGATGGGGAGGTGTCGCGCCGCAGGCGTGACGGAGGGGCCATTCCGTGGGCGTTGGAGCCCCTCCGTCAGCCGCTTCGCGTCTGCCACCTCCCCATCGCAAGTCGATGGGGAGAGTCCTACTTCAAACCTGCGGCCATCTCCGCCAGTTTGCGCACCGTATTCATGTTGCGCGCGGTTCCGGCCTTGGCGCAGGGAATGCGCAGGCGCGAATCCGCCATGCCATCACGGTAGTCGATGTAGATCGCACGCTTGCCGAGCGCGATGACCTCGTCGCGCTGGCCGGTCACGCCGTCGAGCGACAGGGGTTCGTCGACGAAGATTGCCACCACGCGGTTACCCGGCCGGTTCGGCCAGGGGTTTTGTGCGGCGAGCTCGGCTAGCTCGCCAGCGCTGCGCACCAGCACGCCGAACGGTATGCCGTAGCGTTCGAGCAACGCCGCGGCGATGCTGCCGCGCAAGTCCGCTTCGGTACGGTCGTTCGAAAAGACCACATTGCCGCTGGCGATGTAGGTCCGCACCTGCTCCAGTCCGATCCCCTCGCACAAGGCCTTGAG
>JANOAD010000021.1:0-29170 GCA_031410955.1 Novosphingobium sp. | reverse complement strand
ACGCGGCCGCGAGACCACTTCAGCGCGGGGAAGCAGCGCTTTCACCAGCGGTTCGATTGTCGCCGAGCCGAGCAGCATCGTTTCCTCGCGGCCTCGCGCGTAGAGCAGCCGGTCGGTAAAGATGTGTCCGCGCTCGCGATCCGCCGCGAGCTGCGCTTCGTCGAGTGCGACGAAGGCGAGATCGGCGCCGACCGGCATCGCTTCGACCGTGCACAGCAGATAGCTTGCATTCTTCGGCTCGATTTTTTCCTCACCGGTGACAAGCGCGACCTGGCTCGGTCCCTTGATCGCGCAGACCTTGTCATAAACCTCGCGTGCCAGCAGCCGCAGCGGAAAGCCGATCGCGCCCGAACTATGCGCGCAGAGCCGCTCGATCGCGAGATGGGTCTTGCCGGTGTTCGTCGGGCCAAGCACCGCCTTTAGGTGCGAGGAATCGGAAGATCGCGAAGGTAAGGGCATGGCCTGTCATGATGTGGCATCGCGCCTTGCCCCTCGCAAGGCGGCGCGGTCCGGCTTCCCCGAAGCTTTGGCCGGGGTCTGCTGATTTTGCCCCGCTTTAGGTGAAGATTAACCAACCTTGGTGCAGTGAAACCGGAACTTGGCCGATAATTCGGGGGCGAGACTCAACACGGTGTTCAAGGCGCGCGAATTTAGGGGCTTCGGGCAGGCTGCGCCGCTTGCGGCAATGCTTGCCGCTGCCCCCGATGCGCTGCCAGCTCGTGCGGGTGCGTCGAGCTGGCGCGAACGCCTTGCTGCATTCAATTGGGCTGCGCTCGACTGGGCACCGGATCTGGCCGAAGACATTGGCAGCCGCCGCTGGTTTCGCGGTCTGGCGACCATGCTGGGCCTGATGTTCATCGCCATTGCCCTTGTCCCCGGTACCGGGGCGATCGCCGCGATGCCGGCGATGCCGCTCGATTCGAACGCGCGCGAAGAATTCCGCAGCCAGATGATCCAGCCGCTTGGCCTCGGCGGCGACAGCGGCCGGCACATGGCGCCGACCGCGGCCCTTGCCCAGGCCCCCACGATGCCGCAGCGCAGCTCGGTCCAGTTTACCGCGACGCTGGGGCAGGGTGATAGCCTTCAATACATGCTGGCCCGTGCGGGGCTGAGCGCGGACGACAGTGCTGGTGTTACCCGTCTGGTCGGTACGGCAATCCCCGTCGGGCAGATCGCTCCTGGCACCCAGTTCGACATCGCTCTTGGCAGCCTGCAGGGTGCGATCCGTCCGCTGGAACACCTGGCCTTCCGCGCGCGATTCGATCTCGACCTGGCGATCACCCGCAGCAGCGGCAAACTTCGCCTCCAGCAGCAGGCGATCGCGGTCGATACTACCCCGCTGCGCATCCGCGGCACGGTCGGGACCAGCGTGTACATGTCGGCGCGCGCCGCCGGTGCGCCGATCGAGGCGATCCAGCAATATCTTGAAACACTTGACCAGCACCTCAGCCTCGACGGCACGATCCAGCCGGGCGACACCTTCGACATGATCCTCTCCTATCGCCGCGCGGCGAGCGGCGAATCGCAAGTTGGCGAGCTGCTCTACGCTGGACTCGAACGGAACGAACAAGCGCAGGCCCAGCTACTGCGCTGGGGCAACGACGGACAGTTTTACGAAGCCTCAGGCATGGGTCAGCAACGCACTGGCCTGATCATGCCGGTCATCGGTGGGCACATCACCTCAGGCTTCGGCCTGCGCCGCCACCCGATCCTTGGCTATTCGCGGCTCCACGCCGGGATTGATTTCGGCGCCGCCTATGGCTCGCCGATCTACGCAGTCAGCGACGGCACAGTCTCGTTCGCTGGCTGGCATGGAGGGCACGGCAATTACGTCAAACTGGAACATGGCGGTGGCTTCGGGACCGGATATGGCCACATGAGCCGGATTGCAGTGAGCCCCGGCAGCCACGTTCGCGCCGGCCAGGTGATCGGCTATGTCGGCTCGACCGGGCTCTCGACTGGACCGCACCTGCATTATGAACTCTATCGCAGCGGCGCGCCGGTCAATCCGATGACGGTCAGCTTTACGGCAACCAGCCAGGTCGATCCGCACGAGCTTGCCGCCTACAAGGCGCGATTGGCGCAGGTGAAGGCGGTAAAGCCCGGCGCCGCCGCGGCCAGCCTGGCTCCGCGTCAGGCCGCCACCGGACCGACGGGCCGGCGTGAGATCGACCGTCTCGGCGGCTAATGTTGCGCGGTCCGGTGCCGCACACTAGAAGCCGCGACATGATCGGCCAATTCCCCGCCACCCGCCTCCGCCGCACGCGCGCTTCAGCCTGGAGCCGCGCACTTCATCGCGAAGTGCAGCTGACCCCGGCAGACCTCATCTGGCCGCTGTTCGTGACCCAGGGAAAGCAGATCGGAGAGCCGATCGGCTCGCTCCCCGGCGTGTCGCGCTGGTCGGTCGATCGAATCGTCGACCGGGCGAAGGAAGCGGTGAATCTGGGCATTCCGTGCCTCGCGCTGTTTCCCAATACCCCGCCAGAACGGCGCAGCGACGACGGGGCCGAAGCGCTCAACCCCGATAATCTGATGTGCCGCGCGATTCGCGCGATCAAGGATGCCTGCGGCGACAGCATCGGCGTGCTCACCGACGTGGCGCTCGACCCCTACACCAGCCACGGCCAGGATGGCTTGGTCGACCAAGCGGGCTATGTCGGCAACGATGCCACGGTCGAAGTCCTGATCGGGCAGAGCCTCAACCAGGCGGCGGCGGGAGCCGACGTGATCGCCCCTTCGGACATGATGGACGGCCGGATCGGCGCGATCCGCGACGCGCTCGAGGAACATGGCCACGCCAACGTCCAGATCATGAGCTATGCTGCCAAATTCGCGAGCGCGTTTTACGGCCCGTTCCGCGATGCGGTCGGCTCGCGCGGCCTCCTGAAGAGTGACAAGAAGACCTACCAGATGGATCCCGCCAACGCCGAGGAAGCGCTGCGCGAGGTCGAGATGGACCTGGCCGAAGGCGCCGACAGCGTGATGGTCAAGCCGGGCTTGCCCTATCTCGACATTGTTCGCCGCGTGAAGGAAAGCTTCGCGGTGCCGGTCTTCGCTTACCAGGTCAGCGGCGAATACGCGATGATCGAGGCTGCCGCGGCTGCCGGGGCGGGGGAACGCGACGCGCTGGTGCTCGAAACGCTGCTCGCCTTCAAGCGGGCCGGGGCCTCGGGCGTGCTGACTTACCACGCAGCGCACGCGGCGCGGCTGTTAGGCGAATGATCGAGACAGTTCGGCTGGTGCTGCGGCCGCCGACCGAGGATGATCTGCCGTTCATTCTTTCGGACATCAACACCGTCAGTATGATGCGTCACCTTGGCGGAGAAGCGCGTCCAGTTGATGACGTCGCCAAATCGCATGCGGAAGATATCGCCGCCTTTTCTGACGGCAGCTATCAGCGCTGGACGGTATGGCTCAAGGCGGAGCAGCGGCGGATAGGCAGGGTCGGGCTGTTTAACGTCCGCGCCAAGGCGGCACCCGAAAAGCTGCGCGGGCAACGCGAAATCGGTTGGATGCTGGCCGAGGCCCATCAGGGGCGGGGATTGGCCACGGAAGCTGCCCGGGCGGTACTTGATCATGGCTTCGACGTGCTCGACCTGCCGTTAATCTACGCCCAGACCAGCGATTCGAATGCGGCATCGACCCGCATGATGCAGCGGCTCGGTTTCGAAAGGTGCGCCGGCTTCGACTACGTGGATCCTGACTATCCTGCCCCGGACAATCTGACTACGGTTTACCGCATAGGGCGGGGAGCTTGGGCATCACATCATGAGCGGATTCGCGATTGAAACTGCGCGGCTGCGGCTGCGCTCATGGCGCGATGACGACAAGGCGCCCTTCGCGGCGATTTGTGCCGATCCGCGTGTGATGGCGACACTCGGTCCGGTGATGGACCGCACCGAGAGCGATGCTCTGCTGGGCCGGGTCGAGGCTATCGAAGCAGCGCACGGCCACACCTTTTGGGCGGTTGAGCGCAAGGTCGACGCCGCGCTGATAGGCTGGTGCGGCGTGATTCGCGGCAATGCCGGTCCGATCGATGGCAAGGCAGAAATTGGCTGGCGGCTGGCGTATGAGACCTGGGGTCACGGTTTTGCCACCGAAGCGGCTCAGGCATCGCTCGACTGGCTCTTCGCTCACCTTCCGGACGATGCCGCCTGGGCGATAACCAGCACCAGCAACAAGCGCAGCCGCGCGGTGATGGAGCGGCTTGGCATGCGCCATCATCCCGAGCTCGACTTCGATCATCCGCGGATTGCCGAAGGCGACCCACTTCGCCGCCACGTCACCTATTCGCTGCCGCGCACCGAGTGGAACCGGCCATGAGCGGGGCGCAGCACCGCGCCGCGCGCGGGCTCTTCGCGATGACGATCCTGGCTGGCAGCTTCCTGCTGTTTTTGGTCCAGCCAATGGTTGCGCGGATGGCCTTGCCGCGGCTGGGCGGCGCACCCAATGTCTGGAACAGCGCAATGGTGGTCTACCAGGCGTTGTTGCTCGGCGGGTACTGGTATGCGCACCTGCTGTCGCAGCTGCCGCTGCGGCGCCAGGCCGCGGTGCACCTGACGCTGTTTGCGCTCGCGGCGCTGACCCTGCCCGTTAGTCTCGCCAATCTGGCCCCTGCCGCCCCGGGTAACGAGGTCTGGTGGGTGCCGCTACTGCTCGCGCTGAGCATTGGCCCTGTGTTTTTCGCGGTTTCGGCGCAGGCACCCTTGATGCAGCGCTGGTACGCCTTGCATCCCGGCGCAGGGCAGCCCTGGGCACTCTATGCCGCGTCGAACCTCGGCAGCTTTGGCGGATTGATCGCCTACCCCCTGCTCGTCGAGCCGTGGCTCTCGCTGCGCCAGCAGGCGATGATCTGGAGCGCCGGCTATGTCGTCCTGCTGCTCCTCATTGCCCTCTGCGCCCGGGCACGGCGGAACGTTCCACCCGGTAGCATGATACCGGAGCATGTGCGCGCCCAGCCAGTCCCACGCCGCCGCATCGCGCTTTGGGTACTGCTCTCAGCCGTTCCTTCGGGCCTGATGCTGTCCACCACCACGCACCTCACCACCGATATCTTCGCGATGCCACTGCTCTGGGTAATGCCACTGGGGGTCTATCTACTGAGCTTCAGCGTGGCTTTCGCCGACTGGCGTAGCCCGGCACGCTGGATCGCCGCGCTTGCCTGGCTCGGCATGCTTTCGGTCGGCGGGATGGCGATGGTCTCCTACGGCTGGATGGGCCTCGTTCCGCTGATTTGCAGCGTGGTTCTGTTGTTCCTCGTCTGCACCGCACTTCACGCGCGGCTCTACGATCTGCGCCCCGCGCCCGAACAGCTCACCACCTTCTACCTCGCGATGTCGGCTGGCGGCGCACTCGGCGGGGTGTTTACCGCGCTGATCGCCCCGCTCGCCTTCGACTGGGTGTGGGAATATCCGCTGCTGATCATTGCCGCGGCACTGCTGCTGCCGCGCGGGGTCTTGCCCGAATGGCACAAGGTTCCGGGCTTTGAAGGGCCGCTGCAGCGCGCGGTGCTGGCCGGCATCCTGCTCGTTGGCGCGGTACTGCTGTGGCAGCTTTATCAGGCGAACATGTATGTCGATTCGCGCCCGTATCGTTGGCCGCTGGGCGCGGCGGCGGCGCTGCTCGGACTGGCCTTGGTGCCGTGGCGCTGGGCAGTCACGCCGTTCCTGCTCGGGATCATGCTCGCCCAGGGCGGTTACGACACGTTGGTCGACTCGCGCGCGGGCCTGCGCACCCGCAGCTATTTTGGCATATATACTGTCCGCGAGCATCCCGAGAGCAAGCTTCGTACCATGCTCCACGGTACCACGGTACACGGCGAGCAATCGACCGATCCGATCCGGCGGCGTACGCCGCTCGCCTATTATGGCCCGGCATCCGGGGCTGGCCTGGTGTTCGGCAGCGCGCGCGAACTGCTGGGCCCACGAGCGCGAATCGGCGTACTCGGCCTCGGTACCGGAACGCTCGCCTGCTTCGCGCAAGGCGATCAGGCCTGGACTGTGTTCGAGATAGACCCGGCCGTCCTCCATCTGTCCCGCAACGGCACCTTCACTTACCTCGATTTGTGCGCGCCGCAGGCCAGGGTGGTGCTCGGCGACGCGCGGCTCGAACTGGCCAAGACCCCGCGCGGAAGCTTCGATCTGCTCGCGATCGATGCATTCTCGTCCGATTCGGTGCCGATGCATTTGTTCACGCACGAAGCCTTCGGGGTCTACCTTGATGCGCTCAGCGAACACGGGGTGATGATGGTCCACATCTCGAACAACTTCATCGATCTCGAACCCGCACTCGCCGCCGAGCTCGAGGCGCGCGGGCTGTCGGCGGCGCTGCGCGATGACAACCCGCCCGCCGAGACCGACTATTGGGCAACCAGCTGGGTCGCGGTTAGCCGGGATCCGGCGCAGATCGCGCGGATCAAGGCGCTCGATCCTGAAGCGCCGTGGCGAATCGTGGGCAAGCCGGCGCCAAGCGTGTGGCGTGATGATTATGCCTCGTTCTTGCCCTATGTGACATGGCACAACTTCCTGGGAATGCGCTGATGACCCCTCGCCCTGACACCACCATCATAGGCATCCACGGCAAATCACCGCGGATCCACGACAGTGCCTTTATCGCGCCGGGCTGCCGGATCATCGGCGATGTCGAGATCGGGCCAGACGCGTCCATCTGGTACAACTGCGTCCTGCGCGGCGATGTCAGCCGGATCGTAATCGGGGCACGCAGCAATGTGCAGGACGGTTCGGTGCTGCACTGCGATCCGCCGCGCCCGGGCGATCCGGACGGGTCGCCGCTGATCGTCGGTGAAGACGTGCTGATCGGACACCTGGCGATGGTCCACGGCTGCGTGCTCGAAGACCGCGCCTTCGTCGGGCTCGGCGCGGTGGTGATGAACAAGGCGCGGATCGGCAGCGATGCGATGCTGGCGGCCGGTGCGATGCTGACCGAAGGCAAAGTGATCGAAGCCCGCCAGCTGTGGGGTGGCCGCCCGGCGCGGTTCATGCGCGAGCTTGACGACATGGCGATTGCCGGCATGCGGGCCGGGACTGCCCACTATGTGGAGAACGGCCGCCATCATGCGGCGCTGTTCGATCGCCCGGCTCAGACCTGACTTCCCGTCTGCCGGGGCGATCCGCGCGCTGGCCGATCAGCAAGGACGGCTGGCGCTGCGGGTGACGCCGGGTGCACGCGAGCAAGGCGTTTTGCTCGGCGAAGGGGTTGTTCTGGTAAAGGTGCGCAGCAAACCGCAGGACGGTGCGGCCAACGAAGCGGTGCTGGCCCTGCTGGCAGAGGCGCTGGGAATAGCGCCGTCACGGCTTTGCGTGTTGCGCGGCGCAACTGGCCGCGACAAACTGATCCAGCTGACCTAACCCGCGTTTCGCTGCTCCTGCCACTTGAGCGCGAGCCCAAGCACCACGCCCACCCCGATGGCGACAGTCAGGCTGGTCAGCACCGTTAGCAGCAGCGTGATGAGGAGCAGGATGCGCCCGCCGACGGGTGCGTGGCAGTATCCGCGCCACTTATCCGGTTCGCTCATGTTCCAAGCGGTGACCAGCAGCAGGGCGGCCAGTGCCGGCATGGCGAGGTAACCCGCCAGCGGCGCGGCCAGCAGCATCACCAGCAGGATGATCAACGCGTGGAAGATGCCGGCGAGAGGTGTTTTGCCGCCGGCGCGCACATTGGTTGCAGTCCGGGCAATCGCCCCCGTAGCCGGCAGCCCGCCGAACAGCGCAGAGCCGATGTTGGCCGCGCCTTGGGCGAGCAACTCCGCATTGGGACGGTGGTGGCTCTCGATCATGCGGTCGGCAACCATCGCCGAGAGCAGTGATTCGATCGCGGCGAGGAACGCGATAGTCAGCGCCGATGGGAGCAGCTCGAGCACACGCGCAAAAGACATCGCGGGCAAGACGGGCAGCGGCAAGTGGCGCGGCAGCTCGCCGTAGCGCGATTGCACCGTATCGACCGGCAAATGCCAGGCTGCAACGGCTAGCGATGCCAGCGCCATCATGACGATCAGTCCCGGCCACCGCGGCAGCCAGCGGCGCAGCGCGACGATTCCCAGCAGCGCGGTGAGACCCAGCCCAAGCGCGGGCCAGCTCAAGTTGTGGCGAGCGGCCCACAGTGCGGGCGCTTTCTCAAGGAAATCAGCCGGAATCTTCGCAATGCCCAATCCGAGCAGGTCGTTGATCTGGCTGGCAGCAATGATCACGGCAATCCCGATGGTGAAGCCGTTGATCACGGCCTCGGGCACGTGGGCAATCAGATCGCCGGCACGGACCAGACCCCCCAGCAGGAGGATCGCTCCCGCCATGAGCGTCGCCAGCACCAGGCCGTCGTAGCCGTGCCGTGCGATAACCGCATAAACCACGACGATGAAGGCCCCGGTCGGCCCGCCGACCTGAACCCGGCTGCCGCCCAGTAGCGAGATCAGGAACCCGCCGACGATCGCAGTGATCAATCCGGTTGCGGGCGGAGCGCCCGAAGCAATCGCGATCGCAATGCTCAGCGGGATCGCCACCATCGCCACGGTGAGACCAGCAAGCAGGTCGGACCCCAGCAGTGCCGGGGTGGTGTCGGGCAGGGTGGTAAGCAGTTTTGGCTTCACGGGCTGGATCCTAGACGCGCATCCAGGCCGTGAGCCAAACGGTTATTCGCTGCTATCGCCGCTTGTCTCCGGAGTCGCCTTCGGCTTGCGCTTCGGTTTGGCCTTTTCGGCCACAGCGTCGGCGGCAGCCTTCCTGGCTTTGCGATCGAGCTTGGGCGGAGCCGGGGTCAGTTCGAACGTCAACGCGCCGTCCTTGACCGAAACGTGGACCTCGCCGCCGTGCCTCAGCTTGCCGAACAGCAATTCTTCGGCGAGCGGCTGCTTGACCTTGTCCTGGATCAGCCGCGCCATCGGGCGCGCGCCATAGAGCTTGTCATAACCGCGCGCACCCAGCCATTCGCGCGCATCGCTGTCGAACTGGATGTGGACGTTCTGGTCGGCCAGCTGCAGTTCCAATTGGAGCACGAACTTCTCGACCACCCGCGCGATCACCTCGGTGCCGAGGTAAGCGAAGGGCACAATCGCATCGAGCCGGTTGCGGAATTCGGGGCTGAACATCCGCTTGACCGCTTCATCCCCGGCGTCGGCTTTCGACACGTCGCCGAAGCCAATGCCGTTGCGCGCCATGTCGCTGGCCCCGGCATTGGTGGTCATGATCAGCACGACATTGCGGAAATCGACCGTCTTGCCGTGATGATCGGTGAGCCGGCCATTGTCCATCACCTGGAGCAGGATGTTGAACAGGTCGGGGTGGGCCTTCTCGATCTCGTCGAGCAGGAGCACGCAGTGCGGCTGCTGGTCGATCGCGTCGGTGAGCAGGCCGCCCTGATCGTAGCCGACATAGCCCGGAGGCGCGCCAATCAGGCGGCTGACCGAGTGGCGCTCCATATATTCGGACATGTCGAAGCGCTGGATCGGAATGCCCATAATGCTGGCGAGCTGCTTGGCGACTTCGGTCTTGCCCACCCCGGTCGGACCAGAAAACAGGAACGAACCGATCGGCTTTTCCGGATCGCGCAGGCCCGCGCGGCTCAATTTCATCGCCGAGGACAGCACCTCGATCGCCTGGTCCTGCCCGAACACGACGCGCTTGAGATCGCGACCGAGATGCTCGAGCGCCTGGCGGTCGTCGCTTGACACCGACTTGGGCGGGATCCGCGCCATGGTCGCGATCACCGCTTCGATCTCGCGCGCGGTGATGGTCTTCTTGCGCTTCGAAGGCGGGACCAGCATCTGCATCGCGCCGACCTCGTCGATCACGTCGATCGCCTTGTCGGGCAGCTTGCGGTCGTTGATGTAACGCGCCGACAGCTCGACCGCGACCTTGATCGCTTCGGGCGTGTACTTGACCTTGTGGTGGTCCTCAAACGCGCTGCGCAGCCCCTTGAGGATCTTGATCGTGTCCTCGACCGTGGGTTCGTTGACGTCGATTTTCTGGAACCGGCGAAGCAATGCGCGGTCCTTCTCGAAATGGTTGCGGAATTCCTTGTAAGTGGTCGAGCCGATGCAGCGGATCGTTCCGCCTGACAGCGCTGGCTTCAAAAGGTTCGAGGCGTCCATCGCCCCGCCGCTGGTCGCCCCGGCACCGATCACGGTATGGATTTCGTCGATGAACAGCACCGCGTCGGGCATCTTCTCGAGCTCGGAAACGACCTGCTTCAGCCGCTCTTCAAAATCGCCGCGATAGCGCGTGCCGGCCAGCAGCGCGCCCATGTCGAGCGAGTAGATCACCGCATTGGTCAGCACCTCGGGCACTTCGCCCTCGATGATCTTGCGCGCCAGCCCCTCGGCGATGGCGGTTTTGCCGACGCCCGGATCGCCCACGTACAGCGGGTTGTTCTTCGAACGGCGGCACAGGATCTGGATCGTGCGATCGACTTCCGGGCCGCGCCCGATCAGCGGGTCGATCCTGCCTGCCAGCGCCTTTTCGTTGAGGTTGACGCAGAACTGGTCGAGCGCGGAATCCTTCTTGCCGTCCTTGCTTGCGGCCTTTTCCTCAGCCTGCGGGCTCTCGGTCTCGATCCCCTTGGGGGTGCGATCCTCGATCCGCTTGCCGCCCTTGCCGATGCCGTGGCTGATGTAGCTCACCGCGTCGAGCCGGGTCATGTCCTGCTGCTGGAGGAAGTAAACCGCGTAGCTATCGCGCTCGGAAAACAGCGCGACCAGCACGTTGGCGCCGGTAACGGTGTCCTTCCCCGATGACTGGACGTGCAGGATCGCCCGCTGGATCACCCGCTGGAAGCCGGCGGTCGGCGAAGGATCGCCCTTTTCCTGCGTCTTGAGCGACTGGTATTCCTGGTCGAGGTATTGCTTCACCACCTCGCCCAGTTCGGGAAGATCGACCCCGCAGGCTTCCATGACCTGCATCGCATCGGCATCGTCGATCAGCGCCAGCAGCAGATGCTCCAGCGTCGCATACTCGTGGCTACGCTCCGACGCATTGGCGAGCGCGGCGTGCAGCGTCTTTTCAAGGCTCTGGGCGAAACTGGGCATCAGTGGTCTCTCGGTTGTGAGGTAGGCGCTCCGAACGGTGAATTTGGCACTGCCGGAGAATATGAAGCAGCATGCTTAACCAAACCTATATGGGTAGCCCTGCGGCGGCGAAAAGACCGGGGCGGGCCCATCAGGTCGATTTGCCGAAAAGCGCGTCGGAAGCGGCGCGGTGTGCGGCGGCCTTGTCGCGGTGCGCCCGGATCCGGGCCATTTCCGCCTCGAGCAGGCCGATCCGTTCTTCGAGCTCGGCCAAGGAATAGGGGTCAAGACTTTCCTTCGCCAGCGCGGCGGCGGCATCGCCTTTGGCCCGGGGCAGGTCATCGTCCATCGCCAATGAGAATCGGACGCTGCGGCCTTGCTGTCAACACGGCTGCAAGCTAGGGCTGTGTGCAAGTGGCTTCGATGCAACAGGGGTTGTCAAGTGACTGATATTGTACCGAAAACCATGCAGGTGTCGGGTTTCGATGCGCCCGGCGGCCCCGATGTGCTGCGCCTGGCGCAAGCGGCTGTGCCGCAGCCCGGGCCAGGCGAGGTGCTGGTTAAGGTCGCTTTCGCCGGGGTCAACCGGCCCGATGTGATCCAGCGTCAGGGGTTTTACCCCCCTCCGCCGGGTGCTTCGCCGATCCCGGGGCTGGAGATTTCCGGCAAGGTTGTCGCGCTTGGGGAGGGTGCCGAAAAAAGCCTGCTCGGCCGCAATGTCTGCGCGCTCGTTTCGGGCGGCGGCTATGCGCAATACTGTCTCGCGGTGGCCGCCCATTGCCTCGACGTGCCCGCCGACCTGCCGCTCGATCAGGCGGCCGCGCTGCCTGAGACACTGTTCACCGTCTGGCACAACGTGTTCGAGCGCGGCTGGGCCAAGGAGGGCGAGTGCCTGTTGGTCCACGGCGGCACCAGCGGGATCGGCACCATGGCGATCATGCTGGCCAAGGCGTTCGAGCTCAGCGTGATTGTCACCTGCGGCGGGGCAGACAAGTGCAAGGCCGCGCTCGAGATCGGCGCCGATCATGCGATCGACTACAAGGCGAACGATTTCGTTGAAGAAGTTGCCCGAATCACTGGGGGCCGGGGTGTGCAGATCGTGCTCGACATGGTCGCGGGCGACTATGTCATGCGAAACCTCAAATGCCTCGCCGACGATGGCCGCCACGTCACCATCGCGGTGCAGGGCGGGCTGCAGGCGACGATCAACATGGCCGAAGTGATGCGCCGCCGCCTGACCCTGACCGGCTCAACGCTGCGTCCGCGCTCGAACGAGTTCAAGGCACTGCTGGCCCAGGAAATCCGCAATCTGGCTTGGCCGTTGATTGCCGGCAGTGTGATCCGCCCGGTGATGGACCAGACGTTCCCGCTGGGCGAGGCAGCAGCAGCCCATGCCCGGATGGAAGCCGGGAGCCATGTGGGCAAGATCGTGCTGGCAGTCAGCTGAGCGTCTAGTCGTCGAAATCGCGCTGTACCGGCGGATCGGCGAACAGAAAGTCGACCGCCCCTTCCTGCTGGCCGCGCGCCTTTACCCGGGCCAGCAGCGCTGGATCGTCGAGCACCGCCGCCAGATCGAACAGTCGTTCAAACCTTTTCCGGGGATCGCCTTGGGTTCCCCGATGATTGACCTTGTCGGCCAGCACCCCCAGGGCATCGCCGAATTCGCGGCCAAGGCTTTTGCGCCCCGCGAACCGGCCCTGGCCAAGGTCGAGTTCGCCAAGATCGGGCCCCTCCATGGTCAATGAGACCATGGTCAGCTTACCCTCCGAAAAGGGTTCCAGCTTGAAGGTCAGCACCACGTCGCGCTGCCCCGCACCGCCAGGCACTGTGATGGTCACCCGGCCCGAGTTGTCGCGAAATTCGCTCTCCGCCCGCAGTGCCGGACGGCGCAGCTCGAGCCGGCTCAACGATGAATGCGCGCTTGCCAGCGCCGTCAATTCGGCGGCAACGCGATCCGTCGGCCCACCGAACTCATAGGAGGCAAGTTTGCCCGAATCCCCGCGGCCGCACGATGCGAGCGCTGCGAACAGCAGAATCGCTGGCAGTCTGCGCATGGCCCGCTGCCCTATTCCTCGCCCGAGGTATAGTCGCCGCGGGCGTTGTCTCCGTTTGCCTCGTCCATGGGTGCAGACGCGTCGGCAGCGCGCGCCTTGTCCTTGTAGGACTGCTCGCGCGCGGTCGCATTGGGGTCTTCGCCGACTGCGGGATTGCCATAGGCCGGGGCAGCCCGATCGCCGTCTTCAGCGCGGTCATCGCCGTCATAGAGCGAGTCGAAACCGCTCATGTACCAATCCGGGTTGCGCTCCATGTCCTTGGCCAGGGCCAGCTGCTTTGAATCGGTGACAATCGCCAGCGCGGTCAGCAGCTGCGACAACTGTTTGCGTTGAGCGGCCGTATCGACTCCGGATTCAAGCTTGCTGCCGGCCTCCTCGATCAGATCGCGGAGCACCCGCTCGACCTTGAACTCGCTGATGACCTTGTCATTACCTTTGAGATCGATCTTCACCGCTGGAACATCGACCGCGGCGTGGACCACGGTCTCCTTGCCGCCGTTGACCTCTTCGAAGGTCAGGTGAATCGCCGTCGGGAAACGTCCGTCGCCCGGAATGATGTAAAGCACCTCGCCTTTGTTTGGCGCGGTTCGATCGACTTTCAGGGAGGGGAAGTGCCCCGCTAGCTCGCCGTCGAGCTGTACATGGCCCAGGACTTCCATCACTCGGTCGGCCGGGCGGGCAATATGAACTGTAAAATCCTCGCTGCCACGGCCGCAACCACCCAGCAGCAATAGCGCCAGCAGCGCCGCCCAAATCCCTCGCACCATTTCATCGCCCCCGATACAGCCGTCTGAATATCGCGGACAAGACTAGGGCGCATCGCTTAAGATTGGGTTTGCACCTTGCCCCGCCGCACCTTTGCGCCTAGATGCGTGCCCGAACGGCCGCTCCGCAAGGGGCGGCCCTATCTATTTGCGACGGAGAATTCCCGTGACCCAGCCGACCCCGCTCATGCCCCATGCGACCGCTTCCTGGCTGGTCGACAACACCGCCTTGAGCTTTGAACAGATCGCGGAATTCTGCGGGCTGCACATCCTCGAAGTGCAGGCGATGGCGGATGATCTGGCGAGCTCGAAGTACACCGGCCGCGATCCGGTCCGTTCGGGCGAACTGACCATGGCGGAAATCGAAAAAGGTCAGGCTGACGTCAGCTATGCGCTGGTGATGCAAAAGGCCCCGGTCAACGTGAACCGCACCAAGGGTCCGCGCTACACCCCGGTGTCGAAGCGCCAGGACAAGCCCGACGGCATTGCCTGGATCCTGCGCAGCCATCCGGAAATCTCGGATGCGCAGATCGGCAAGCTGATCGGCACCACCCGCAATACGATTTCGGCGATCCGGGACCGCAGCCATTGGAACATCAGCAACATCCAGCCCAAGGATCCGGTGACGCTGGGGCTGTGCTCGCAGCGTGAACTCGATGCGATCGTGGCCAAGGCGGCGAAAAAGGCGGGTCTGATCGATCAGGCAGGCGACGATGCGCGGCTCGGCGACGATCGGGCGACGCTGATCGAGGAACTGCGCGCCGAACGCGATGCCTCGACCAAGGCCGCCGGCGAAGCCGCGCAGGAAGCCGAAGCTGCGGCATGGCTTGAAGCCAAGCGTGCCGCCGAGGCCGCCGGTGTAGTGGCCGAACCGACCGAAGGCGAATAGGCTGCCGGATTTTTGCTGACGCTGGTCGGGATTCCGGGCTAGGCCGCTGTCATGGCCGTCAACAATCCTGCCGAATCCTGGCTGACGCACTACGCCCACCCTTGCGCCTGGGACACGGAGTTTGTGCCGCTGTCTCTGCCCGACATGTTCGCGGCGGCGGCGGCCCAGCACGGCGCCAGACCGCTGGTCGATTTCCTCGGGCGGCGGTTCTCCTATGCGCAGCTTCACGCCGAAGCACGATCACTTGCGGCTGGGTTGCAAAAACTGGGGCTGGCCAAAGGTGACCGCATCGGGCTCTATCTGCCCAATGTGCCGATCTACGTCTCGGCTTACTATGGGGCGATGCTCGGTGGACTGACCGTAGTCAATTTCAGCCCGCTCTACACCGCTGAAGAACTGGCCGCGCAGGTCAAGGATTCGGGCGCGCGACTGCTGGTCACAATCGATTCGGCAGCCTTGCTTCCGACCGCGCTGAAGGTGCTCGACAGTACCGCCTTGGAGCACCTGATTGTTGCGCCGCTGGGTAGCATGTTGCCGCCCTTGAAGCGCTTTGCGCTGGCGCTATTCGGACGCAAGGCGCTCGTCCCGATCCCGGACCGGGCCGATCTGCGCCGCTGGAAGAGCATGCTCGGTCACGGCGAACCGACACCAGTGCCACTCGATCCCGAGCACGATCTGGCGCTGCTGCAATACACCGGCGGGACTACCGGCACTCCCAAGGGCGCCATGCTGACACACCAGAACCTTTCGGCCAACGCCCGCCAGGTTGTGGCGATCGATCCGCAAGCGGGGCAGCGCGACGTGATCATGGGCGTGTTGCCGCTGTTTCACGTCTTCGCCAATGTCTGCGTGCTCAACCGGACGGTAGCGAACGGCGGGTGTATCGCCATGCTGCCGCGCTTCGAGGCCAAGCAGACGCTCAAGACCCTGCAGCGGGTCAGGGCCACCGCCATGCCGGGCGTGCCGACCATGTTCCAGGCGCTGCTCGACCACCCAGACTTGCCGCGCACCGATTTTGCCAGTCTCAGAATCTGTATCTCGGGCGGTGCACCGTTGCCGCTGCCGCTGAAGGCGAAATGGGAGGCAGCGAGCCAGTCGCGGCTGGTCGAAGGTTATGGCCTCACCGAATCTTCGGGCGTTGTCTCGACCAACCCATATGAGGGCGAGGAGCGCGTCGGGACGATCGGCCAGCCGCTCCCGGCGACAAGGGTCAAGCTGCTCGACCGTGAGGACCCGTCACGCGATGCCGCGCCGGGCGAGCCGGGCGAACTGGCGATTCGCGGGCCGCAGGTGATGCAGGGCTATTGGCAGCGTCCCGAAGCGGCCCAGGCCGCCTTCGCCGACCGCCCCGACGGGCGCTGGCTGCGCACTGGCGATGTCGCGACGATCGACGATGCGGGTTACATCCGCATCGTCGACCGGATCAAGGACATGATCGCGGTGGGCGGTTTCAAGGTCTTTCCCAGTCAGGTCGAGGCGGTGCTGCTCCAGCACCCGGCGGTCAAGGAGGCACTGGTGATCGGCGTGCCCGATCCCTACCGCGGCGAAAGCCCGCGCGCCTTCGTCACCCTGGCGGGCGAGGCTAGCGGCGAAGATCTAAGAGCATGGCTCGATGCCCGGGTCGGCAAGCACGAACGGGTCGATTCAGTGGTCGTGCGCGACAGCCTGCCCAAGACCATGATCGGCAAGCTCGACCGCAAGGCGCTGCGCGAAGAACTGGGACTTTAGCTCGCGGCGAGCGCGACGACAGAACCCTGATCGTCAGCCGCCACGCGCGGCGCAAAGCGCCCGTCAACCTGCGCGCCCTGTTCAATCGTCAGCGTGTCGTAGTGCACATCGCCTTGGATCCGCGCGCTCTTCAGTACCACCAGTTCGCGTGCGTTGATGGTGCCGCGCACCGTGCCCGAGAGCCGAGCGGTTTCGGCGGTCACCGCCCCGACGATCTCACCGCTTTCGCCCTGCACCAGCGAGGTGCAAGCCACATCGCCTTCAACGCGGCCATCGATGTGGAGGTCGGCCGAAGCCGCGACATCGCCCTTGATGCGGATGTCGGCACCGAACACGGAAAAGGTCGAATTGGCCATGGCTTTAACCTGCTGAGCGTGCGGCGCGGTCCGCGCCGGTTTTTTGGAGAACATTGGTGGCTGCCTCAAGGAAGGGGCGGGGATTGACCGGACGGTCGTTGATGCGGACCTCGAAATGGAGGTGCGGCCCGGTCGAGCGGCCGGTGCTGCCGATCTGGCCGATCTGTTCGCCGGGAATGACTCGCTTGCCGAGCTGAGTGCGGAACGCGGACATGTGGGCATAGCGGGTGACCAGGCCGTTGCCATGGTCGATCTCGACGCAGTTGCCGTAGCCCGACCGCTGCCCGACGAAGCTCACCGTGCCGCGCGCCGCGGCATAGATCGGCGCGCCGTAGGGGCCCTTGAAATCGAGCCCCGGGTGAAATTCTCCGCCGCCGCCGGTGAACGGGTTGGCACGGAAACCGAAACCCGAGGAAATGTATTCGAATTTGGCCGGCATCGCCTGCGGCAGGGCATCGACCGAGCGTTCGAGTGCATCCATCCGCGCCAGCGACAGCGCAAAGCGCTGGAAGCGCGGATCGATCGAGCCGTCGGCCGACGTCGCCATTACGATTAGCGGACCGCCTTGCGCGGAGCTGTCATTCAACGACGCGAGCGCCGCCTGCGGATTGAGGCCAAGGCGCGCGAGTTTCGCCTCGGCCGCTGCCGAGCGGCGATCCGCGATGCGCGTCAGCGATTCGATGTAGGCCAATTGGCGTGCTTCGATCTCTGCAAGGCCGGCTGCCTGCGGAATCGCGATGCTGACCTTCTTGACCGTATTTGCCGCTTCGCTGCTGCTGTTGGAAACGGTTTCGCCAGGCTTGGCGTCCTTGGGCAGGTCGCCGAACACCGTCTGGGTGGTCTTTTCGATGAAATCCTGGCGCCGTTTCAGGTCGTCCTGCACCTTGCCGATATTGTCGCCATAGGCATTGAGTCGGCTTTCCGAGCTGGCCACCTTGGCTTCGCGTTCGAGCAGCGAATTGCGGTCGCGGCTTGAGATGTAGCTCGACAGCGCCATTGCGCCCATGGTCAGCGCCCAGACCAGCAGCAGAGACACGACTGCGCCTGCCGCAAGCTTTTGCGTGCGCGACGTTACTTTGATGAAACGGACCTGCCCCTCGGATCGCATGAAGAATTCGCGATCCGGGAACCATGTCCGCAGGCGGGCATTTACCCTGCCGACGGCTGTGCTTTTCAAGACGACCCCAGTCCCTCGTTTGAACTTTGCGTGCGCGCCGCTAGCAGCTTGCATCAGTGTAAGCGAATCGATTGCGGTATGGACTCGCCGAGTCGAAAGACTCGCGCGATGAGTCGTTTGGCGCCGGTGACAAGGCACCCAGAGGGTGTTAGGCGCGCGGCATGAGCGCTGTTGCAAACCCCGCGGAAAACGCAGGCGAACTGGTCACCCGCTTGGCCAGCGCAGCGCGTCTGGCACAGCGCGAACTGGCCGGTCTCGATTCGGCTGCCAAACAGGCGGCGCTGCGTCGCTGCGCTGCTTCGGTTCGGGCCGAGGAAGCGCAGATTCTTGCGGCAAATGCCCTTGACGTCAGCGCCGCGGAAGCGGCTGGCCTGACGGCGGCGATGCTCGATCGGCTGCGGCTCGACCCAGCCCGGCTCGAAGCGATTGCCGGTGCGCTCGAACAAATCGCCGGGCTGCCCGATCCGGTCGGTCAGGTGATCGATTCGGCGGTACGCCCGAACGGCCTCGAACTCTCGCGGGTGCGCGTGCCGATTGGGGTGATCGGGATCATTTATGAAAGCCGCCCCAACGTAACCGCCGACGCCGCCGCGCTGTGCCTGGCCTCGGGCAATGCGGTGCTGCTTCGCGGCGGCAGTGAGGCGGTCAATTCGAACCGCGCGATCCATGCGGCGCTTGTTGCCGGGCTGGTCGACGCGGGGATCCCGGCGGCGGCGGTGCAGCTCGTGCCGACGCAGGACCGCGCCGCGGTCGGCGCAATGCTCGCAGCGGCTGGCCAGATCGATCTGATCGTGCCGCGCGGGGGCAAGAGCCTGGTCGCCCGGGTGCAAACCGATGCCCGGGTCCCGGTGCTCGCTCACCTCGACGGGATCAACCACACCTATCTTCACGCGGCCGCCGATCCGGCCAAGGCCAAGGCCATCGCGCTCAATGCCAAGCTGCGCCGCACCGGGGTCTGCGGGGCGATGGAAACCTTGCTGCTCGACGCGCAGTTTCCTGCCGCTCAAGCGGTCGTTGCGGCCCTGATCGACAGTGGCTGCGAACTGCGCGGCGATGCCCGCGCCCGCGCCCTCGATCCCCGGGTTGGCCCGGCCAGCGCCAACGACTGGGACACCGAATACCTCGACGCGGTGCTGTCGGTGGCGGTGGTCGACGGGCTTGATGCCGCGCTGGCCCACATTGCGCGGCATTCCTCCGGCCATACCGATGCGGTCGTCAGCGAAGACCTGACGGCCTGCGAGCGGTTCTTGGCAGAGGTCGACAGCGCAATCGTCATGGCCAATGCCAGCACCCAGCTCGCTGATGGCGGCGAATTCGGCCTGGGCGCCGAGATTGGCATCGCCACCGGGCGGCTCCATGCCCGCGGGCCGGTCGCGCTTGAAGGGCTGAGCACTTACAAATGGGTGGTGCGCGGCAACGGACAGGTGCGGTCCTGAAAAAGGTCGGCCTGCTCGGCGGATCGTTCAATCCCGCGCATGGTGGGCACCGCCGGATCAGTCTGCTGGCCATGCAGGCGCTGGGTCTTGATGAGGTCTGGTGGCTGGTCTCGCCGGGCAATCCGCTGAAGCCTCAGGAAGGAATGGCGCCGCTTGCCGCGCGGCTGGGTTCCGCCATCGCACAGGCTCGGGGAACGCGCATCAGGCCGACCGCGATCGAGCGTGAACTCGGCACGCGGTACACGCTGGATACGCTGCGCGCGCTGCGCCGCCGCTATCCCAAGTTGCAGTTCGTCTGGCTGATGGGCAGCGACAATCTCGCCCAGTTTCATCGCTGGAAGGCCTGGCGCAACATAGCCCGCACCATGCCGATTGCGGTTATCGCGCGTCCGGGTTATGGAGGCGCCGCCTTCGCGAGCCCCGCGGGGGTCTGGCTCGGTCGATTTCGTCGCCCGCCCGCCAGTCTCAGAACCCGGGCTGGATGGAGCGCACCTGCGCTGATTTATTTGCGTTTTGACCCCGATTCGCGTTCGGCCACCGCCTTGCGGGCCGCCGATCCAGAATGGGCATGCCGCCCCCAGTTCACTTGGGCCGGCCGCCGATCCCGCGATCCATTGACGCACCATCCACTCGCACCCGACATCGCATGATCGATGGCGAAAGCCCGCCTAGAGGAGCCGTTTCCGCTTAAATGACCCCCAATTCTCCAGAGCTTGCCCCGGCCGCAGCCACGCTGCCGCTCCCCCAGACCCAACCGGGCTCGCTCCACGCCCTGATCATCCAGTCGCTTGACGACGACCAGGCCCAGGAACTCGTTTCCATCCCGCTCGAAGGCAAGAGCTCGATCGCCGATCACATGGTGATCGCGTCGGGCCGTTCGACACGGCAGGTCGCGGCGATGGCGCAGAAGCTCGCCGAGCGGATCAAGCATGGCGGCTTCGGACATGTCCGGATCGAAGGGCTGCCCGCGGCGGACTGGGTGCTGGTCGATGCCGGCGACGTGGTCGTGCACCTGTTCCGCCCCGAGGTTCGCAGCTTCTACAACCTTGAGCGGATGTGGGCCTTCGGCGACAGCGGCTCGGCCTGATCCGAGCTGGAGGTAAGGGGATACCTCCATGCAACTGCATGTAATTGCTCGCGGAAAGATCGGGAGATCGCCCGAAGCCGAGCTCTACTCCCGTTACGTGAAGCGGCTTGCCTGGCCGCACAAGCTGACCGAGCTGCCCGATGCCGGCGGCACCCTACCTCCCACCCAGAAACCTGCCCGCGAAGTCTTGCTCGACGAACGCGGCCAGGAGCTCTCGTCCGAGGAATTCGCGGCACTGCTGGGGCGCTGGCGCGATGATGGGGTGCGTGAGGTGCGATTCCTGATCGGCGCCGCCGACGGGCATGAAGCTGCCACGCGCGACCAGGCCGACCTCCTCCTGTCCCTAGGGGCGATGACCTGGCCGCACATGCTCGCCCGCGCAATGCTCGCCGAGCAATTGTGGCGCGCGACCAGTATTCTTGCTGGTCATCCTTATCATCGTTCGGGATAAGGCCGCCATGACGCCGCGCCTCAAATTGCGTGCCCCGATCTTGCTCGCTCCGCTTGCCGCTCTGGCGATGCTCGGCGTAAGCATGGCGCAGACCCCGCCGGGCATCGACACCGCCGAGGATGCCGCAGCCGCGCTCTCCCGCGCGCAGCAGCAAGGCGCTGAAGCGCGCAAGCGGGCCGAGATTCTCGAAGTGGGCGCCGCCAGCGCCACCGCTGCCGCCGACAAGACCGCGCAGGAAGCTGCCGCGCTCGCCGCGCGGGTTCAGGAGAGCGAAGCCCAGATCGCGGCTAACGAAGCACAGCTCAGGATGATCGCGCAGGACCAGGCGCGCTGGCGCGCCGAACTTGCCCAGAAACAGCAGCCGCTGGTCGAGCTCACTGCCGCGCTGCAGCAGCTCACCCGCCGCCCGCCACTGCTTTCGCTGCTGCGCCCGGGCTCGCTGCGCGATGCGGTCTATCTGCGCGCGGTGCTCGAGACGCTCCTGCCCGAAGTCGCGCGCCGCACCGCCGGTCTGCGCGAGGCGATCGAGCGCGGCAAGGTGCTCGCGGCACGGGCTCGCATGACCAGCGACGATTTGCGCGCGGGCGAGACCGAGCTGGGGCGACGCCGCGCCGAACTGGGCGTGATCGAAGAGCGCCAGCGCCTTGCTTCGGTCCAAGCGAGCGGGGCGGCAAACCGCGAGAGCGAGCGCGCATTGGCGCTGGCTGAACAGGCGCGCGATCTCACGACGCTGGTCGGTGACCTCGCCAAGGCCGGCGCGCTGCGCGATCAACTCGCAGCGCTCCCCGGGCCGATCCTGCGACCGGCGCAGCCGCAGTCGGCAGCAGCCCCCGGCGAATTCGCAGCTGTGCCCGCTCCGAGCGATGCCCCCTCGCGCTATTTGTTGCCCGTCGCCGGCCGGCTGGTGGCCGGCTTTGGCACGGTTGCACCAGGACAGGCGCAATCGCGCGGCATCTCGATCCTCGCCGGGTCCGGCGCGCAGGTGGTCGCGCCGGGTGCCGGGCGGGTTGCCTTCGCCGGGCCCTATCGCGGCTATGGGCTGATCGTGATCATCGAACACGGCGGCGGCTGGACTTCGCTGGTCACCGGGCTCGTCCAGCTCGATTGCCGGGTCGGCGACCAGCTTGTCGCGGGCGGGTCGTTAGGGCGCGCCGGACCCGATCGCCCGCTGCTCAACCTCGAGCTCAGGCGGCAGGGGCAACCGGTCAACCCGCTCGATTTCATTCGCGGTTGATCAGCCGCCATTCCTGCCCCTATCGCCATCTGGCGTTAACCCGCCCTGCGCGATAGAAGACGCACAAGATTATTGAGAGACTCCCACGCCATGAAGATTGCCCCCCTGTTTCGCGCCGCACTGCTGGTCAGCGCAGTTTCTTTGATCCCGGCGACCACTGCCGGGCTTGCCGCGGTCGACGCCCGGTCTTCGGCGCAGTTCGAGCGACTCGCCACGGTCTATGAGCTGGTGAAGCTGCGTTACGTCGAGAAGGCTGACGACGCCAAGCTTGAAGAAGGCGCGATCGACGGGATGCTCGCCAGCCTCGATCCGCATAGCTCGTACCTCTCGGGCGCGACGATGCAGCGGCTCAACACGATGATCGACGGCAACTATTCGGGACTGGGGCTGTCGGTGGTGCTGGACGATGGCGCGGTCAAGGTGGTCTCGCCCATGCGCGGCAGCCCCGCCGAAGCCGCGGGCGTCAAGGCGGGGGACTATATCACCCATCTCGACGGCAAGCTGATCTACGGCGGCGACCTCGACGATGCGGTGGCGCAGATGCGCGGCGAGGCCGGGACCAAGATCCGCCTGACCCTGTTCCGCGCCGGCCGCGACCAGCCGTTCGACGTGACCGTAACGCGCGGGGTGATCAAGCTTGAGCCGGTGACCTGGGAGCTCAAGGACAGTGTCGGCGTCATCACCGTCAACGAGTTCAGCCACGACGTGGGCAACGACGTCAACAAGGCGATCACCGATCTTCGGGCCAAGTCGGGCGGCAAGCTCGATGGCCTGGTGCTCGACCTGCGTCAGAACCCGGGGGGCGAGCTGGAGGAGGCGGTGGCGCTGTCCGACCTGTTCCTGACCAAGGGCGATATCGTGTCGCAGCGCGGTCGGGATTCCTCCCAGGATGAGTATTTCAAGGCCGAAAGCATGTTCCCGGGCGACATGGCCAAAGGTCTGCCGCTGGTCGTGCTGGTCGATTCGGGTTCGGCCTCGGCCTCCGAAATCGTCGCCGGCGCGCTGCAGGACCAGCACCGCGCGGTGATCATGGGCGAACGCACCTTCGGCAAGGGTAGCGTGCAATCGCTGTTCTTCCTCGATCGCAGCCGCACCAGCGCGGTCAAGATCACCACCGCACGCTATTTCACCCCGTCGGGTCGTTCGGTGCAGGAAGGCGGGATCGATCCAGATATCCGCGTACCGCAGCTCTCCGACCCCGATGCGGCGCGGCGCAGCGAACTGTCGGTGCGCGAAAGCGACCTGCGCCATCACCTGGTCAACGAGGCGAGCCTCGATGACAAGAAGCTCGAGAATGACCGCCAGGCCGATCCCAGCTTCAAGATGACACCCGATCAACTCAAGGCCAAGGGGATCAAGGACTTCCAACTCTACTACGCGATCCAGACCCTGCATCGCACCACCCCGGCGCTGGCGAAGCGCAAGTGAGCCAACTTGCTGACGGAGCCGCGGCCGATCGCGCCGCGCGCCTGCTGGCCTTCGCGGTGCCGGTTGCGCTGCTCGGCGGCGCGTACATCGGGCAGTACGTCTTCCATCTCGTGCCATGCGAGATGTGCTGGTGGCAGCGCTATGCGCATTTTGCTGCACTCGGACTCGCTGCGCTCGGATTGCTGCGACCATCGCTGCGGCTGCTGACCTGGCTCGCAGCCTTGGCCATTCTGATCGGCGGGCTGCTCGGCGCTTACCACGCCGGGGTCGAGTACGGCTGGTGGGAAGGCCTTACCGCCTGCACCAGCGAAACCGTACTTGGCGCCAATCCACTCGACGCAATCATGAACGCGCCGCTGATCCGCTGTGACCAGGTGCAGTGGTCGCTCTTCGGCATATCGCTCGCGGGGTTCAACTTCCTCATTTCCTTGCCCGCTGCGTTGCTGGTCATCGTGCTATTGCGCCGCGGACAAGGAGCGCGGCCATGAATGCGAAGTCCAGCGCGCGCATGCTGCGGGTCGATCAGGCCGGCGAATACGGCGCGACCCGCATCTATGCGGGACAACTCGCGGTAATGGGCGACCGCGCTCCGTTGGCCGGCGAGATCCGCCACATGGCTGAGCAGGAAGCCGGTCACCGGGCCAAATTCGATGCCCTGATCGCAGCGCGCGGGGTGCGGCCCACCGCTCTGCAGCCGCTGTGGAACGTTGCCGGTTTCGCGCTCGGCGCTGCCACCGCGCTGGCCGGGCCGAAGGCGGCGATGGCCTGCACCGCGGCCATCGAAACCGAGATCGACCGGCACTACACCGCCCAGCTCGAAGAGCTTGGCAACGATGATCCCGAACTGGGCGCGATGATCGCTGAGTTCCGTGACGACGAGCGTGCGCACCTTGATGCAGCCTTGGCCAACGGGGCCGAGCAGGCTCCGGCCTATCCGCTGCTTTCGGGCGCGATCCGGCTGGGTTGCCGCCTGGCGATTCGCCTCGCCGAGCGGATCTGACCCCGGAACAGGACCACCCTTCATCTGTTATTCAGCGCGGGACATGCCTATATGGTTGGGCAGCCCAAGGAGTCCGTTCGATGCGTCCGATCACTGCAATGCTTGCCCCGTTGATGCTGGCCGGGCTTCATGCCGCTCCCGCGGTGGCGAAGGACGCGCCTGAGCCTAAGGTCAACGCGCTGATCGTTTACGGCGACGACAACTGCCCCGTATCGACCGACGACACGATCACCGTCTGCGCGCGCAAGTCGGAAGGCGAACGTTACCGCATCCCCGAAAACCTGCGCGAACATGCCAGCCCGCAGAACGAGGCGTGGAACAACAAGGTGATCGCCTACGAAACCGTGACCAAGACCGGGACCCAGAGCTGCTCGGCGGTGGGTGCGGGCGGCTGGACCGGCTGCTCGGGCAAGCTGATCAACGATGCCTACGCCGAAAAGAAGCTCGACCCGAATGTGAAGTTTGCCGAATTGGTCGCGGCCGAACGGGCCAAGCGGCTCGAGACGCTGGACCAAGATGCGGCGGAAACCCAGGCCCAGGTCGAAGCGGTCGAAAAGCAGATGGAAGATCGCCGCAAGGCCGAAGCCGCCAACGGCGACAAGGACCCGAACGATTCTGCCGCGCCGCCGCCGCCCAAGTAACGGCTGGCCTCAGCCCAGCGCGATATCCGGCGCGTCTTCCTGCTTCATGCCAATGGTGTGATAGCCGGCGTCGACATGATGGTTCTCGCCGGTGACCCCGACCGACAGGTCGGACAGCAGGTACAGCGCAGACCCGCCAACATCGTTGATCGTGACATTGCGGCGCAGCGGCGAATTGTATTCGTTCCACTTGAGGATGTAGCGGAAATCGCCGATCCCGCTGGCCGCCAGGGTCTTGATCGGTCCGGCCGAGATCGAGTTCACCCGAATGCCGCGCGGCCCGAAATCGTTGGCCAGGTATTTGACGCTCGCCTCGAGCGCGGCCTTGGCCACGCCCATCACGTTGTAGTGCGGGATCACCTTTTCGGCGCCGTAGTAGGACAGGGTAAGCATCGCCCCGCCGCCTTCGCCCGTCTCCGGATCGCGCGGTGCCATCATAACGGCGGCGCGGCGGGCGACTGCGGTGAAGCTGTAGACGCTGATGTTCATCGTCATCAGGAAATCATCGAGCCCGACATCGCTGTAGGGACCGCGCAGCGCTTCCTTGTTGGTGTAACCGATCGCGTGGACGACGAAATCGATCGTCGGCCAGCGGGCCGCCAGCACGGCGAAGGTCTTGTCGAGTTCTTCCTCGGTCGAGACATCGCAATCGATCAGAAAATCGCAGCCCAGCTGCTCGGCGAGCGGGCGGACGCGCTTTTCCATGACTTCGCCCTGGTAGGAAATGGCGATTTCGGCGCCGTGCTCCGCCAGCTTCTGCGCGATTCCCCAAGCCAGCGACTTGTCGTTCGCCAGGCCCATGATCAGCCCGCGCTTGCCTTGCATCAATTTGGTCATGCTAGTCCCGCCATAGTCGTATCACGTTTTGCCAGTCAGCCCTTATTCGGCTTTCCCGGCACGATTGTCCGCCTGTCCGACCAGGTCCCGTTCCTCCGGGCTTTCGGCCAGGGCGGCGTTGAGTTCCGCGCCCACCACCATACCTAGTCCGACCAGCCAGAAAAAGAAAAGCGAGATCATGACACCGGCAAGACTGCCGTAAGTCAGATCGTAGGTAAAAAAGCGGTGCAGCACCGCCGGCAACGTCGAACTGACAGCGGCCCACCATGCCGTGACCAGCAGCGCGCCCGGCCATTTGGGATAGCGCCGCTTGCGGTATCGGCTCGGGGTCAGGGTAAAAAACAGCACGAACAGTGAAGCATAAATGATGACCGGGGGCAGAAACATGGACAGGTTGAGCAGACTGGTCAGCCCCGAGAGCCACGGATAGCGGACTTCGACCACCTGTTGCGCAGTGCCGATGAATACCTGTGCGAGCAGCGCGAACAGCAATGCGATGACCGCCCCCACGATCACCCCGGTCGAGATCAGGCGGTAACGCCAGAAGGCGTGGGTCGGCTTGGTCCCGTAAGCGCGGCGCAGGATATCGCGGATGGTCTCGACCAGACTGCCCACTGTCCACAGTCCGATCAATCCGCCGGCCCACAGCAGCCAGCCGCTGCGCGCCACGATTACGTCGCGCGCGACCGGTTCGAGCGCCTTGGCCGCAATCGGCGGCAGGGCGGCAAGAAAGGCGTGGACCGAGGCTTCGCGCTGCGCCTGTTCGCCGACCAGGCTGAGCACCGCGCCCACTGTCACGAAGAACGGGAACAGCGCGAGGATCGCCATATAAGCCAGGTTGCCGGCGTGGATGAAACCGTCGTTATAAGCCCCGGCCCAGACTCGCGCGAGTACCCGGAAGACGCGGCTGCGCCAGAATCGGCCTTCGGGACCGACGTGTTCGTCGTAGGCTTCCTGCAGCCGATGCGCCCGCTTGCGCCGCGCCTCGGGCGACAGGTCGGGGACGGTCAGCGGCGGGAGATGCGCTTCGTCGAGTTCACGTTCCTGCACGGCGCGGCCCTGTTCAGACGCCGAACTTGGCGCGCAGGTTACGCGGATCGCACCAGCCTTCGAGGCGGCTGACCAGGTCCTCGTCGCCCGTCGGCAACTGGACCTCGACCGTCACCAGCTGGTCACCGCGGCTGCCATCCTTGCGGCTCATCCCCTTGCCCGGAATGCGCAGGGTCTTGCCCGAGCTGGTGCCCGGAGCAAGGGTCAGCATGACCGCCCCATCCGCCGTCGGGACGCGGACCTTGCCGCCGTTCACCGCCTCGTCGAGGCTGACCGGCAGGTCGAGCCGCAGGTTGTCGCCGTCGCGGCGCAGCCAGGGGTGCGGCTGGATGGTGATGCTGACGATGGCATCGCCGGTGCCGCCCGGCCCCGCCTCGCCCTTGCCGGCGAGCCGCATCTGGGTGCCGTCCTCAACCCCGGCGGGAAGTTTAAGGTCGATCGTCTTGCCGTCGGCCAGCGTGATCCGCTGGGTCGCCCGGGTCGCTGCATCGGTGAGCGAAACGCCCAGCTTGTACTGGACGTTGGCACCCTTGGAAGCGGCTCGATGGCGCCCGCCGCCAAATCCCCCGCTTGGGCCTCCGCCGCCGCGACCGCCGAACAGGCCTTCAAAGATATCGCCGATATCGATACCTTCGCCGCCGCCGCCGAAGCCTTCGAAGTCCTCGGTACGAAAGCCGCGCTGGGCCCCGCCGTTGAAGCCGCCGGGCCCGGCGGTATGGCCATAGCCGAAGCCCATGCTGGGGTTGCCGTCGGCGTCGATCTCGCCGCGATCGAACTTCGCCCGCTTGTCCTTGTCGGAGAGCAGGTCGTAGGCGCCGGTAACTTCCGAAAAGCGCTCGGCCGCCTTGGGATTGGCCGTGTTGCGGTCGGGGTGCAGCTCTTTCGCCAGCTTGCGATAGGCGGACTTGATGTCCTTTTCGCCCGCACTGCGCGGCACACCAAGGGTTGCATAGGGATCAGCCATGCACGCTAGCTAGGGCGGCGTGGGCCTCGCGACAAGGCGGCGCGTGCATTTGCCCCTCGGGGAAGCTTCCTTCGCGGCGGCGCAGCGGCTATGTCCGCGATCATGACCGCCGCCAGCACCGCCGACACCAAGGATGCCATTCCTGCCGAAGCGCCGTTTGCCCTGTTCGGCGAATGGTTCGCCGAAGCGAAGAAGAGCGAGCCCAACGATCCCGATGCCGTGGCGCTGGCCACTGCAACGCCGGGCGGTGCGCCGTCGGTGCGGATGGTGCTGCTCAAAGACTGGGACGAGCACGGCTTCGTCTTTTACACCAACGGCCACAGCCGCAAGGGCGCCGAGCTTCACGCCAATCCCCAGGCGGCAATGCTGTTTCACTGGAAATCGCTGCGCCGCCAGATCCGCATCGAAGGCACGATAAGCGAAGTCTCGAGCGACCAGGCCGACGCTTACTTCGCCAGCCGCAGCCGCGATTCGCAGCTCGGCGCGATTGCCTCGGACCAGTCGCGCCCCTTGGGCTCGCGCGGGGAGTTTCTCGCAAAGATCGCCAAGGTCACCGCGCGCCATCTGGTCGGCAAGGTGCCGCGCCCGCCGCACTGGACCGGCTTCCGTCTCGCCCCGCACGCGATCGAATTCTGGCTCGACCGCCCGTTCCGCCTGCACGAACGCCGCCGCTTCGAACGCGCCCCGGATGGCGGGTGGACCAGCGGATTGCTCTACCCATGACCAGCCACGGCGCGCTTAACCGCAGCGCGGCGCTGGCCTCGATCGCGGTGGCAAGCCTGCTCGCCGGGCTCAAGATCTGGGCAGTGGTCCAGACTGGCTCTACCGCAATGCTCGGCAGCTTGGCTGACACGGTGCTCGACCTGATCGCCAGCCTGGCGACGCTGCTCGGGGTCTGGGTCGCGGCGCAGCCTGACGATGACAACCACCGCTTCGGCCACGGCAAGGCTGAGGCGCTCGCGGCGATGTTCCAGGTCGTGCTGATCTCGATCTCGGCGCTGACCCTGGCGCTGCGCGCGGGCTCGCAGTGGATCAGCGGCGCGCGGCCAGCCAGCGCGGA
>JANOAD010000020.1:0-8089 GCA_031410955.1 Novosphingobium sp. | reverse complement strand
GCAGCTGACGTCGGCGCCGATCTGGTCGGCAAGGTCGAGGCTGGCATCCCCGAGGATGACCCGCGCAACCCTGCGGTTATTGCCGATAACGTCGGCGATAATGTCGGCGATTGCGCCGGCATGGCCGCCGACTTGTTCGAGACCTATGTGGTCACCATCGGGGCGACCATGGTGCTGACCGCGCTGCTGCTCAAGGATGCGTCCAACCTGCTGCAGCTGATGAGCCTGCCGCTGCTGATCGGCGGCGTCTGCATCGTCACCTCGATCATCGGCACCTATTTCGTCAAGCTTGGCAAGTCGAACAACATCATGGGCGCCATGTACAAGGGCTTCCTGGTCACTGCCGTGCTCTCGGTCCCGGCCATCTGGTTCGCGATCGACTACGCGCTGAGCGGCGGGTTCAGCATTGCGGGCATGGAAACGCCGTTCGGCAATCAGACCTATACCGGCCGCACGCTGTTCTATTGCGGCTTTCTCGGTTTGGTCATCACGGCGCTGATCATCTGGATAACCGAGTACTACACCGGGACCAACTATCGTCCGGTCCGCTCGATCGCCAAGGCTTCGGAAACCGGCCACGGCACCAACGTGATCCAGGGTCTGGCGATTTCGATGGAATCGACTGCGCTGCCGACGCTCGTAATCTGCGCCGGCATCATCATCGCCTACCAGCTCGCCGGGCTGATGGGGATTGCCTATGCCGCCACCTCGATGCTGGCGCTTGCCGGGATGGTTGTGGCGCTCGACGCATACGGTCCGGTGACCGACAATGCCGGCGGCATCGCCGAAATGGCCGGGCTCGATGACGAAGTGCGCAAGAAGACCGACGCGCTCGACGCAGTGGGCAACACCACCAAGGCGGTGACCAAGGGCTATGCGATCGGATCGGCCGGCCTTGCCGCGCTGGTGCTGTTCGCGGCTTACACCACCGACCTCAAGGCGTTCTTCCCGCTGCTGGCCGATGGCAATGCGGCCAACGGCGAAGTCAGCTTCAGCCTTGAGAACCCCTATGTCATCGTCGGGCTGCTGCTCGGCGCACTGCTGCCATACCTGTTCGGTTCGATGGGCATGACCGCAGTAGGCCGTGCTGCGGGTGAAGTGGTCAAGGACGTTCGCGACCAGTTCAAGAACGATCCCGGCATCATGACCTTCGAGTCAAAGCCCAACTACGCCCGCACCGTCGACCTCGTCACCAAGGCGGCGATCAAGGAAATGATCGTGCCTTCGCTGCTGCCGGTGCTTGCGCCGCTGGTGGTCTACTTCACCATCACTGCTGTGGCGGGACAAGCCGAGGGCTTCGCAGCTCTGGGCGCGCTACTGCTGGGCGTGATCGTTGGCGGGCTGTTCGTCGCGATCTCGATGACCTCGGGCGGCGGCGCATGGGACAATGCCAAGAAGTACATCGAAGACGGCCACCACGGCGGCAAGGGCTCTGAAGCCCACAAGGCTGCGGTGACCGGCGACACGGTGGGCGATCCGTACAAGGATACCGCAGGTCCCGCAGTCAACCCGATGATCAAGATTACCAACATTGTGGCCCTGCTGCTGCTCGCTGCACTAGCCGCCGCACACTAAGCCGACTGAACACTACCGCTTCAGTCGGGTAGATTTCGATGCCCCGCCCGGAGCGATCCGGGCGGGGTTTTCGTTAGCCATTCCTTGGCACTTCGCGGGTTACACCCTCCACCCGGCGGATGCTCCGCCCGGTGGAGGCGTAAGCGCTTGGCGAGCAGCGCGATTGCAGGATCTGGCTTTGACATCGGTTCACCCGTGCGCGATGCGCCGTGTGCGTTCGGCCTGCGTGCGGTAAGCTGGCACGATCTCGATACGCCCGATGCCCGCCTCGCCTGGGACGGGCTGGCCGCCTGTGCCGCCGAGCCCAATCCGTTTCACGAAAGCTGGTACCTGCTTCCTGCGCTGCGCGCTTTCGATCCCGAAGGTCGCATGACCTTGCTGCGGTTCGAGGCAGGCGGAGAGCTCGCCGGTCTGCTCCCCGTGCACCGTCCCGCCCGCTATTACCGCTGGCCGATCCCGCATCTTGCTTCGTGGGCTCATCCCAACTGCTTCCTTGGCGCACCGCTGGTCGCCCGCGGGCTCGAGCGCGAGTTCTGGCGAGCACTGCTCGCCTGGGCGGATTCCCACGCCGGGCGCGCGCTGTTCCTCCACCTCGCCCAGATGCCACTCGCAGGGCCGGTCTATGATGGCCTGCAGGCCGTGCTCGCCGAGCAACACCGGCTCGGCGCCACGGTGCACCGCGAGGACCGCGCGCTGCTCGCTTCCGACCTCTCGCCCGAAGCCTATTTCGAAGCCTCGCTGTCGGGCAAGAAGCGCAAGGAACTGCGCCGCCAGTTCAACCGCCTGTCCGAGCTGGGTGAAGTCACCATGGCGCGCACCGCGGGCGACGAGCACCTCGCGCGGTGGATCGAGGACTTCCTGGCGCTTGAGCATTCGGGCTGGAAGGGCACCCAAGGGTCCGCGCTCGCCTCGCACCAGGCAACCACGCTGCTGTTCAAGGAAGCCCTGTTCGGAGCCGCCAGTCAGGGCAAGCTGGAGCGCCTGACCCTCAGCCTCGACGGTGAGCCGATCGCGATGCTGGTCCAGTTCCTCACCCCGCCCGGCGCCTTTTCCTACAAGACCGCGTTCGACGAGCGCTATGCCCGCTATTCGCCTGGGGTTTTGGTCCAGCGCGAGAACCTGGCGCTGCTGGAACACCCAGGGATCGACTGGTGCGACAGCTGCGCCGCTGCCGACCACCCGATGATCGACCACATCTGGCGCGAACGCCGCGCGATCGGCCGCCTGTCGATTGCCATCGGCGGCAAGCTGCGCCGCGCCCTGTTCGCGCGGCTGGTGAAGGCCGAACTGGGGCGCAGTCCTTCGGGGATTTGAGGTTTAGAGGGTTTCACGCGGAGGCGCGGAGAAGCTGAGGATTGGTTGGCGCCGCAGGCTCACTACCTTTAGCCTTCGGTTGCAACTGGAAGGTGAATTGCAAAGAGGCTTCGCCTCAAGCGCAAAGCCTCCGCTCCTCCGCGCCTCCACGCCTCCGCGCGAATCATTCAATCTCCGCCCCATTGACGCGTTGCCAATCGCAACGCAAAGCCGGGCGATGGATAGCGAACTCACTCCCGAACGGCTGGTCAGCGGCCTGGTCAAACTGCTCGAACCCAAGCCCGAAGGCGATGACCGCTTCACCGGGCGCAAGAAGCGCGGCGGGGTTGGCCGGATGTTCGGCGGGCAGGTCATCGCGCAGGCGCTGCTCGCCGCGGAGGCGACGGTCGATCCGGCCCGCCCGGCGCATTCGCTCCACGCCTACTTCCTGCGCGGCGGGAGCGAGGACCACGAGACCGACTACAAAGTCGAGCGCGATTTCGACGGCGGCAGCTTCTCCAACCGCCGCGTCGTCGCCAGTCAGCAGGGCCGTCCGATCTTCAGCATGACCGCCAGCTTCCAGAAGCACGAAGAAGGCCTGCATCACGTCGATGGCGAAATGCCCGAGGTCCCTGGGCCAGAAGAACTCGAACCCGAGGCCGAGGTCCGCCGCCGCTTTGCCGATCAGGTCCGGCCCGAAGCCCGCCATCACTTCTATGCGCCGCGCCCGGTTGAGATGCGCGCGGTCGAAGGACGCCACTGGATGAACCCCGAGCCCGCGCCGCCGCGCAGCCATTCGTGGTTCAAGACCGTCGCGCCGCTGCCCGACGATCCGCGCATTCACCGCGCCATTCTCGCCTTCGCCAGCGACATGTCGCTGCTCGGCACCTGCGCGCTGCCCCACGGCCTCAGTTGGGCGCGCGGCGAGGTGGTCAGCGCCAGCCTCGATCATGCGGTGTGGTTCCACGAACCGTTCCGCGCTGACGAATGGCTGCTTTACGCGACCGACAGCCCGTGGAGCGGCAACGGCCGCGGCTTCAACCGTGGCCGCGCGTTCACCCAGGACGGCCGCCTGGTGGCGAGCGTCGCGCAGGAAGGGATGATCCGCAAGGTTACGGCGAAGGGCTGAGCGTGAGCGCAAGTTGAAACGCTTGATGGACAGACTGGACACTGTTCTAAGCGAGAAGCGCTGCGTTGTGCGCGGGAACGATCGAGCGAACCGGGGGTTATGGATAAAGTCCCCTTCCCGGTGGGCCAGCCGTTCGAACCGGTTCAGCTGTTCGAGGGCAAGGAACTTAGACATGGCGCAGGCAAGTCTCTACGAGCGGCTCGGCGGGGTCTTCGCGATCGCGGCGGTCATCGATCGGTTCAGCGACGCCCTGGTCCAGAACCCAGTGGTTGGCCAGCAATCCGCAAACCCGCAATTGCGCGAGTGGCATGTCAACAATCTGGGCCGCCTGCCCGGGCTCAAATTCATGCGCACCCTGTGGGTCTGCAACATTTCCGGCGGCCCGTTCGAATATACCCCGACACGTCCCGGCCACGACAATCTCGGGCTCGAAGAGGCGCACCGCAAGCTCAGGATAGCGCCGGACGAATTCGACGAGGTGGCAGCCGAACTCGGCCGGACGCTCGACGCGTTCAAGGTTCCCGAAACCGAGAAAGGCGAGGTCCTCGCTGCCTTTGCCGCGCACAAGGGCGAAGTAACTGCGGGTTATGCGGCAGTCAGCGAACCGGCCTGAAAACCGGGGGCGAACCGGCCGGGCTAACCCCCCGGATGGTAGAAATCATACACCGTCTGTGCCACCGCCGCGCTCACCCCCGGCGCGCGTTGCAAATCTTCCAGGCTCGCCGCGCGCACCTTGCTCGCCGTGCCGAAGTGCAGCAGCATTGCGCGTTTCCTTGCGGGGCCGATGCCGGGAATTTCATCCAAGGGTGAGGCGGTAATCGCGCGGCTGCGCTTGTCGCGGTGAGCGCCGATGGCGAAGCGGTGGACTTCGTCGCGCAGGCGCTGGAGGTGGAACAGCAGCGGGGCGTTTTCGGGGAGCATCTTTTCGCGCCCGTCAGCGAAGTGGAACACTTCGCGCCCCTCGCGGCCGTGGCCGGGGCCCTTGGCGATGGCGATCAGCGGCACATCCTCGATCCCCAATTCCTCGAGCGCGTCCTTGACCGCCGACATCTGACCCTTGCCGCCATCGATCAGGACCAGATCGGGCCACATCCCGCCGTCACGGTCCGGATCTTCCTCCTGCGCGCGGGCAAAGCGGCGTCCGAAGACCTCGCGCATCATGCCGAAATCGTCATTGGTCTGCGCGGTCTTGATGTTCCACTTGCGGTACTGGCCCTTGATGAACCCGTCGGGCCCGGAGACGATCATTGCGCCGAGCGCGTTGGTGCCCTGGATATGGCTGTTGTCGTAAACCTCGATGCGGCTCGGCGGTTCGGCCAGTTCGAGGAACTCGGCCAATTCGCGATTGAGCCGGGTCTTGGTCCCGCTCTCGGCCAGCCGCCGCTCGAGCGCCTCGACCGCGTTGCGGCTCGCCTGCTGGACCAGCCGCAGCCGGTCACCGCGCTGCGGCACGAGGATTTCGACCTTGCCGCCCGCCGCCACGGCCAGCGCCTCGGCCAGCAGCTCGGCCTCGGGCAGCTTGCGGTCGAGCAGGATGGTGCGCGGCGGCGGGACTTCTTCATAGAACTGCGCGAGGAAGCTCGTCATCACTTCCTCCTCGCCCAGCCCCTCGGTGTGGCTGGGGAAGAAGGCGCGGTGGCCCCAGTTCTGCCCGCCGCGAATGAAGAACGCCTGCACCCCGAACTGCCCGTTGCGGCAGGCGACCGCGAAGATATCGGCGCTGCCCAGCCCCTCGGCGTTGATCGCCTGGCTGCCCTGGATGAAGGTCGCTGCGCGCAGCCGGTCGCGCAGCATGGCGGCACGTTCGAAATCGAGCGCGGCGGCGGCTTCCTCCATCTGCGCGTTGAGCTTGGCCTGCACCGCGCTCGACTTGCCGCCAAGGAAGTCCTTCGCCTCGCCGACCAGCTCGGCATAGCCGGCTTCGTCGATCCGGCCCACACACGGCGCTGAACAGCGCTTGATCTGATAGAGCAGGCACGGCCGGTCGCGGCGGCTGAAGAAGCTGTCGGTGCAGCTGCGCAGCAGGAACAGCTTCTGCAGCGCGTTGATCGTGGTGTTGACCGATCCGGCGCTGGCGAACGGCCCGTAGTAATTGCCCTTGGCCCGCCGCGCGCCGCGATGCTTCTGGATCCGCGGAAAGTCATGGTCGGCGCGCAGCAGGATGAACGGGAAGCTTTTGTCGTCGCGCAGCAGCACGTTGTACGGCGGGCGGAAGCGCTTGATCAGCTGCGCTTCGAGCAGCAGCGCTTCGGCCTCCGAATTGGTGGTGACGATGGTCATCGCGCGGGTCTGGCTGACCATGCGCTTCAGCCGGAGCGGCAGCCGCTCGACCTGAAGGTAATAGGCCACGCGGTTTTTCAGCGCGCGGGCCTTGCCGACATAGAGCACATCGCCGCGCGCATCGAGCATGCGGTAAACCCCGGGCTTGGGCCGCAGCGTTTCCTGCACCTCACGGATTGCGGCGATCCCGGCGGCGAGATCGGGCTGGCTGCCCTGCATCGTGTAGGTCGCCTTCTCCTCGTGAAAGCGATCAGAGCCATTGGGCAGATCGGGGCGGCCAGCTTTGCTCATGGGATCAGTAATGGAAGCGGCACTGGGCGATTTCCAGTGCTTGTGCAGCGCCACTGCCGGAAACCCGGTAGACCAACCGATGCTCGCGATCGATCCGCCTCGACCACCAGCCTTTTAGATTGTCCCGCAAAGGCTCGGGCTTGCCGGTTCCCTTGAATGGGTGGCGCTGACATTCGGCCAGCAGGCCGTTCAGCTTCGTCAGCGTTTTGGCATCGGTCGCTTGCCAGTGCAGATAATCATCCCATGCATCGGGATCGAACGTGATCCTCACGGATCGATCAGCTCGCGCTCAATGCCTTTGCCCGCGTCGAGTTCTTTGATCGAGTTGAGGAGCCTTTCGGCATTGCGCGGTGACGAGAGCAGATAGAGGGTTTCCTCGATCGATTCCCAATCACGTTCCGAGATCACAACCACGCCCTCGCCGCGTTGCCTGGTGATCTTGATCGGCGCGTGATCGGCGACGACACGGTCAAACACAGCCTTGAGGTTGTTGCGGGCGTTCGAGAATGTTTCAGTGAGCATCGCCGTTATATGCACAACGTTCTGCACAATGTCAATCCGCGTTGACGCGGCTTGCAACTGTGTTACGCTGCGCTGCACAAACCCGGAAAATGTCGGGACCTTCGTGGGAGAGTGATGGATTGAGACAACTTCAAGGCATGGATGCATCGTTTGTTGCGCTGGAAACGCGCAATTCGCCCATGCACATCGGCTCGATCCTGATCTACAATCCTGAGACCGCGCCCGGCGGCTTCGTCCGCTACAAGGATATCCTGCGGTTTTTCCAGAGCCGGATGCAGCTCTCCAAGACCATGCGCCAGCGGCTGGTCAAGGTGCCGTTCGACCTCGATTATCCCTACTGGATCGAGGACAAGGACTTCGATCTCGAATACCACGTCCGCCACCTCGCGCTGCCCAAGCCGGGTGACTGGCGCCAGCTGTGCATCCAGGCGGCGCGGATTTTCGCGCGCCCGCTCGACCTGACCCGCCCGCCGTGGGAATTCACCGTGATCGAGGGTCTCGACAATATCCCCGGCGTGGCCCCGGGCAGTTTCGCGATGGTCACAAAAGTCCACCATTCCGCGATCGACGGGATGAGCGGGATCGACCTGATGGAGGCGCTGCACACGCTCGATCCGCATGCCCCGCCGCCCAACGAGCCGGACACTTGGCAGGGTGAGGATCCGCCCAATTTCGCCGAACTGCTCACGAAGAGCTGGATGAACAACCTCGCCAATCCCGCGCGACAGTTCGACGTTGCGGCCAAGGCAATGCCGGGGCTGGCGCGGACGATCAAGGGGCTGATCAGCAAGGACTTCAAGATCCACGGCGAGATGATCGCGCCGCGCACCCGCTTCAACGCGGTGATTTCGCCCAACCGTGTGGTCGAGGGGCGCAGCGTGCCGCTCGCCGAGATCAAGATGATCCGCCAGGCGGTCTCCGGGGCCAAGGTCAACGACGTGTTCCTGACCATCGTCGGCGGGGCGATGCGCAAGTATTTGCTGAGCAAGGACGATCTGC
>JANOAD010000019.1:0-2399 GCA_031410955.1 Novosphingobium sp. | reverse complement strand
GGCCGGTAGACCTCGGTCATCACGCCGCGGGCCCATTCGTCTTCGGTCCCGATGACAATCCGGTCGGGGTGCTTGAAATCGGCGATTGCGGCGCCTTCGCGGAGGAATTCGGGGTTGGAGGCAACCGCGAATTTCACCCCTGGGGCAGCCTCGGCGATGATCCGCTCGACCTCGTCACCTGTACCGACCGGGACGGTGCTCTTGGTGACGATCACGGCGTCGTTCTTCAGCGCCTGACCCACTTCCTCGGCGACTGCATAGACATAGGACAAGTCGGCATGGCCATCGCCGCGGCGGCTGGGTGTGCCGACGGCGATGAAGATCGCAGCGGCGCCGGCGATCCCTTCGGCAAGGTCAGTGGTGAATGAAAGCCGCCCTGACTTGGCATTGCCGGTGACCAGTTCGGCCAGGCCCGGCTCGTAAATCGGCATGATCCCGGCCTGGAGGCTGTCGATCTTGGCCGGATCCTTGTCGATGCACACCACGTCGTGGCCGAAGTCCGCAAAGCACGCCCCCGAAACCAGCCCGACATAACCCGAGCCGACCATTGCTATCTTCATTTACGCACTCCTCGTCGCGGCGGTGATAAAACCGTCGCTGTCCTGCAATTCGATGAACCAGCGCGTGCTGCCCTCAAGACCCAATGCGGTCAAGCGGCCCGAATTGAACGCGCCGGTATCGATGCCGATGCGGTTGGACCGGACCTGAGGATCATCGGTGATGGTATGTCCATGGACCACCACCGCGCCAAAATCGCCCGCGTGCGACAGGAACGGTTCGCGGATCCAGCGCAGATCGCTGACCTCTTGCGCGTCAAGCGGCACGTTCGGATCCACCCCGGCATGCACGAACAGGTAGTCGCCGATTGCGATGCTGTCTTCGAACGAGCTGATGAAAGCCAGGTCCTCCTGCGGGATCGAAGCATTCATCAGCTCGCGCGTACCGGCCAGATCGGCGCGGTGATACTCGCCCGGATCGGCGACATAGGACAAGACCGTCTCGCGCCCGCCCCAGCGCAGGAAATTGCGCAGCACCTGCTCGCTGTCGAACGCCTTGAGCAGCATTTCCTCGTGATTGCCGAGCAGGATGCGGACGTTGCTGCGGCCTTTCCAGTCGCGCGCGGCGGCAACCACCCCGGCGCTGTCGGGGCCGCGATCGATGAGGTCGCCAAGCAGGATCACTTCGCTGGTCGCAGCGGGACCGCGTGCGGCATCGTCGGCCTCGATCGCGGCGATCATCGCCGTGAACAGGTCCAGCCGGCCATGGACGTCGCCCACGGCATAGACCCGCCGGCCGTCGGGAACGGCAGGGGCAGGGCCGCGGGTATCCGGGGCGAACAGGGTGCGAAGTCGGTTGAACATGGTGGTGCGGTCTTGCCCGAGCCTATAAGGGCGGGTCCCTGAATGAACAACTGCCGATGCCGCTGGTTGCAACCCGGCGTTACTCCAAAACCACACTGCCGCCACGATGCGCACAGACCTTGCCGATTTTCTCTTGTGCGCTGCAGCAAAGTTGTGCACGGCTTGCCCAGCGCAGCATGATTGTTTCCAAGAAACGAGAAACGACTGCCGCGCGCAGGTGGGACGAAGCAACCGCAATCGCTTAAGGAAGATTGATATGCTCACGTCCAAGCGCGGCCTGATCGCCGCATCGCTGATCGCTGTGACCGCATTTGCAGCAACCCCCGCCTTTGCCGATGAAACCGATCCGCCGAGCGACATCACTGTCACCGGCACGGCTGCAGTCGTGTCGCAATACCGGTTCCGCGGCCTTTCGCAGTCGAACAACCAGCCGGTCGTTCAGGGTTCGATGACGGTCAGTCACTCGTCGGGGCTCTATATTTCGGTCTGGGGTTCCAGCGCCTCGTCGAATGGGTTCAATGACAGCCCGATCGACATCGGCGGCACCGAAATCGACATCTACGGCGGCTTCGCCAAGGAACTGGGCGGAGTAAAGCTCGATGTCGGGGTCTACGGCTACATCTACCCCGGTTCAGCCAACACCAACGGCGGGCAGAATAGCAATTACGTTGAGGTCTATGGCTCGGTGGCCAAAACCCTGGGCCCGGTCACTGCCAAGGTAGGTGCATACTACGCGCCGGCTCAGCAGGTCTTCAACCTCAGCGTGTTTTCGCCGACCCGCCACAACACCTACGTCTACGGTGACCTGTCGAGCGGCATTCCGGGCACCCCGCTGACGGTTCACGGCCACCTCGGCCACAGCGGCGGCGGTTTCAACTACGTGAAGCAGTACGTCGATTACTCGGTCGGGGTCAGCTACACGTGGAAGGCACTGACGCTCGACGCGTCGTTCGTGGGTACCAATATTTCGCGCAACGACGTCTACACCAACGTCTGCACGGGCGCCTGCGGTGAATACTTCTATCGACCGGCCAAGCC
>JANOAD010000018.1:0-9228 GCA_031410955.1 Novosphingobium sp. | reverse complement strand
CTCCAGGCCTCGACCAGCGAGGTCTACGGCGATCCCGCGATTCATCCGCAGGTCGAAAGCTATTGGGGCAACGTCAACCCGATCGGCCCGCGCAGCTGTTATGACGAAGGCAAGCGCTGCGCCGAGACGCTGTTCTTCGACTATCGCCGCCAGCATAACCTCAAGATCAAGGTGGCGCGGATCTTCAACACCTATGGCCCGCACATGCACCCCAATGACGGGCGGGTGGTGTCTAACTTCATCGTCCAGGCGCTGCGCGGTGAGGACATCACGATCTATGGCGATGGCCAGCAGACCCGCTCGTTCTGCTATGTCGACGACCTGGTGCGCGGTTTGATGGCCTTGATGGCAACGCCCGACCACGTCACCGGCCCGATCAACCTCGGCAACCCCGGAGAGTTCACCATGCTCGAACTTGCCGAGCAGGTCATCGAGCTGACTGGCTCAAAGTCGAAGCTGGTGTTCCAGCCGCTGCCGCAGGACGATCCGCGCCAGCGCCAACCCGATATTGCCCTGGCCAAGGCCGATCTCGGCTGGGACGTCAGCGTGCCGCTGCGCGATGGGCTAGCCAAGACGGTCGAATATTTCCGCGGCGTGGTGGCGGCAGGCGGCTGATCTTGACGCAAGATGCGGGGACAAACGTAGATGCCGTGTCTGCCAGGCCGGCGCAGGCCGACTGGTTCCAATGGATGGATTTCTTCCGCACTGCGGCCGCGCTGATTGTCGTTGTGAGCCACGCGCGCGACATCGTGATGGCGGACTACGATGGCCGTCTGATCTACGCGCCGGCTTACGCCGCAACCGGCTTCGGACACTCTGGAGTCATCGTGTTCTTCGTTCTCAGCGGATTCTGGATCAGCCGCTCGGTGATGGACCGGTTGGACGGGCCGCAGTTCTGGCGCGACTACCTGATCGATCGCCTAACCCGCCTGTCGATCGTGCTGATTCCGGCGCTTGCGCTTGGCGGACTGCTGGATTGGATCGGGGCGGTGAAGATAGGCTTCCCGCTCTATGCTGGGACCGGCGGCTCACACAGCGTCGCAAGTCCGGTATTGCTGAACTTGCAGCCTGAGGTTCTGTTGGGGAACCTGGCTTATCTGCAGACAATATTCGTGCCGACGTGGGGATCAAACGGTCCCTTGTGGAGCCTGGCGTACGAATTCTGGTTCTACATCTGGTTCCCTGCGCTGGCGCTTCTGGTGGTGAGGCGGAAGGTGTCGCTCGGCCTCGCCGGCTTGGCAGTCGCCTGGTTCAATCCCGCGATCGCGTTCGGATTTGCCAGCTGGCTCGTGGGGTTCGCGCTGCTCAAGCTGGCCCCGCGAGCATCAGGTGCGCGATGGGCCAACTGGCAGGCCGTGCTGGGAACCTTGACCTTTCTGGTGATCTTGCTGCTTTCGGGCCTGCGCAGCAACGGGCTGATCGATTTGGCCCTGGCGCTTGGCTTTGGCGGCCTTTTGTACGTGCTGCGGGCAAGCCGTATAGGCTTTCCGCGCATGCTCGATCCGTTGGCCCGTTTCGGCCGCGAATCGAGCTATTCGCTGTACGTCCTGCACTTTCCGCTGGTTGCGCTGGTGGGCTCTCTCGCAACTGGCGGCATTCGCTCGCCTGCCACGCCGCTGGGTCTGGTCCTGGTGCTCGTGCTGACATTTGGCAGCATGGCGGCGGCCCGCCTGTTTTCACTCCTGACCGAGCGCAATACCGGCGCAGCCAGGGCATTCCTGCGTAGCCGCTTTGCCTGACGGTTGCCTTGCCGACCACGGACTGCCAGAAGGCGGCGGCGTGACGAATTCAATCCGCGCAAAGGGTGATTCATGTACGCAGCAGCGTTAGCCCTGTCAGTCGTCTGCTTTCTTGGCGTGGTGATCTACTTCGTTCGCAGTCCTGCCTTCAGCATCTTTCATCCACTGACCTTCTATTCCGCGTTCCACGGGCTCATCTTCGTGTTTCGCCCGATCGTGGCACGGCTCAACGATTTCGACCTAATCTATCGCGGGTACCAGTTCACTCCTTCGGCCAGTGACAAACTGACCGTCATCCTCGCGTCCAACATCGGCTTTCTTGCGTTCGCGTTCTTCTGCTTGATGTCGGGCAACGTGGCGATGCGGTTCAAGCAGGATGCCTTCGCCGTGGCCGAGCGCGAGCAGTTGAAACCCTTGTTTTTCTGGGTGCTGGCCATCTGTGTGCCGCTCGGTTTGATCTCGCTGGCGACAGTCTGGCGCGGCGCCACCACTACGGGCATTGGTTACGATGCAATGATTCGCGATGCCGGGACCGGCGTCTATATCAATACGCAAGGCAATGGCTATCTGGCCGAGGCGCAGCTGATGCTGGCCACGTGCGGTGCATTGATCGCTTGGCTGTTCCGTTTCCGGCTGTGGGCGCTTCTGCCATTGATCGGGTTTGTCGTATTTCGCGCCGGTACCGGTGGACGCGGTCCGTTTGTCACCGCGATGGTCACGGTGGGCCTGCTCTATCTCTACGAGCATCGACGCCGGTTGCCGAGCCTGAAAATCACCGCGCTGCTGTTGGCAGTCGTGCTGGCGTTCAATGCGGTCGGCAACGATCGTGGACAGGCGATCCGCAAGGCGATCAGCAACGACGCGACTGCGAGCGACTTCTATCAAGGCCGGAGCAACGAACGCTTCCTCGAAGGGATGGATTTCGGCAACCTCGAATTCTTTGAATACCTTGTCTACGTGGTTCCGCAGCGGTCGCACACGTATGGCTATTTCCTCGACAACCTGCAGATTTTCACTGAGCCGATCCCGCGGGTGCTGTGGAAGAACAAGCCGGTCGGCGCTCCTTTCAACCGCATCTACCTGATGGATTACGGCCGTGCGATCGGCATGACACGTTCATTGCCGGGAGAGGGCTGGTATTCGCTCGGCTGGTTGGGCGTGGTGATCTGGTGCGGGCTATGGGGTTATGGCCTTGGCCTTATCTACCGGCGCTTTGTTGAAGGATCGCAGACCACGATCAAGACTGCAGCCTACATGATCTTCGTGCCGATCATGATCATCGCGTTCCGCGATGGCCTTCTCACCACGGTGTTCCGCCAGGGGCTGTTCTTCCTGGCCCCGATCGCGGTGTGGTTCGGACTTTCCCGCTATGCCGGCATCCCAAGCGCGGCCGCCATGCGTGCGGCTGCGTGGCAGCGGCTGCAACGCAGTGCGGCAGACCCCACCCCGACCACAGCGATCCCGGAGATCGACCCGGCATTGGCGGCATTGCCGCCCGCCGTCCGGCGCCGGCGCGCGGCATTGCAAGCGCCCGCGACCCCGCGCGGGGCATGACCCAGTCGCTCGCGGGCAAGCGGATCGGCCTGCTCACCGCCTCGGCCTCGCGTCTTGGCGGCGGGGTCTTCGAAGCAGTCGTCGCGCAGGCCGAGATCATCCGCGCGGGCGGCGGTGAGCCACTGGTATTTGCGCTGGAGGATGCGTACTGCGGGGACGACCGCGCGCGCTTCGGCGCAACGCAGGTCGCAACATTCGCGGTGCGCGGCCCGCGTCAAATCGGCTATGCGCCAGCTCTCCTCCCGGCGCTGCTATCCGCCGAACTCGACTGCCTGCACCTGCATGGCATCTGGATGTATCCCTCGCGCGCCGGTGCAGAGTGGGCCCGCGCCACGCGGCGCGGCTATGTCATCTCGCCGCACGGGATGCTCGATCCGTGGATCACTGCGCGGGGACTCTGGAAGAAGACACTGGCGCGGGTCGGCTATGAAAGGATGGGATGGAAGGCCGCGACTTTTCTTCACGCCCTGACCGGACGCGAGGCAGGCGACATCGCTCGCGAAAGCGGCCGTGAGGACAGCCAGGTGATCCCCAACGCCGCGCCCCCGGTGGGCAGCGCTGAGCCTGGCCCCCGCGCTGCGCACGTGGCTTATATCGGCCGGATCCATCCCAAGAAGAACCTGCTCGCGCTAGTGGAAGCCTGGAGCAGCGTGGCGAAGCCTGTGGCGAGCCGCCTCAGCATCGCCGGGTGGGGCGATCCGGGTGATATCGCCGAATTGCAGGCGGCTCTGGGCCGCGGCGACGGATCGGCGCTCTTCCTTGGGCCGCTCTATGGCCAAGCCAAGGCGGAGCTGCTGGGCACGGCCCGCTTCATGGTGCTACCCTCGCTCAGCGAGGGTCTGCCGATGGCGGTGCTCGAAGGGTGGGCTGCCGGGGCGCCGACGATCATGACCGCCGAATGCAACCTGCCCGAAGGCTTTGCCGCCGGGGCGGCGATCGAAAGCGGTGAGAGCCGCGCTGCGATCGCTCACGCCTTGGACCTGGCCTTGCAGCTGAGCGAAGCGGATTGGCAGGCGATGTCCGGCAACGCCCGGGCCCTTGCCGCCGGGCCGTTTTCGTCGGAAGCTGTCGCCGTGCGCTGGGGCGATGCCTATGCTGCCGCGATTGCCATGGGGAGCAAGCCTGGACGATGACACCGCTCGATGCCCGCGACAACAGGCCGCTCGAAGGCGGGGCCAGCTTCTCGCTGGGCAATCGCCTGCTTCGGCTGGTGTGGATGACCGCGTGGGTGTTGCTCGCGCGGTTCACACCGCCTCCCTTGCATGGCTGGCGGCGGCTGGTGCTGCGTGCCTTCGGCGCCAAAGTGGGGAAGGGCGCCCGGGTTCACGCCAGTGTTTCGGTGTGGCTGCCAGCCAATCTGGAGCTTGGCGATCAGGCCCTGGTCGGGCCCGGGGTGCGCCTGTACAACCAGGGCCGCATCAGTATCGGCGCGCGGAGCGTGATCTCGCAACGCGCGCATATCTGCGCCAGCACCCATGACGTGCAGGATCCGTTGTTCCAGCTTGTCGTGCGCCCGATCAGCATTGGCACCCAGTGCTGGGTCGCCGCCGAAGCCTTTGTCGGGCCGGGGGTCACGATGGGTGATCGCTCGGTTCTGGGCGCGCGGGGGGCCTTGTTCAGCGATGCCGAACCCGACGCGGTCTATTCGGGAAATCCCGCTGTGCTCGTGAAACCGCGCAATTTGCGCGAGGGCTAGGTCCAGGTTCAGCTCACCAGGCAGCTGTCGAGATGCGCGATCTCGCCAACCTGCAAGCTGGTGCCTTTGGGCGCCCAGGCGGTGACGGCGCGGCGTCCGCCCGCCGCGCTGAGTTCGACGACCACCCCGCGCGCTGCATCGACATAATGGTTCTCGCTGGAGATCTCGAGCGCCAGCCCGCTGGGGCGGCGCTTCAAGAGGCACATCGCAAGATCGACCGAGCTGCGGGATGAACTGTCCGCAAAGGCCTGGACCTTGCCGTCGGTCAGATGCGTTTCGCTCCATCCGCGCCACACCCAAGGCCCGGCAAGCGCAGTTAGCGCCGCTGCCCCGACCACCAGCATGATCCGGCGCGAGCGACGCTGCTTTGGGTCGATGTTCCCGGTCAAGCGTCGCCGATACGGTCGGCGTAAAGCAGGCGCCCGCCCGAAAGGTGCCACAACGCCTCGTTGAACTGGTCGGGGCTCATCGCAAAGCAGCCTTCGCTGCGGCCGAGCTTGCCGAAGCGCATGATGTGTTCTTCGGTCGCATAAGCGGCGGGATGCATCACGATCGCACGCTGGAGCGCCGCGGAATTGTCCCCGTCCAGGCCAACCAGGCGGATCGAAGTGCCGTATTTGCCGCTGTACCACTCGGCCGTGAGATAGGCCCCGCGCGAGGTCGCTTCAGAGCCATACTGGTTGGAGAAGTTTTGCAGGAAGCCGCTGTGCTCGGGGTCCGACCCGCGGCCGTGCGCGACCAGGAACGAGCGCACCGTGCCGTTCTCGAGATTGGCGAAGTGGAACCGCGGCAACGTGGAGGGTCGGGCGAAATCGGCGATGCCGACAATGTCCTTGCGCCACAGGCGGCTGCCGGCACGTTCGACTTCGCGCGCGGCGATGCTCAGCACCTTGCGGTCGTAGCCCGGATTGGGGATGACGATAGTGGGCAGCGCCGGGGCTGCGGGAACTACTGGCGCTTCGGGCAAAGTCCCGAAAGTTTTGTCGAATTCGTCGGCAAGCGGAGAGGCCTGGCCGAGCCGCGCCAGCGCGCGGCCAGGCACGGACAGCGCAGCTGCCCCAGCGATCCCACCCAGAATCAGGTCCCGACGGTTCATGGTCCCCACCATAGCGGCTGTGGATAACCAAGTGCTGAACGGCTTTCCAGCCAAAATCGCCCAATCCGGCCTAAGCTGCGCCCAGTCGCGCGTTCTGGCCCAAGGCGCCGAGCGCCGCTCCATCGAGCCGCATCACGGTCCATTCGTCCATCGCGCGGGCGCCGAGCGCCTGGTAGAACCCGATCGCCGGCGCGTTCCAGTCGAGCACCGACCATTCGAGCCGCGCGCAGTCGCGCTCGACCGCGAGCGCGGCGAGGTGCGCCAGCAAGGCCTTGCCAAGGCCGCCGCCGCGCGCCCCCTCGCGCACGTAAAGGTCTTCGAGGTAGATTCCGGGCTTGCCCTCGAAGGTCGAGAAATTGTGGAAGAACAGCGCGAAGCCCTGCGCCGCGCCATCGATCTCGCCGATCACCACTTCGGCATAGGGGCGCGGCCCGAACAGCTTCTCACCCAGCACTACCTCATCGAAGCGGACTTCGTGCGCCAGCTTCTCGTAGACCGCGAGGTCACGGATCAGTTCGCCAATCAGCGGCAGGTCGGCCTGAACGGCGGGGCGGATCGACAGGGTCATGCAGCTCTCCTTGTGGCGAAGCGTGGCCACAGCACTCCGACCGCGAGCCCGGCCATGACCAGGGCGAAAGCGGCAAGCTTCCATGGCTGGAGCGGCTCGCCCAGTACCATGGCCGAAGTGGCGAGGCCGAATACCGGCACGAGCAGCGACAACGGCGCAACATTGCTTGCCGAGTGACGCGCCAAGAGCCAGCCCCACACGCCGTAGCCGAACATCGTATTGCCGACCGATTGCCACACCACCGCGCCCCAGGTCTTCCAGTCGGCGGCAGTGATCCCGGCCGACAAGCGCGGCCAGCCTTCGAGCATGAGCGCAAAGACCAGCAGCGGCGGCACAGCAAACAGGCTCGACCAGACGACGTAGCCCAGCATGTTGACGCTGCCCGCCGCGCGCGCGACCATGTTGCCCCCGGCCCAGCTCGCCGCAGCGCAGAGCACCAGGAACAGCCCGAGCGGCGTCGCGTTGGCGTCGGTGTGGAGCGCGATCAGCGCGATCCCGGCGCAGGCCAGCAGCAAGGCGGCGATCTGATGGCGCGCGACTTTCTCGCCGTTGAGCCACACCGCCATGCCGATCGTGAAAAAGGCCTGCGCCTGTACCACCAGGCTGGCGAGCCCGGGGGTGATATCGGTGCGCATCGCGGTGAACAGCAACCCGAACTGCCCCGCGCCGATCAGTACACCGTAAGCGGCAAGGTTGCGCCACGGCACTTTCGGGCGCGGCACCAGCAGCGCGAGCGGCAGAAACGCCAGCGTGAAGCGCAGCAAAGCCAGAGTCAGCGGCGGCAGGTGCACCAGCGCGAACTTGATGATCACGAAGTTCGAACCCCACACCGCCGTGACCGCGAGCGCGAGCAGCAGGTGAAGTGGCGGCATGTGGCGCGAAGCAGGCATGGCGCGCGCCCTAGTCGATCAATTGGCGCTTGTCAGTCCCCGGCGGCTCCGCGCGTGCGGATGACCATGGTATCGCCCTTCAATTCGACCGCGCCGAGCCGCCCCAGCACCGACTGGCCGAGCAGGTTGACGGTCAAACCGCGCACTACCACCGCGTGGACGTTGCTAAGCGAGGCGCCGCCGATCTCGACCTCATCGAGAGTCACTTCGGCGCCGTAGCCCACCCCCGAGGCGGTCTGCATCACCGGCTGAAAATCGTCGGGATTGAGGTTCAAACCGATGTCTGCCGCCTGTTCTTCGGTCAGCGCGACCAGATCGGCGCCGGTATCGACCAGGAAGTTGACCGAATTGCCATTGACCGCCGCATCGACATGGAACTGCCCCGACCCGTCGCGGCGCAGCATCAGCGCATCGCTGGTGCCCTTCGCCAGCTTGTGCGTTGTCGCTGCCAGCGGCGCTGGCGCATCGCCGCCGCTGCGCGGGGAGAAGAATGCCGCGACCATGCACATCGCGCCGATCGCAAACAAGGCTATGCTGTAGAGGCGGTTCATGGCGGCCAGCATAGCCGCCCGGAGTTACCGAATGCTTAGGCCGCTACGACCTCAGCTTCTGGAGTGAGCGCTTTGCGGCCAAGGCCATAACCGGCGGCGAGCCCGGTTCCGGCCCAGCAAGCCATGAAACTGACCAGCAACGCATCCCACAGCATCAGTGCCCAGGTCGTGGGCGCGGGCGCGCCCATCGCCAGCAGGAAGAGTGCCGCCATCACCACCCCCTGCAACCAGCCCGTCCTGTAACACCTGCGCAGGCTAACCGTTTGGTCGCCAAACAGAGCGCCGAGCATGAAAACCATTACGGGTAATGAGGCAAGCGACACCGCCACGTTCACGACATCGAATGCAGTCGCGCTCAACCCGGCCTTGAGGAGATAAAGCACTCCGCTGAGCGCGAGGTTTATGGCTATCCCAAGCATGAACTGGCGCCAGGCAACGTTGCGCAAATCCCACCAACGGTTGCGCTTCTCGGTGGGCAAAGCCCAGTACCGGGCCGACGCGAAGATTGCCAGGAACAGCCCTGCAATCTTCGCATAGCCGAACGCCCAGCGGGTTGGATCGTTCTGCAGCGCCTTGAACGCTTGGGGACTCGCAAACATGCCCAGCTTGATCTCGGCCACGTGCTGAGCAAATTCGGGTAGGAAGGCGAGCAGCGGGATCAGCGGGGCCAGCCACCATAATCGCGGTCCGTCGCGGAAAGTCGCTAGCAGCGCGCTGCCCAATGCGCGCAGCCAGCTCATGCCGCCTTGCCGTGCGTGACATCCATGCTGACCGAAGTCCCCGCCTCGATCTCGGCGGCCTTGGCTTCAACCAGGCTTACGATATGCCCGATCATGTCGGCATCCTGGACGTGATGATCGGTCACGCCCGAAAGGTAGACCATGTGCTTGCCGTTGCCGCCGCCGGTGATGCCGATGTCGGTCTCGCGCGCTTCGCCGGGGCCATTGACCACGCAGCCCAGCACCGAGAGCGACATCGGGGTCTTGATGTGGCTCAGCGCATCCTCGAGCGCCTGGACGGTGCGGATCACGTCGAAGCCCTGCCGCGCGCAGCTCGGGCAGGAAACCACGCGGACGCCGCGAGTTCGCAGGCCCAATGACTTGAGGATCTCATAGCCGACCCGGACTTCTTCTT
>JANOAD010000017.1:0-3056 GCA_031410955.1 Novosphingobium sp. | reverse complement strand
GATCGCGAGCGCGGACACATCTTTACCGACCGGCTGCTCTACGCGCGAGGCCGCGAGGAAACGATGCTGCTCGGCTCGGCGACAATCGAACCGCTGGTGAAAGCGCTGCTTCCCCGCGCTGAAGTGGTCTCGCGGCCGCGTTTCTCAACCTTGACCCACAGCGGCGCGCGCAAGCTTTCGCGAATTCCGCCGCGCAGTGCGATCGTCGCCTTCTCGGCCGAGCAGGTCTATGCCGTCGCCGAAATGCTGCGGCGCTTCCGTGGCGGTGCCGCGGTGGTGATGGGCGCGCTGAGCCCGGAAACGCGCAACCGGCAGGTAGCATTGTACCAGTCGGGCGAGGTCGACTATCTGGTCGCGACCGATGCGATCGGGATGGGCCTCAATCTCGACATCGACCATGTCGCCTTCGCCGGACTTTCCAAATTCGACGGACAGCGGCAACGGCGGCTGACGACCACCGAAATGGCGCAGATTGCCGGACGCGCGGGTCGGCACCAGCGCGACGGTACCTTCGGCACGCTTGCCGGGAGCGGTGGCCACGATGCCGAGTTCACGCCTGAAGAAGTTTATGCGATCGAAGAGCACCGCTTCCCGCCGCTGACCCGGCTGTTCTGGCGCGAGCCCGAGCCCGATTGCAGCTCGGTTCCGGCCCTGCTTGCAGACCTTGCGCGCCCGCCCGAGCGGCCCGAGCTCGCCCCGGCCCCCGAGGCGATCGATCTTGCCGTGCTACGCCGCCTTGCCGAGGACAGCGAACTGAGGGCCGGGGTGCAAACGCCCGCACAAGTTGCGAGGCTGTGGGACGTCTGCCGCCTGCCCGATTTTCGTGCACATGGCTCCGAAGTGCACGCGCGGTTCGTCTCCCGGCTGTGGCAGGACCTGCGCACCGGCATGCTGGGCGGCGATTACGTCGCTTCGTCGATCGCTCATCTGGACAATCCGGCGGGCGATATCGACACGTTGCAGATGCGCATCGCGGCGATTCGCAGCTGGGCCTATATCGCGCAGCGTCCTGACTGGGTCCTGGCACGTGAGGAGATGGCAGCGCGCGCCAGATCCGCAGAAGCCCGGCTGTCCGATGCCCTGCATGCCCGCCTGACCGAACGCTTCGTCAATCGCCGCACTTCGGTGCTGATGAAGAAGCTGGGAACCGATGCCGCGCTCTTGCCCGTCACGTTCGATGACGACACGGTGCTGGTCGATGGCGAGACGATCGGGCATCTCGCCGGGTTTCGTTTCGTGGTCGATCCGGCGGCGCGGTTCGCCGATCACAAGCTGCTGCTGGCCGCCGCTGAGCGCCACCTGCCGGGGCTGCGCGCCAGCCGGGCGGAACAGTTGCTCGGTGAACTGGACGAGGCGTCGCCCAGCCTGCGCCTCGCGGGCACGATCGTCGAATGGAACGACGATCCGATCGCGAGACTCAAGCCCGATCGCTCCACAACCACACCCCGGATCGAACTTGAACCCGCCCTCGCCGCACTCGAGCCGCGTTTGCGCGGGTCTGTGGCCAGTTCGCTCGAGAGCTGGATTGCGGCACAGCTCGCCGCGCTCGCACCGCTCCGCCAGCTCGAAGCGGCAACGATGGATTCGGCTGCCGGCCCCCTGCTCAGGGCGCTCTTGATCAAACTGGTGGAGGCGGGGGGAATGCTCGCGAGGGAGGACGCTGACTTGGCTGACCTCAGCAAGGAACAGCGCGCGTCCTTGCGCAAGTTGGGGGTGCGGATCGGCGCGATCGACCTGTTCCTACCGGCGATGCTCAAGCCCGCAGCGATGGCCGCATGGACCACGCTGAACGCGGCGCGCGGCACCGCTTTGGCCAAGCCCGTGCCCGGGATGGTCCCGGTTATTGGCCTACCCCGCAGCGCGGCCGTGCCCCCGGGCTACCGTCGCTTGGGAGATCAGGCGCTGCGGGTCGACGTGGCCGAAAAGCTGCTGCACGCCGCGCACAGCCTGCGCGCAGCGCGCGGATCGAAGCCATTCGTGCTCGATCCGGCGCTGGCAATATCAACCGGTCTGTCGACCGCGAGCTATGCCCGGTTGCTCCGGCTTGCCGGGTTCAGGCCGATCATGCCGCGCCCTCTCGCGCAGGGCGCCTTCGGTCCGCCGCATTTGCCGCGCTGGCGCTGGCTTGCCCCGGGACGCGGCCAACTGGCCGCGGCAAAGGCGACCGGGCCGGCCGCGCCGGGCAATGCCTTCGCCGCGCTTGCCGAGCTGATGCGCTGATGCGGCTCGACAAGCTGATCTGGTACCTGCGCTTCGCAGCCAGCCGCAGTCTCGCGCAGCAATGGCTTGAACAGGGGCATTTCCGGCTGAATGGGAGACGGGTGAACAAGCCTGGCGGTTTGGTCAAGGCGGGCGACGTGCTAACGTTGCCGCTGCGCACGCAAGTCATGGTGATTGAGATTCTCGCGCTGCCGAACCGCCGCGGGCCCGCCGTCGAAGCACAAGCTCATTACCGCGTGCTTGACGGACACGGCGCAAATCCCATAGCACCGGCGCAAACACCATTGCCTTAGGGGACAGAATGCCATGACCTATGTCGTCACCGACGCCTGCATCAAGTGCAAGTACATGGACTGCGTCGAGGTCTGCCCGGTCGACTGCTTCTATGAAGGCGACAATATGCTGGTCATCAATCCCAGCGAATGCATCGATTGCGGGGTGTGCGAGCCTGAGTGCCCGGCCGAAGCGATCCTGCCCGATACCGAAAGCGGGCTTGAGCAGTGGCTTGAGCTCAACGCCAAGTTCTCGGCGGAATGGCCCAACATCACCACCAAAAAGGAAACGCCCGCCGACGCCGACGAGCACAAGGGCGAGGACGGCAAGTTCGACAAGTACTTCTCGGCCGAGCCCGGCGAAGGCGACTGAAGCTTTCTTGATCGGGTGCGCTATTTGCATCCGCAAATAGCTTTGCAACACCGGCCCGCTCCCCCCGCCCCACCCCCCCATTGGATGTAACCCCGGGGGGGGTGGGGCGGGGGGGGGGGGCGGGGGTGGAAATCAAATTTGGGTTTCAAATAAAGCACCCCCAAAACAAAACATCACTAGCCATCGCCCGG
>JANOAD010000016.1:0-8319 GCA_031410955.1 Novosphingobium sp. | reverse complement strand
GCATAGCGCCCCAGCCCCACCTACAAAAGAGCGACTTAGCGCTTGTCCGCACCGCAACTGCCGTTAGGGTCCCGGCAACCCCGGGGTGGCACAAAGCAATTACATGACAACGCAGACTCACCTGATTCACAGCCGGCGGTTCCTGCCGCTGTTCGTTACCCAATTGCTCAATGCTTTCAATGACAACCTGTTCAAGAACGCGATGGTGCTGTTCGTCGTGTACCAGGTCTATAATTCCGAAGCCGCCGAAGGCCAGTTCAGCGCGATCGCCTCGGCGGTGTTCATCCTGCCGTTCTTCATTCTATCGGCCGTGTCGGGCCAACTGGCCGATATGCGCGACAAGGCGCGAATCATCCGGATCGTGAAGGCGTGCGAGATCGGCATCATGATCGTCGGCGCGGCCGGGCTGCTGATGGCGTGGAAGGGCATTGCGGTTAGCACGCTGGCGATCCCGCTGATGCTGCTCGCGCTGTTCGGGATGGGTGTGCACTCCACCTTCTTCGGCCCGATCAAGTACGCGATCCTGCCCCAGCACCTCCACCCTGATGAAGTGCTCGCCGGGACCGGACTGGTCGAGGCGGGTACCTACATCGCCATCCTGGCGGGTACCATCCTGGCAGGATGGATCCCGGTCCAATGGGCCGCGGCAGGGGTCATCGTAACCGCGGTGATCGGCTATTTCACCAGCCGCAGCGTGCCCGATGCCCCTCCGCACCATGAGCCCGAGCCGCTCGATTACCACCTGCTGCGCGCTTCGTGGGACCTGGTGCGCAACACCAGCCACGATCGCCGGGTGTTCCTGGCGGTCATGGCGATCAGCTTCTTCTGGACCATCGGCACGGTGCTGTTCGTGCAGTTCCCGCCGCTCGCCAAGAATGTGCTTTCGGCCAGCAAGGAGGTCGCCAGCCTGTTTCTGGTGATCTTCTCGATCGGGGTGGCGATCGGGTCGATGTCGGTCAACGCGCTGCTTAAGGGCACCGTCTCGGCGCGCTATTCGCCGGCGTCAGTGCTGGCGATGGGGCTGTTCGTGGTCGGCTTCTACCTCGTCTGCCGGCAATGGACGACCGACGCTGGCGGGCTGCTCGACGTCAAGGGCTTCATGGCCGAGCCGCTGGCGCTCGCGCTGCTGCTGTGCCTGCTGGGCATCGCAATAGCCGGGGGGATGTTCGTGGTGCCGCTCTATGCCTTCCTCACCACCTTCGTCGACAAGTCGCAGACCTCGCGCACCATCGCCGCGAACAACATCGTCAACTCGTTTGCGATGGTGATCGGCTCGCTGATCGCCAGCGGGCTGTCGCTCGGCGGGGTGCCGATCGTCCAGCAGGTGCTGCTGAGCGCGGCGATGTGCCTGGTGGCGGCATGGATCGCGCGGATGCTCGTCGCAGCGGAGCGGACGGCAAAGCCCGCCACCTGATCAGGCGATGTAAAGCGAAACCGCGATGAAGCAGGCGCAGTAGGCCATCAGGAACTCCTTGAGGTCCTGAAGCCAGCGATCGCGCCTCCCCGGCGCAATCGCGACTGCGCCGCCGCGGCGGACATGGGGGGCAAGGCGGGCCAGGAATGGATGGCGAGCCTGTTCATCGGTGAGTACTAGCGACCTTCTCATGCCCACCGGTTAAGAGACCAGAAACCATCGTACCAGCCGGAAAATCACGGTTAATGTGCACAATCCCAGAGTGGCACAAGTCCGCGGCAAGAGGTGAATGACACGCCCCACGTTGCGGCAGCGGCGCTGCCCCGCTAAGGCCCGCCAATGACCGAGCACACGACAGTTAACGGCGGGCGGCTGCTTGTCGATTGCCTCGTCGCCCAGGGCGCCGACCGCATTTTTACCGTTCCGGGCGAAAGCTTTTTGGCCGTGCTCGATGCGCTGCACGATACGCCCGAGATCGAAACCGTGGTGTGCCGCCAGGAAGGCGGCGCGGCGTTCATGGCCTGTGCCGATGGCGCGATGACCGGCAAGCCCGGCGTGTGCTTCGTCACCCGCGGCCCCGGCGCGACCAATGCCAGCATCGGGGTCCACGTCGCGATGCAGGATTCGCAAGCCATGCTGCTGTTCATCGGCGACGTCGATCGCGGGATGAAGGACCGCGAGGGCTTTCAGGAAGTCGACTTCGGCGCAATGTTCGCACCGCTCGCCAAGCTGGTGCTGCGGATCGACGATCCCGCGCGGATCCCGGAATATGTCGCCCGGGCGTGGAATGTCGCGCAGGCCGGGCGGCCCGGCCCGGTCGTGATCGCGCTGCCCGAAGACATGCTGCTCGAAGAGGTCAGCGGCGTGGAGCCGCGCCCGCCGATTGCCCGCCCTGCCCAAGCCGTTTGCCCCGACGCCATGGGCGTGCTGATCGAGATGATCGAGGCCGCAGCGTCCCCGGTCGCGATCGTCGGCGGCGCGGGCTGGCATGCCAAGGCGCGCGAACATTTCACCAGCTTTGCCGAACGGATCGGGCTGCCGGTGGCGGGGGCGTTCCGCCGCCAGGACGCGATCTCGAACGCCAGCCCAGTCTGGGCGGGCAACCTGGGCTATGGCCCCAATCCCAAGCTGGTTGAGCGGATCAAGCAGGCTGACCTGGTGATCGCGATCGGCGCGCGACTGGGTGAGGCCACGACCGACAGCTACACGTTGATAACACCCGAACACCCGGGCCAGCTGCTGGTCCACGTCCACCCCGACCCGAACGAGCTCGGGCGGGTATACCGCGCCGACCTCGCGATCTGCGCCGACATGGCCGAATTCGCCGAGGCCGCCGACCTGTGGGACGATGACCTGATCTCGTTCGATGCCGGGCAGGAAGCGCACCTCGAATGGCTCGACTGGACCACCGCCAAACCGGCCCCTTACCCGCTCGACATGGCCGCCTGCGTCAGCGCGATGCGCGATGCGTTGCCGGGCGACAGCATCATCTGCAACGGCGCGGGCAACTTCTCGGGCTGGTGGCACCGCTACTGGCACTATGACGGATTTCCAACCCAGCTCGCCCCCACCGCGGGCGCGATGGGATACGGCGTACCCGCCGCGGTCGCCGCCGCGCTGCGCCATCCCGAACGCACCGTGGTCGCGCTGGCGGGTGACGGCGATTTCCTGATGAACGGGCAGGAGCTGGCCACAGCAGTGCAATACGGCTGCGACCTGCTGGTCGTGTTGGTCGACAACAGCGCCTACGGCACGATCCGCATGCACCAGGAGCGCGAGTTTCCGGAACGCGTTTCGGGCACGTCACTGCACAACCCGGACTTCGCGGCGCTGGCGGTGGCTTATGGCGGGTGGGCGCAGCGGGTGGAGACGACCGATCAGTTCAAGGCCGCCCTGGCCGAGGCGCAGCGCCGCAAGGGATTGCGCCTGTTGCACCTCATCATCGATGTCGAGCAACTCAGTGCCGGCGGGGCAACGGTTTCGGGGCTGCGGGCGCAGGCAAGGTAACGATCCGCAGCGCGTTTGTCCGACCTAGCCTTTGATGGTCATCCGCAAGACACCCTGCAGCCATTCCCATTTACCCAGCGGTTCAAACAGCAGATTGAACAGGTTTGTGCCCAGCGCCAGCCAGGTAGCGGGATGGTTCACGAGGCCATAGCGGCGGGCAGCCCAGAACAGCAGCGCTAGAATAATCGCGGTGCATACGTAAATCGGCGTGGCAACCACTCGCGGATCGTCAGCCCCCAGAACCAGTGCCCACAATGCCTGCAAGCCGCGGCCGAGCGCCGGCATCATGATGATGAATACGGTGGAGACCAGCCACCATGCGTGATCGCCGAGCGAGTGCCGGTGCCGGATTGCCTGAATCACGGCAACGATGAAGGCCGTCATCATGACCAATTCGATCGCCGCGATGCCGTAGAAGAACCATGGCTGGAACGGCCCGAACCGACCGGGCACGCGAGCGGAGAGGTCCGCGTTGACAATGTCGCGATTGAGCGCGCTCAGCGCAGTCAGCGCGACCCCGCCGGCGAGGAACATGCCGATAATGCCGTTCGTGCGGTGCCGCTCGAGCTGCCCGTGCGTGGCATAATACGGCTGGAGGACGAGGAAGAGATACCACAGCGTGGCCGTCCAGTAGTGGACGTGGACCGCCCAGGCGTTCTCGCTGAAATCGCCCCAGTAATCGTAAAAGATGCCCGCCTGCATGACCACCATCGGGATGAACATCCACAGGTAGAGGTCTTTGTACCGCTCAAGGCCGACGCGCGGCGGAATGCCCGGGCGCTCTGTACTTTGCGTTGCCGATTCCATAGCCGCTTGCCCCGCTGTCGTCCCACACTGGACTTGCTAGCAGGTTGACCTTCCGAATCAATCCGCGCGCACGGATCGGATCAGGCTGGCGCGCGCTGCTTGGAGAGTTCGAGTATCTGCTCCCATGCGGGCACCTTGACCGGGGATACCGAGAGGCGGAATTTGGTCAGCAGGTCCATGTCGGCCAGCGCCGGATCGGCCTTGATTTCCTTCAGCGTGACCGGCCGCTTGAGCTTCCGCACCGGCTTGACCTTGACCGAGGTCCAGCGCCCGGTGTCGTCGGTCGGATCCTGGAAGCCGGCCTTGGTGATTCTGGCGATGCCGACGATTTCTACCCCGACGTTCGAGTGATAGAAAAACGCCTCATCCCCCACCTGCATCGCGCGCAGGTGGAGCCGCGCGGTGTAGTTGCGCACGCCGTCCCAGGTGCCCTCACCCTCGGCGATCAGGTCATCCCAGCCGTAGACATCGGGTTCGGACTTGAGCAGCCAGTACGATTTGATTTTGGTCATGTTTCCCAGCACAAAACGGTCTATGGCCGCGCCATAGCAATCCAATCACGGACCCGCCACTAATGGTACTCGACAAACTCCCCGTTCTCTCGCTGGCCGACGACAAGGCCAGTTTCGCGCAGGACATCGGCGAAAGCTTCAGGAATTTCGGCTTCGCGCTGGTGCGCGACCACGGCATCGACGCCGGCCTGATCGACCGCGCCTGGGCGCTCACCGAACAGTTCTTCGCGCTGTCCGAGGCGGAAAAGCGCAGTTACTTCGATCCGGCAATGGCCGGAGCGCGCGGTTATACGCCGTTCGGCACCGAAATCGCCAAGGGTGCAAAGGTCAGCGACCTCAAGGAATTCTGGCACGTCGGTCGCGATTTGCCCGCAGGTTCGCCGCTGGCCGATGCCTCGATGCCGCCCAATGTCTGGCCGACGCGGCCCGATGGGTTCCGCGAGGTGTTCGAGGAACTCTATGCCCAGTTCGATCACGCCGGGGCCACGATCCTCAGCCGCATCGCAATCTACCTCGGGCTTGACGAGCACTGGTTCGATCCGGCGATCGAGGACGGCAACTCGGTGCTGAGGATGCTGCATTATCCGCCGCTGGTCGGACACGAAGGCGAAGCGATCCGCGCCGGGGCGCACGGCGACATCAACCTGATAACGCTGCTACTCGGCGCCGAGGAAGCGGGGCTCGAGCTGCTGACCAAGGAAGGCAACTGGATCTCCGCCTCGCCGCCCGAAGGGGCGATGGTGATCAACGTCGGTGACATGCTCGAGCGGCTGACCAACCACGTGCTGCCCTCGACCATTCACCGCGTGCGCAATCCCGATGCCACGCGGGCCGCGTTCAGCCGCTATTCGATGCCGTTCTTTCTGCACTTGCGGAGCGACTTTCCGATCAAACCGCTGCCGCAATGTATCACCCCGGACAACCCGGACCGCTACCCGCAGCCGATCCTGGCGGATGAATTCCTGCAGCAGCGGCTGCGCGAAATCGGGCTCAAGAAGTAGAGAGCTCCCTCACTCCGCCCGCATAAAGCTGCTTTTAACGCTATTTTCAGCCCTTCCTGCCAAATCGGTGCCTCTATGCAAGCAGGGGGCATGCGCGCATGGCGCAAGGCGGATTGACTGGAACGGTGCATAACGCGGATTCTCCGCGCATCGGGCGTACAAGCCGCGACATCGTGACGCTGGGAATCGCCGTTGCCGCAATCGTCATGTTCGTGGGCACCGGCGGCTCCGTCCTGCCCGGCATCGTGCGCAAGCTGGCTGGCGAAGGATTGGGTCCCGACCGTCTGCTGACCAACGCGCTGCTGCTCAATATCGCGCTGGTGATCTTCGGTTGGCGCCGCTACCGCGATCTTGCTGCCGAAATCGCTGAACGCCGCAAGGCCGAGGCGCTGGCGCGGGACCTCGCCGAACATGATGCGCTGACCGGGTGTCTCAACCGCCGCAGCATCGGCGCCGCAGCCAGCTCGCTGGTAATGTCCGCGCACGCCCGCGGCGACCAGGTCGGGTTTATCATGCTCGATCTGGACCGCTTCAAGCAGGTCAATGACATCAACGGCCACTCGGCGGGTGATCGCCTGCTGAGCGAAGCGGCCGGCCGCATCCGCGACCTCCTGCCCCCGCATTCGCTCCTCGCCCGCCTTGGCGGCGATGAATTCGCGGTGATCGTTTCCTATCCTGCCCACAGGAGCGACGAGGTTGAAAGACTGGCGGAAGTCCTCATCACGGCGGTTGCCAAGCCGGTCATCTTCGGCGAAATCGAGCTGGAAACCACCATTTCGGCAGGCATCAGCCATACCGTTCCGGGTGAAGCCGCGGACGTGCAGACGCAGCTGCACAAGGCCGATATCGCGATGTACCACGCCAAGCGAAACGGCCGCAATCGCTTCGCCTGGTTCGAGCCCAACATGGAGAGCGAACAGCGTTTCCGCTCGGAAATCGCCGCCGGAATTCGCCGCGGCATTCCGCTGGGCGAATTCGTGCCGTACTATGAAAAGCAGATCGATCTCGAAACCGGCACGCTTGCCGGGTTCGAGATGCTCGCGCGCTGGAATTCGCCGCGGCTTGGCATGGTCAACCCCGAGATCTTCATTCCGGTTGCCGAGGAAATCGGAGTGATCGGCGAACTGTCCGAAAACCTGATCCGCCAGGCCCTGCACGATGCCAGGAACTGGGATCCAAGGCTGACCCTGTCGGTCAATATTTCGCCGGTGCAGCTGCGCGATCCGTGGTTCGCGCAGAAGCTGCTCAAGATTCTGGTCGAAGCGAACTTCCCGCCCAGCCGACTTGAAATCGAGGTGACCGAAAGCTGCCTGCACGAAAACGTCGGGCTGGTCCGTTCGCTCATTTCCAGCCTCAAGAACCAGGGCATCACCGTCAGCCTCGACGATTTCGGCACTGGTTACAGTTCGTTGTCGCAGCTGCGGACCCTGCCGTTCGACCGGATCAAGATCGACCGCAGCTTTGTGATGTCACTGCTGGTAGACAAGGACAGCGCCACTATCATCCAGTCGATCATCTCGCTGGGTGAAGGCCTTGGCCTGCCAATCACGGCAGAGGGGATCGAAAGCGAGGCAGTGCTGGCCGAGCTGCGCCGCTTTGGCAAGTTCAAGGGCCAGGGCTACCTGTATGGCTTCCCCGAGCCCGCCGACCGGACCGAGGCGGCGCTCGCCCAGCTCGATCTGCTGCTCGAGCCGCCGGCACGGGCGGCAGGGCGCGATAGCCCCCCGGCGACCCTCCGCGCAGCACGTTGAACAACGCGCCAACTATCGAATTTCTATAGCGATTGTTGTCCGCCGCGTGCGCGGAGCTGTTCATCGCATTTTGGCCGAGTGAGCAGCCAATGCGCGGGATCGTTTCGACACACCCAACTGTTGATTGAATGAACGCGGAATCATCCGGTTCGGGGCTTGTCATCACCGTGCAATCAAGGAGTATACATTGTGGCTCAGGCCGAATTCACCGATGCAATCGCGATGCTCAAGGCCGACCACCGCGAGGTGGAAGAACTGTTTGAAAAGTTTGAAACCGCAAGCGACGATACCAAGCGCTCGATCGCGGACAAAATCTGCAACGCCCTCAAGATCCATGCGACGATCGAGGAGGAAATCTTCTATCCAGCGCTAACTGAAAAGATCGAGGTCTCGACCCTCAACGAGGCTTATGTCGAGCATGATGGAGCAAAGGTCCTGATCAACGACATTATGGCGGGCGGCGAGGATGGTGATCTGTTCGATGCCAAAGTCAAAGTGCTGTCCGAGGAGATCAAGCATCACGTCGGGGAAGAGGAAATGCGTGCGGAAGGAATGTTCGCGCAGGCCCGCGACGCCGGTGTCGATCTGATCGCGCTGCGCGATCAGATGATGCAGCGCAAGCAAGAATTGCTCGCCACACTCGAAGCTGGCGGTTTGCCTGAGGCAGAACTCAGGGTCGTGAATGTCTGAACGGCTGGGCAGGGTGCCAAGCCCTGCCCACTTTACGCAAGGTTCGCCAGCGCATAGAGCGCGAGGCCATGCGGGTTCCCTTCGTCAAGATGCACGGCCTGGGCAACGATTTCATCGTGCTGGACGGACGTGTCGGC
>JANOAD010000015.1:0-3517 GCA_031410955.1 Novosphingobium sp. | reverse complement strand
CTGCTGATTGTCCTCGGCGGTCGAGTAGGTCTGGCTCTTCTTGGTCGGGATCGTGGTGTTGCGATCGATCATCCGGGTGAACACGCCGCCCAGCGTCTCGATGCCCAGCGACAGCGGGGTCACGTCGAGCAGCAGCACGTCCTTGACGTCGCCCTGCAGCACGCCAGCTTGGATCGCCGCGCCCATCGCGACCACTTCATCGGGGTTGACCCCGGTGTGCGGTTCCTTGCCGAAGAAGTCCTTCACCACTTCGCGCACGCGCGGCATGCGGGTCATTCCGCCGACCAGCACCACGTCATCGATATCGGCAGCTTTGAGCCCGGCATCGGCCAGCGCCTTCTTCATCGGCTCCTTGGTCCGCTCGATCAGGCCCGCAACCATCTTTTCAAGATCGGCGCGGGTAATCGTTTCCACCAGGTGCAGCGGGGTGGTGCTGCCACCTTCCATGCGCGCGGTGATGAACGGCAGGTTGATTTCGGTCGAAGCGGTGCTCGACAGCTCGATCTTGGCCTTTTCCGCAGCTTCCTTCAGACGCTGCAGCGCAAGCTTGTCGGTGCGGAGATCCATGTTCTCCTTCTTCTTGAACTGCTCGGCCAGGTATTCGACGACCACGTTGTCGAAGTCTTCGCCGCCGAGGAAGGTATCGCCGTTGGTGCTCTTCACCTCGAACACGCCGTCGCCGATCTCAAGGATCGAGACGTCGAATGTGCCGCCGCCAAGGTCATAGACCGCGATGGTCTTGCCGTCGTTCTTCTCAAGGCCATAGGCGAGCGCGGCCGCGGTCGGCTCGTTGATGATGCGCAACACTTCAAGACCGGCGATCTGGCCAGCGTCCTTGGTCGCCTGGCGCTGTGCGTCATTGAAGTACGCGGGCACGGTGATCACGGCCTGGGTGACGGTTTCACCCAGATAGGCCTCGGCGGTTTCCTTCATCTTCTGAAGGATGAACGCGCTGATCTGGCTGGGCGAATAGTCTTCGCCGCCGGCCTTGACCCAGGCGTCGCCATTCTTGCCCTTGACGATCGGGTAGGGGACAAGCTCGGTGTCCTTCTTGGTCACCGGGTCGTCGAAGCGGCGGCCGATCAGGCGCTTCACCGCGAATATCGTGTTGTCACCGTTGGTCACCGCCTGGCGCTTGGCCGGCTGGCCGATCAGCCGCTCACCATCCTTGGTGAAGGCGACGATCGAAGGCGTGGTGCGCGCGCCTTCGGCATTCTCGATAACCTTGGGCTTGCCGCCATCCATGACCGCAACGCAGCTGTTGGTGGTACCAAGATCGATCCCGATAACTTTAGCCATTTCAACCCCATTCATTGCTTGCTTCGTGACACCGCTTGTTTCGCCTCCCGCATACGCGGCAAGGTGCCTCGGCGGCTCTTGTGAGCGGGATATAGGTGCGGTTTCGCTTGGCACAAGAGCGGCGCCGGACTAGCGATGGGCAAATTTGCTGTGCTTCGAAAGGATGCCTTCTGTGACCAAAGCCCGCCATTTCGTCCTGCCGCTGTTGATTGCCGTCGCCTCGGTTTCACTGGCTGCCTGCAAGGGGGCCGACAAGCCCGAAGCCGCCGCCAGCAGCGCACCCGAAGGCAAGCCCGGCGTCACAGTGAAGGATGCCCGGCTGGTGCTCCCCGCAGTGCCCGGAAACCCAGGTGCGGCCTATTTTTCGCTCGATAACCAGAGCAAGGACGTGATCGGCATTGCTGCCGTTGCAGTACAAGGCGCGGGCAAGGCGGAACTCCACACCGGCGACATGAAGGCGTTCGATCACGCCGAAGCCGAGCCGCGCACCACCCTGAAGTTTGAACCGGGACAGGCGCACGTAATGGTCTTCGATGTTGGCACCGATCTCAAGGCAGGCGCCGAGACCGAGCTGACCGTGACCTTCACCGATGGCGACAAGGTCTCGGTACCGGCCAAGATCGAGGCGATGGGCGCCGGCGCGATGGCTGACATGCCCGCCACGGTTGCAAGCGAGGCGCCCAAGCCCTGAGCACAGATGTTTGTCCGGTCGGCGGCGAGCGACCCCTTACCGCAGGCGAAATCGCGCTGATCCGCGAGGTTTTCGGTGACGCGATCGATACCTCGCGCGTCACCGTGCGGCGGCGCAAATGGTTCCCGTTCCAGCCGCGCCACGTGACGATGGCGCCAACGGGTCACCTGCACTTTCACCCCAAAGGCGACAATTACTGCGAAGACTTCAGCCAGGCCTCGCCAAGTCTTCAGGCCCACTTCATCCACGAGATGACGCACGTCTGGCAGATGCAGAGCAAAGGTTGGTGGTACGTTCCGTTATGGGGAGCGGTGCAGCGGAAGTATTCGTACAAATTGATACCGGGCAAGCCGCTTGAGGCGTATGGGATTGAGCAGCAGGCTGAAATCGTGGCGGATGCATTCAGGCTGCGGAAGCGGTGGAAGTCCGAAACGTGCGCCGAACTTCCCAAACTGTTGGCCGCACTTCCAAACCACTTTAACCTGAAATCAGGGTCTTGATACAATAATTGCTCGATGACCGAGCAAGTCCCACTGAAGGCCCCAACTAAAGAAAATCTGCAGGTGGCGCGCAGCTGCCTGCTAGACAGCTTCGCTGACGTGGAAGCGTCGATAATCACACTTCAGGCAAAGCTTGAAATCAAGGCGACGAACGCAACGCTTGGCCAGCGCCTTGACGCACTTCGCAAGATAAAGGCGAGCCCGCAGCTTTCCAAAGCCAAGCTTACGGCACTACACGAATTCGTAGCTCGGTTGGCAGAGCTGAATCGCTTGCGCGGCGACGTGGTTCATGCGCGAATGTGGGTTGCGCCGATTGCCGGAGAAGTGCGAGCCTGCTTCGTTAATTCCCTCGAGGCCGCTGAAGAATTCCCATCGGCTCGCTTGCTGACATTGTCGCAGTGCGAAGCAGTTGGCCGTGAGCTTCGCGAAATCGCATCGCGACTGACGACGTGGGAGCCAAAGGGCTAAAGTGTCCCCAAATCCGGCAGCGCATTTTTGTCGAGCGTCTGGTCAGCCGCGGGCATCGGATACTTCAGCCCGGTCGCGCAGTTGAACAAGACCACGCGCTCACCGGCATCGACCAATCCAGCCGCCAGTGCATTGCGGTAAGCCGCCAGCGTTGCGCCGCCTTCCGGGCAGAGCAGCAGCCCATCCTCGCGCGCGCAGTCATCCACCGCGCGCAAGGTATCTTCATCGTCCACCGCGAGTGCCTTGCCGCCACTTTCGCGCACCGCGCGCAGGATCAGGAAGTCGCCGACCGCCTTGGGCACGCGGATCCCGGCGGCGACGGTGTGGGCGTTTTCCCAGCGCTCGGCATGTTCCACCCCGTCCTCGAAGGCCTTGACAATCGGGGCGCAACCGCTCGCCTGGACGGCATACATCCGCGGGCGTTTCGGGCCGATCCAGCCCAGCTGCTCAAGCTCGTCGAAGGCCTTCCACATCCCGATAAGCCCGGTTCCGCCGCCGGTGGGGTAGAAGATCGCATCGGGCAAGGACCAGTCGAACTGCGCGGCGAGTTCGAGACCCA
>JANOAD010000014.1:0-2943 GCA_031410955.1 Novosphingobium sp. | reverse complement strand
AGCATCACCGTGGTCCGCAAGGGCGTGGTGCGCCGGGCGAAGCTCTATTATCTGCGCGGCCGCACCGGCAAGCGCGCCCGCATCGCCGAGCGCCGCGATCCGCGTCCAGGCGAGTGAGCGCAAGCTACTAGCGCCGTTGCGCAAATCCAGCTTATGAAGGCGTCCCGGGCAACCGGGGCGCCTTCATGCTTTTGGGGATTACCACCTTGCCATGCGTCTGCTTTTCACGCTTCTTGCCGCAACCTGCCTCGTCCCCCTGCCAGCCCATGCCGATGCTCCGCCCGTGACTGAAGCACCGCAAGCCGCAACCCCGCTGACCATTGAGCGCGTGTTTGCCAGCCCGAGCCTCAACGGCGCGGTGCCGCGCGGGGTCAAGCTTTCGCCTGATGGGCGCTGGCTGACCGTGCTGCGTGCGCGGGCCGATGACCGTGAACGGTACGATCTGTGGGGCTTCGATCGCAAAACTGGCAAATGGCAAATGCTGGTGGATTCCAAGGCGCTCGGCTCGGGCAAGGAATTGTCCGAGGCGGAAAAGATGCAGCGCGAGCGCCAGCGGATCGGCGATCTCAAGGGCGTGGTCAGTTATGACTGGACTGCGGACAGCAGCGCGATCCTGGTGCCGCTCGATGGCGACTTGTTCCTCGTCCACCTTGGCGGCAAGACCGAACGGCTGACCCAGACCAGCGAGGCCGAGCTCAACCCGGCGCTCAGCCCCAAGAGCGCCTATGTCTCGTTCGTGCGCGACCAAAGGTTGTGGACCGGAAAAGTAGGGGGTGAAGCCGCTCCGGTCAGCCCGGCGAAAACCTCCGACACCGTCCACTGGGGCGAGGCCGAATTTGTCGCGCAGGAGGAAATGGCGCGCACCACCGGCTATTGGTGGGCACCCGACGACAGCCGCATCGCCGTCGAACGGTTCGACGATGCGCCGGTCGGGATCGTCACCCGCACCGCGATCGGCGCTGAGAGCACGAAGACCTTCCAGCAGCGCTACCCAGTGGCGGGGTCGCCCAATTCGCTGGTTTCGCTGTTCGTGATGAAGCCCGATGGTTCGGGGCGGGTGCTGGTCGATCTCGGTCCCGATCCCGACATCTATCTCGCCCGGGTCAACTGGGCGCCCGATGGCAAGACGCTGTACGTCCAGCGACAGAACCGGGCGCAAAGCAGGCTCGACATGCTCAGCGTCGATCCGGCGACCGGTGCTGCGCGGGTGTTGTTTACCGAACAGGCCGCAGCGGGCAGCTGGATCAACCTCAGCGACAGCTACCGCTTTCTCAAGGACGGCAGTCTGATCTGGTGGTCCGAGCGCGACGGCTTCGGGCATCTCTACCGTTACTTCCCCAACCATTACCCCGAAAGCCAATGGCGACAGCTGACCAAGGGTGACTGGGTTGTGGCATCGCTTGCCGGGGTCGATGAAAAGGCGGGCCGCGTCTACTTCACCGCGACCAAGGCCGATGTCCTCGCGCCGCAGGTCTATGCGCTCGATCTTGCGCATCCGGGCGCGCCGAAACTGCTGACCGATCCGGCATTCGCGCACGGCGGGAGCATGGACAAGGCGGGGCAGACGCTGCTGATCAGCCGCTCCTCACCCGGTCAGCCGCCGCAGGTCTATGCCGCCGATGGCACCGGCAAGCGCCTCGCCTGGGTCGAGGAGAACAAGCTCGATGCATCGCACCCTTACGCGCCCTATCTTGCCAGCCACCGCGCGCCCACCTTTGGAACCATCAAGGCAGACGATGGAACCGAGCTGCACTGGAAAATGATCACCCCGGTAATGGAGCCGGGCAAGCGCTATCCGGTGTTCTTCGAGCACTACGGCGGCCCGCACGCGCAGACGGTCACTCGCGGCTGGGGCGGCGGGCTGGCGCAGGCGATCGTCGCGCGCGGCTACATCTATTTCGAGATCGACAACCGCGGCAGCGCCAACCGCGGGGTCAAGTTCGAAAGTGCGATCAATCGCGCGATGGGCGGCGTCGAGGTCGCCGACCAGAAGGCCGGGGCGCTGTTCCTCAAGGGCCTGCCCTATGTCGATGGCAGCCGGATCGCGATCTATGGCTGGTCCTATGGCGGCTATATGACGCTCAAGATGCTTGAGGCCGACCCGGGGCTTTACGCCGCCGGGATTGCCGGGGCGCCGGTGACCAAGTGGGAGCTTTACGATACCCATTACACCGAGCGTTATCTCGGCGATCCGAACAAGGAGCCGAAGGTCTATGCCGGGTCCGATGCGCTCGGCGATGCTGGCAAGATCGCGGACCCGCTGCTGCTGGTCCACGGCATGGCCGATGACAACGTGGTGTTCGAGAACTCGTCGATGCTGATCGCCAAGCTGCAAGGCGAGGCGGTGCCGTTCGAGATGATGCTCTACCCCGGCTATACCCACCGTGTTTCCGGCCCCAGGATCGGGGTGCATCTGTGGGAGACGATCTTCGCGTTTCTCGACAAGGCGATGCCAGCGAAGTGAGCCATCGCGCTTGCACCGCAATGCCGATGGGCTAGGGCGAGCGGCGAAAAGTGACGGAGAATGAGCATGGGTTACCGGGTAGTGGTTGTCGGCGCGACGGGGAATGTCGGGCGCGAAATGCTCACCGTACTGGCCGAACGCGAATTTCCGATCGATGAGATCGCCGCGGTCGCCAGTTCGCGCTCGACCGGTGACGAAATCCATTTCGGTGACACCGACAAGCTGCTCAAGGTAAAGAATATCGAGCATTTCGATTTCGCCGGCTGGGACATCGCGCTGTTCTCGGCCGGTTCGGATGTCGCCAAGACCTATGCCCCGATCGCCGCTGCGGCGGGCTGCGTGGTCATCGATAACTCGTCGTACTACCGCATGGACCCTGACGTGCCGCTGATCGTGCCCGAGGTGAACCCCGACGCGATCGACGGCTACAAGGCCAAAATGATCATCGCCAACCCCAACTGCTCGACCGCGCAGATGGT
>JANOAD010000013.1:0-37626 GCA_031410955.1 Novosphingobium sp. | reverse complement strand
GGGCGGCGGGTTTGCGGGCTTGCCTGCGCTGCTCTCCTGATGACGTCAGCCGTGACGAACGCGCAGTGCTGCGCGCGATCGCCGCGATCAAGGGGGCCGAGCAGCCGCTCGCGCTCGCCGCGCTGGCCGAGGAGACCGGTTATTCACCGGCGCATTTCCAGCGGGTCTTCGCCCGCGCCACAGGCTTGTCGCCCTCGGCTTATGGCCGCGCCTTGATGGCTGAGCGCGCGGCGCAGGCGCTGAGCGAGGAGGGCAGCGTCACCGATGCGATCTATGCCGCGGGCTATTCTGGGCCTTCGCGGTTCTATGAAGCCAATCAGGGGAGACTGGGAATGGCACCTTCAGCATGGGCCACGGGCGGCAAGGGAGTGACGATCCACTGGGCCACGGTCGAAACCTCGCTCGGCGCAATGCTGGTCGCCGCGACCGACAAGGGGGTTTGCCGCCTGTCGTTCAACGAGGGGCGCGAGGCGCTGGAAGCACGCTTTCCCAATGCCGAGCTGATCGAAGGCGGCGAGGATTTCTCCGCGCTGCTGACCGAGGTCATCGCTGCAGTCGAGGCGCCCGGCGATTCTGCGCATATCCCGATCGATGTCAAAGGCACCGCTTTCCAGGAAGCCGTGTGGCGCGAGCTGCGGCGCATTCCCAAGGGCGAAACGCGGACCTATGCGCAGCTTGCCGCAGCAGTCGGCAAGCCCAAGGCGGTACGCGCGGCAGGATCGGCCAACGGGGCCAACCATGTCTCGGTACTGATCCCGTGCCACCGGGTGATCCGTACCGGCGGCGGGCTGGGGGGCTATGCCTGGGGCCTCGATATCAAGCGCAAGCTGCTCGAAAAGGAAGCCAAATGACCAATCATGTTGCCGCGTTCAAGGCGCTTCACGTCCCCGGCGATCCGCTGGTGCTGTTCAACATCTGGGACGCGGGCAGCGCGCGGGCGGTGGCCAAGGCCGGGGCCAAGGCGATCGCCACCGGCAGCTTCGGGGTGGCCGAATCGCAAGGCTATGCCGATGGCGAGGGCTTTCCACTGCAACGCGCGCTCGATGTGGTGGAGAGCGTAGTGAAGTCGGTCGATCTGCCGGTCACCTTCGATATGGAATCGGGCTACGGCGCGACTGTCGCAGAGGTCGGCAAGTCGGCTGAACGCGCCGTTGCGGCGGATGCTGCGGGGATCAACATGGAAGACCGCATGCCCGGCGAAACCGCCTTGCTGCCGGTGGCCGTGGCGGCCGAGCGCTTGGCGGCTGCGGCGGCCACTGGCCTGTTCGTCAATGCGCGCTGCGATGTCTATCGCGGACTGAAGCCTGAGGATTACGGCCAGCACCTGATCGATGCAGTGCTCGAACGCGCCGATGCCTATGCCGCGGCAGGGGCCAGCGGACTGTTCGTGCCGTTCCTCGGCGACCATGCGACGATCAAGGCGATCTGCGCCGCCTCGCCGCTCCCGGTGAATATCCTGTGGGGGCCGGGCCGCGGCACCGGGGCCGAACTCGCCGCGCTGGGCGTCGCGCGGATCAGCTATGGCCACGGCCCGTGGGCGGCGGCGATGAACTGGCTCGAGGGGCAGGCCAAGGCGGTGCTCGCTGGCGAGATCGTGCCTTACGCGGGTTAACAGGTCCGCCCGCGCGCTTTACTTCGCGGGGGCTGCAGCCTTGTCCACCGCCTTGGCATCACGCATCGCGATCAGCATGGCCAGCAGTTTGCGGCCCTGATCACCCTGATGCGGATCGTGGGCGAGGAATTCCACGAGGTGGATCGCCCGGTCGAACTCGCCCGAATTCGCAAGATCGAGGGCATATTCCACCCGGACATCGGTTACTTCCGGTTCCAGCGTGAATGCCCGTTCCAGCGCCTCATGGGCCGTTTTCGACGGCGGCCGATGCTGCAGGACAAAGCTCTCATACCATCCCAGCAGCACCGTCGGATCATCGACCGCATGAGCATTCGCCGTAACCAGATAGCTACGTGCCTTCGACCAATCGCTCACCCGGATATTGCCTTCATCGGCCAGCCGCTTGAACAGGACGTCGGCTTTCAGCACGTTCGCGCGGACGTGATTGGGATCGGCGGCGAGCGCCTTGTCCGCTGCTGCTTCGGCCAAAAGTTCACCCTTGGCACGTTCGTCCTTTTCGCCATCTGAGACCAGCTCGCGTTCGACCAGAGCAAGTTCGTACCACAAGTCGGCACGTCCCGGATTGGCCAAAGCCAGCGTCTTCAGGTTGTCTCGTGATTTAGCGTCAACCTTGCCTTGCAGCCGATTGAGCCGGATCATCACCAGCTTGCCCGAAATATCGTCCATCGGTCGGATCGTCATCGCGGTGTCGGCGGTGAGCGGGTTCTTCGAGCTCCAGTAAGTGAGCTTGGTGCTCATGTAGGAATCGAGCGCCTTGTCGAACTGCTTGAGGTCCCCGAACGTTTCGACTGCCGCTTCGCGCTCGGTCTTGCCCTTGGCGATTGCGGTGAAATAGGCGGTGGCCTTGCCCTTGTATTCGGGCATCGAGCTCAGCATGTGCACGAGCAGCCATGAGCGGCCATAGTACACTTCGGTCTGGTCGGATGTGAGGCCCGAGATATCGCCGAAAAGCAGCTTGTCGATCGGCAGGTGCTGCCCTGCGATCAGGCCATAGGCGCGGTGATAGGCGGGCTTGCCCATCGTCCAACTGCCATCGTCCTTGAAGGTCACCGTGGAGAAATATTCGGCGAACCCTTCTACGTACCAGGCCGGATAGGCGTAGCTGAAATTGCGGAACATGAAGTGGTGGGCATACTCGTGGAACAGCACGGTCATGCCGCCAAGGTCGAACATGTCCTCCGCTTTGGAGCGGTTGGCGACCGCGTAGCTGCCGTCTTTTTGGGGCGAATAGAAGCCGGCAACATTGCGGGTCTTGCCGCCGTAGAGGCTCGAAACCGCATCCTGACTGCCCAGAAAATAGACGGTCAGCTTGTTGGGATTGTCGTCGGTCTTGATATCGAACTTCAGCCGCAGCAAGGTATCGAACCGCTCCAACTGCGCGCCGAATTTCTCAAGCTCCTTGGCCGAACCGGAACTGTAGATGACGAAATGCTTCGTTTCGCCATGCAGCCATTGGGCTCGTGCTGAGCCCGGCAAGAGAAGCTGCGCCAGCAGTGCAAGTATCGCGGAGAACATAGTCCGAAAAATCGACATTGTCGGGTGCTGCCAAAAAGTCTCTGACCCGGCAAGCGCCTAAATTCAGACAAACGAGTAAGGATCGATATCCACCGCCACCCGAACGCCTTGCGGGAAGCTCAGCGGCCCCAGCCACTCGCGGATGATCGCCTGGATCTGGGCCGAGCGCCGCGCGTTGATCAGCAGACGGTAGCGATAGCGCCCGCGCAATAGCGACAGCGGCGCGGGGGCGGGACCGAGCACCAGCACGTCGGGCAGATCGGGGCGCAGGCCCCCGATTGCGCGGGCGGCATCGCGCGCTTCGGCCTCGTCCTCGCTCGAGACGATGATCGCGGCCCAGCGCCCGAACGGCGGCGCACCGGCGTCGCGGCGGCCCTCGGCCTCGGCGGCGTAGAAGGCGTCGCGGTCACCCTCTGCGAGTGCGGCGATCACCGCGGCTTCGGGGTGGCGGGTCTGGATCAGCACTTCGCCCGGTTTGTCGCCGCGCCCTGCGCGCCCGCCGACCTGTGCGACCTGCTGGTAGGTCCGTTCGGCAGCGCGCAGGTCGCCGCCTTCGAGGCCGAGATCGGCATCAACCACGCCGACCAGCGTAAGGTCCGGGAAATGGTATCCCTTGGTCACCAATTGCGTGCCGACGATCACGTCGATCAGCTTCTCCTCGGCCTGCTGGACAAAGGCGCTGATTTTCTCCGGACTGTTTAGGGTGTCCGACGTCACCACAGCCACCCGCGCTTCGGGCATCAGCTCAGCCACCTCGTCGGCGATCCGCTCCACCCCCGGGCCGCAGGCGACCAGGCAATCGGGGGTGTGACACTCGGGACATTCTTCCGGAGTGCCGGTCTGGTGCCCGCAATGGTGGCAAGCCAGCCGCCGCGAGAGCCGGTGCTCGACCAGCCAGGCGCTGCAATTGGGGCACTGGAACCGGTACCCGCAGTGGCGGCACAGCGTCAGCGGGGCATAGCCGCGGCGGTTGAGGAACAAGAGGCTCTGCTCGCCGCGCGCCAGACGTTCGCGCATTTCGCTGACCAGCCGCGGGGCGAGCCAGCGGCCGCGATCGGGCACTTCGCTGCGCAAGTCGACGATGCTGACCTTGGGCAGCTCGGCCCCGCCGAACCGGGCGGGCAAGTCGACCTTGGTGTAAACCCCGGCCTCGGCCAGCTGGAACGATTCCAGTGCCGGGGTGGCGCTGGCGAGGATGACGGGCACCCGTTCAAACTTGGCGCGGATCACCGCGACATCGCGCGCGTTGTAGCGCACGCCGTCGTCCTGCTTGAACGAGACCTCGTGCGCCTCGTCGATCACGATCAGCCCCAGCCTGGCGTAGGGCATGAACAAGGCAGAGCGCGCGCCGACCACGACTTGGGCTTTACCTTCGACGATCGCCCGCCACGCGCGGCGGCGCTCGCTGGCCTTGAGGCTCGAATGCCACAGCACCGGGGGGACCCCGAAACGGGTCTCGAACCGGCGCAGAAAGTTCTGGGTCAGCGCAATTTCCGGGAGCAGCACCAGTACCTGGCGCTGCATGCGGATCGCCGCGGCAATGGCCTCGAAATAGCATTCGGTCTTGCCCGAGCCGGTCACCCCGTCGAGCAGAAACGGGGCGAAGGCCTGTGCCTTCACTGCGCCGACGAAGGTGTCCGCTGCGGCCTGCTGGTCAGGCGAAAGGTCGGGCACGTCATGATCGGCGCGTGCACGGGGGTAAGGCCGGTCAAGATCGACCACCACCGGTTCGAGCACGCCTGCACCGACCAGCCCGCGCAACACGCCCTCGGACACACTGGCCAATTCGGCCAGTTCGCGGATGCTCGCTTGCTCGCCGTGGAGCGCATCGATCGCCGCCAGTCGCTGCGGGGTGAGCCGCTTGGGCTCGTACCCCGAGAGGCGGTATTCGGTGGTCGTGCCGCCGCCGCGCAGCGCCGCCATGCTGCCCAGCGCCATCCGCGCCACCGCGTTCATCGGCGCGACGTAGTAATCGGCGGTCCATTCGATCAGGCGCCGCAGCGCTTCGCTGAGTGGCGGAACAGGCGACACTTCGAGGATCGGGCGCAGCTTCGCATCGGGAACCTCTTCCCCCGCCAGCCGTTCTTTTTCCCAGACGATGCCCAGCACCTGGCGCGGACCAAGCGGGGCGATGACCAGCGAGCCGAATTCGGTCGCCATCCCCTCGGGAAGGCGATAGTCGAGCACGCTGAGAACCGGATTGAAGACGAGGAGGCGGACGCGGTTCATCGGCCCGCCTCTATGGCGGCAAACCGGTGCGCGCGACAGCCGCTAATTGAGGAGCAGGGGTCACATGCAAACTATTCACAATGACGTCATGGCGCGCCGCGCGTTTCTGGTCGGGACAGCCGCGACGGGCGGCCTGCTGCTTTCGGGCTGCGAGAGCATGGGCGGGCGCTTCAGCATGGTCGAAGCGATCCGCCGCCTGCTCACCCTGTCCTCGCAGGCGGCGTTTGCGCTGCTCACCGCGCCGGGCGGCTTCTGGGACAGCGAAGTGGCGCGCTTCGAAGCGCCCGAACTGTTCGGTTCGTCGGGCACCGGCTTGCTCAAAAATCTCCTGACATCAACGGTGTTCAGGCAGAACCTCCAGCACCAGCTCAACATCGTCGCCGAAAAGGGCGCCGCGCGCGCCGCGCCGGTGGTTTACGAAGCGGTGCGGGGCATCTCCGTTCCCGATGCGATCGGCCTGGTCCGCGGCGGACCGACTGCCGCGACCACCTTCCTGCGCGGCCAGATGGGCCCAGCACTCATCAATGGCATGATCCCTGGCCTCACCGATGCCCTGCGCGTCAGCAGCGACCCGGTGCTGGGCCAGGCGGTGCGCGCGCTGTCCGGGGTCGATTTGGGGCAGATGGCGCAGTCGGTCGCCAACCGCGCCGACAATTCGATCTGGTACCAGATTGGCCACGAAGAAAGCGCGATCCGCGCCCATCCCGAAACCACCAAGGATCCCTTGCTGATCGGGGTGTTCAAGGTGCTTTGATCGCCTATAGCGGGGGCCGACTCATCAATGAGGAGCGCATCCCGTGAAGTTTTTCGCCGACACTGCCGAAATCGCTGATATCAAGGAACTGGCCGCTACCGGCCTGCTCGACGGGGTAACCACCAATCCATCGTTGATCGCCAAGTCGGGCCGCGATTTCAAGGAAGTGACCAAGGAAATCTGCGGGATCGTCGCTGGCCCGGTCAGCGCGGAGGTCGTCTCGCTCGATTATGACGGGATGATGCGGGAGGCCGCGATCCTGCGCAAGATCGCCGACAACGTCTGCATCAAGGTGCCGCTGACGCTCGACGGGCTGAAGGCGTGCAAGGCGCTCACCGGCGATGGCTCGATGGTCAACGTGACGCTGTGCTTCTCGGCCAACCAGGCCTTGCTCGCCGCCAAGGCCGGGGCGACTTTCGTCTCGCCGTTCGTCGGCCGCCACGATGACAACGGCTTCGACGGGATGGAATTGATCGGCGATATCCGGCTGATCTACGACAATTACGATTACGCTACCCAAATCCTTGTCGCCAGCGTGCGTCACGGGATTCACGTGCTCCAGGCCGCCAAGATCGCTGCCGACGTGATGACCGCGCCGCCCGCGGTGATCAAGGGGCTGGTCAAGCATGTGCTGACCGACAAGGGCATCGAAGGGTTCCTCGCGGACTGGGCCAAGACCGGGCAGTCCATCTAAGGGTTGGGTTTAGTCAGCGCGTGTGCTTCGACAGGCTCAGCATGAGCGGGTGTTGCACCTGAACCATTTTCCAAAATCCGCTTAGCCTGAGCTTGTCGAAGGCCACGCGCTACAGTAGCCCCGATAGTCAATGTCCGACGAAACCCCGCTCGATCGCTTCAAATCGGTGCTGACCGGCACCGCCCGCGCTGTCGCGCGCGAGCCTGAGCTCGAGATCGCGTGGACCGCCGATGCGCCGATCGCCAACGGCAAAAACCTGCGGGTGCCGATGCCTGGCCGCAACTTGCCGCGCGAGCAAGCGATGGAGGCGCGCGGGTTTGCCGATTCGATGGCGCTCAAACTGCGGCATCACAAGGAAGCGCTCCACGCGCGCCATGCGCCAGCCGAACCGACCGCGCGCGCGGCCTACGATGCGGTAGAGCAGGTCCGGTTCGAGGCGCTTGGATCGAAGTCTTACGAAGGCATGCGCGGCAATCTCGATGCCGCCAACTCGGTGCGGATTGGCGGCGATCCGATCACCCGCGCGACCCGGCCCGATGAAGTGCCGGTGCCGATGGCCCTGTCGCTGCTGCTGCGTGAACATCTGACCGGCCAGCCGGTGCCTGAGGCGGCCGAGGCCGGCGTGGCGATGCTGCGCGGCTGGATCGAGGAACGCGCCGCCGCCGATTTCGATGCGCTCGCACTTATGCTCGACGACCAGAAGGCGTTCCAGTCGCTCACGCTCGACATGCTCCAGCACCTTGAGCTGACCCAGGCCAGTCCGCTCGACCAGGAGGCGGATGAAGGCGACGATACTGAGGGTGAAGATCAGGACGACGAGAACGCCGACGACAGCGAAAGTTCCGAAGACCAATCGCCCAGCGAAGTCGCCGCCGAACCGAGCGAGGGCGACGAGGACGGCGACTCTGAGGCCGAGCGCGAGGTCGACGACGACAACGCCGACGCCGAAGAAGGCGACGAGGGCGAGGAGGGGATGCTCCCCGTCCGGCCCAATCGCCCGTGGACCGAGCTGCCCAGCAAGTTCGATTACAAGGCCTACACCGAAGCTTTCGACGAAGTCGTCGCCGCCAACGAATTGTGCGACGAAGAAGAGCTGACCCGGCTGCGCGCCTATCTCGATGCGCAGCTCAAAGGCCTGCAGGGGATCGTCACCAAGCTCGCCAACCGGCTCCAACGGCGCTTGATGGCGCAGCAGAACCGCAGCTGGGATTTCGATCAGGAAGAAGGCATGCTCGATGCCGCGCGGCTCGCCCGGGTGGTGATCTCGCCCGGCCATTCGCTGAGCTACAAGATCGAGCGCGAGGTTCAGTTCAAGGACACGATCGTCACGCTGCTGATCGACAATTCAGGGTCGATGCGCGGGCGGCCGATCTCGATCGCGGCAATCAGCGCCGACGTGATGGCGCGCACGCTCGAGCGCTGCGGGGTCAAGACCGAGATTTTGGGCTTCACCACCCGCGCGTGGAAGGGTGGGCAAAGCCGTGAGGCGTGGCTCGGCGGGGGCAAACCGGCGCAACCCGGGCGGCTTAACGACCTGCGCCACATCGTCTACAAGAAGGCCGACCAGCCCTATCGCCACGCCCGCAAGAACCTCGGCCTGATGATGCGCGAGGGGCTGCTCAAGGAAAACATCGACGGCGAGGCGCTGCTGTGGGCCCATTCCCGCCTGCTGGCGCGGACCGAAGACCGCCGCGTGCTGATGGTCATTTCCGACGGCGCCCCGGTCGACGATTCGACGCTAAGCGTGAACAACGCCGGCTATCTCGAATTGCACTTGCGCAAGGTGATCGACTGGATCGAACGCCAGAGCCCGGTGCAACTGGTTGCGATCGGCATCGGCCACGACGTGACCCGCTATTACCGCCGCGCGGTGACGATCATGGACGTCGAGCAATTGGGCGGCACGATGATCGAACAGCTTGCGGGGCTGTTTGAGGAAGAGGGATGAAGAGAGTTGTAGCAGTTTTGGCTTTGCTGACAGGGCTTGCATCGAGTTCCGCTGCCCTTGCGAGTGATGATGCTTGCTATGATCTCAAAGTCGAAGCGAGGCCAATGGCGCAAATTCCGTCTGAATTTCCAGATGATGACCCAGAGGTTATCGTCATTTCATGGCCTTGGTTTGTAGATTTGAAAATCAGGCGGGTCTTGGAGGGTAAGGCGCCGGGCCAGTCGATCAATACTCTCGCAGTGCTTCACGGCGCATATCCCGCGAAAAACAGGATATGGTTGCTCCGCCGCAATTCCGGGGGATCGTTCAACGTCATTCGGAATGATCCAGCAACTGTTGTGAGGTGTGGAGTAGGTATCGCTGAGGCGAAGCCATACCTCATTCCTCCAGATGGCAAGACCTACAGAGATCTGCGCCAAGAAGCTGAGGCGGAATACCTGAAAATGCAGAGCGAAACGAACTGAAATGAACGTCACCGAAGCCGTTACCAGCCGCCGCTCGATCCGCGCGTTTCAGGACAAGCCGGTCGATCCCGCGTTGCTGCGCGGCATTCTGGAAACTGCCCAGCGTTCGCCCTCGGGTGGGAACACCCAGCCGTGGAATGCGGTGATGCTGACCGGCGAGCCGCTCGCCGCGTTGTTTGCCGAGGTCGCCGAAGTGCTGCCGCTCGGCCGCGCGGCGATGGCGCCCGAATACCACGTCTATCCGCCTGAGTTGGAGGGTGCATATGAGACGCGCCGTCAAGGCATCGGTGAGGCAATGTACGCCGCGCTCGAAATCCCGCACGACGACAAGCCATCACGGCTCAAGTGGTTTGCGCGCAATTTCCAGGGGTTCGGCGCGCCGGTGCTGATGCTGGTTCACACCCCCAAATACATGGGCCCGCCGCAGTGGTCGGACATGGGGATGTGGCTGCAGACGGTGATGCTGCTGCTGCGCGAGGCCGGGCTCGATAGTTGCGCGCAGGAGGCTTGGGCGGTCTATTCGAAGCAGATCCGCGATTGTGTGGTCATTCCCGAGGATCACATCTTCTTCTGCGGCATGGCAATCGGCTGGGGCGACCGGGATCATGCGGTCAACCAGTTCCCGGTGGCGCGCGCGCCGCTCGACGAGGCCGTGCGCTGGGAGGGGTTTTAGGCGAAGGCAGCGCGCGGGCTTCGACAGGCTCAGCCTGAGCGGGTCTTTTGCGTGAGCCAAACCCAAACTCCGCTCAGCCTGAGCTTGTCGAAGGCCACGCGCCAACTTATGGCCTCGTCCATGACCGATCTCACGCCGCTCAAACTGTTCAACAGCCTGACCCGCCAGCTCGAGCCGTTCCAGCCGGTCCACCCCGGCGAGGCGCGGGTCTATACCTGCGGGCCGACGGTCTACAATTACCCGCACATCGGCAACATGCGCGCCTATGTCTTTGCCGACGTGCTCGGCCGCACGCTGAGCTTCAAGGGCTACCAGCTCACCCATGTGATCAACATCACCGACGTCGGCCACCTGACCGACGATGCCGATGCGGGCGAGGACAAGCTGGAGAAGGCGGCTGAGGAGCAAGAGAAGCGAGGGTTGGCGACCTCGATCTGGAAGATCGCTCGCTACTTCACAGAGGCCTACTGGGATGACATCAAGGCGCTCAATATCCGAGGCCCGATGAAATTTGGCACGCCTGATGAGGCCTATTGGTCGATCGCCACCGACTATGTCCCGCAGATGATCGACTTCGCCAAAGGCATCGCCGATCGGCATTGCTACGAGCTCGACAGCGGGCTCTATTTCGATGTCTCGACCGTGGCCGACTACGGCCGCCTCGCCCGCGCCCATACCGACGAAGGCGAAGGCCGGATCGCGCCGGTCGATGGCAAGCGCAACGCCGCCGACTTCGCGATCTGGCGCAAGACCCCGCCGGGCGAAAAGCGCCAGATGGAATGGGATTCGCCGTGGGGCAGGGGCGCGCCCGGCTGGCATCTCGAATGTTCGGTGATGAGCGGCGACCTGCTCGGCTTCCCGTTCGATATCCACACCGGCGGGATCGATCACCGCGAAATCCACCACCCCAACGAGATCGCCCAGAACCAGGCGCACTGCTGCACCAACGGCCTCGACGTGGCGGCCAATTCGGGCGCCAACGTGTGGATGCACAACAACTTTCTGGTCGAACGCAGCGGCAAGATGAGCAAGAGTTCGGGCGAATTCCTGCGGCTGCAGCTGCTGATCGACCGGGGGTATCATCCGCTCGCGTACCGGATGATGTGCCTGCAGGCGCATTACCGGAGCGAGCTGGAGTTTAGCTGGGAGGGATTGGGGGCGGCGTTGGTGCGGTTGAAGCGATTGGTGATGGCTGTTGAGAGGCTGAAGGCAGAGGCAGCCGGAGGCCCAACTCATGCGCCAGTCGTCGCTTTTTTTGATGACGCCATATCTGATGATTTGAACACATCGGTTGTGCTCACTGCGCTTGAAGCGATCTTTGTGATGAAAAAGGTTTCGGCCGAAAATAAGCTAGTGACCATCACCGAAGTCGATAGTGTCCTCGGCTTAAGCCTCCTCAAGCTAACCCGCGCCGATCTGCGCATTCGCCCCAAAGCCGCCACCATAAGCGAAGAGCATATCGAAGCTTCACTAGCGATGAGGAAGGAAGCACGAGCTGCCCAAAACTATGCGATGTCCGACCGCCTCCGCGACGAACTCGCCGTGCAGGGGGTCGAGGTGATGGACGGCGATCTGCTGGGCTGGGACTGGAAACTTGGCGCATAGCGCCCCTCCGTCTGGCCTGCGGCCAGCCACCTCCCCATCGCAAGTCGATGGGGAGGACATGCGACCTCTGTTATCCTCCCCATCGACTTGCGATGGGGAGGTGGCAGCGCGAAGCGCTGACGGAGGGGCAAAATGAACCGACCGAGCAAGCCCGCCGACACGGTTCAGAGAGCCAAGCGCCTGCGGCGTGAGATGTCATTGCCAGAAGTCTTGCTCTGGCGATTTCTGCGCGGCTCGCCGAGCGGCCTGCGGTTCCGGAATCAACACCCAGCGGGCGGCTACGTAATCGATTTCTTTTGCGCACGGGCAAACCTGGCGATCGAGATTGACGGGATTGCTCACGGCATGGGCGATCGGCCGCAGCGCGACGCGCAGCGTGACATATGGCTGCGCGAGCATCGGATCGACACCCTTCGCATTCCAGCAACCGAGGTCTTGCGTGATCCGGCCGCTGTTGCGGAATCGATTGTTGCATACGCGCTGGGTCGTATCGCGAGCTTCGATAAGGCCCCTCCGTCATCGCTGTGCGATGCCACCTCCCCATCGCAAGTCGATGGGGAGAATCGTTCGGCATGAAACTGTGGCGCCTGACCCGTGCGCCATTCGTGGCGCTCGACGGGCAGGGGGCTTTGCTTAACGGAGCGCGTTATGCGCCGGCGGGGCACCCAGTGGTCAGTCTGGCGTCCGAGGCCGGGCTCGCGGTGCTGGTGGCGCTGCGGTATTTGCCGCGCGACCTGATGGGTATTCCGGATGATTTCGTGCTCGGCTGGACCGAGGTTGATTGTGTGCCTGAGCGCGTTCCCGATCCCGATGAGGACTCGATCCGCGCCTTTGTTGGCGAGTGGCTGAAAACGAACCGCTCGCTCTGCGCCGCGATCTGCTCGAAGGTGCTACCCGAGGCCGATGTGATCTACCTCAACCCGGCGCATCCCGATGCGGCGCGGGTCGCGCCGCTGACCACACGGCCGTTCAGCTTCGAAGAGTGTTTGCACACCCCGCCGATGCTGGCGCGCTTCGACGCCGCCAAGGGCTAGGCTTCATCGAGCAGCAGCAGTTGCACCTCGACCTCCATCCGCGGCTCGGGCAGCATGGTGTGCTCGACCCGGACTATCGCGGCATCGGCCACCAGTTGGCGCGGAATGGCAAATTCGTGATCGGGCAGGGCGTCGATGAACCGCTCGCCCGCTGCGATCGGGCCAGCGCCGGTGAAACTCATCACGATCGTGTGCCGGGTGCCGGAAAAGGTCACGCTGGCCCAGCTTCGTTCGGCGTGGCGGACCAGCTCGGCCTGCCCTTCGGCCAGTTCGAGCAAGGCGGAAAGCAATGGCATCCACGGGGTGCGGCGACTGGCGCGCCGGGTGGCGGAAAGCATTGCAGCATCAGCGGTAAGGTCAATTTGCACGGGCATCCTCGCGGTAAATGTTCATGAAATGTTCCACACGTTCCGTGGTTGCAACACGAGGTGAGCGGCCGTTACGCAGATCTTCGACAAAGCGCGGGTCATGCGTCGCAAGCCGGCCGAACTTGGTCCAGGGCATTCCGGTTTCGCGCAAGAAGCGCTCGATCCGGGTAATCAACATTGCTTGTCCCTTTCTTCAGCGAATCGGCGTAGGAATAATCCTGTTCTTTCCTGCGAAATCCTACTTGTCTAGGAAAATTACATCGTGTAGGACAATTTCATGGTAAACCCCGATCCGCGCACGAAATTGTTGGAGCTGGCCAGTAAACACGGGGCGAGCTTGTCTGGCTTGTCTGAGCTGATTGGGCGTAATTCTACGTATTTACAGCAATTTATTCGTAAAGGCAGTCCGCGCAAGCTGGAAGAGAACGATCGCCGCACGCTTGCCCAGTTCTTCGGAATCGACGAGAGCGAGCTCCGCGCCGCAGAGGATAATTCCCTGACACCGGCTCCATCGGGGCTGCGCAAAGACTGGGTCGACGTTCCGCGCCTCGCGCTCGGCGCATCGGCCGGGGCCGGGCATTTCGCGGGAGAAGAGGCGGCTATCGGAGCCTTCCGATTTGGTGCGCGCTGGCTGCGCGAACAAGGCCTCGATCCGGCGCAGCTTTCAGCGATCAAGGTCGAAGGCGATTCAATGGAAGGCACCTTGCGCGATGGTGACGAGATTCTCGTCGATCGTACCCCGCGCATGCCGCGCGATGGCATCCACGTGGTCCGCGTCGGCGATGCGCTGCTGGTGAAGCGACTCGATATCGGCAAGCCCGGCGTGGTTTCGCTGGTCAGCGACAACCCGGCCTATCGCACGCTTGAGCTGGCGCCGAATGAGGTCGAGGTCATCGGCCGGGTGGTATGGAAGAGCGGACGGCTTTAGACCGCGATCAGTTTGCCTCTTGGTACGCGAGGCATTCGGCCATGGCTTTGCGCAGCCGGTCCATCGAATTGTAAACGTTGAGGAAGACCCGCTCACCATTGACGTGTGCGACCACTGTCAGCTGGCGCGGAAAGACCGACAACGCGTTGGCCTGGAGTGAAATCTCGTAAGCATCCCAGTCGCGCAAATTCTTGACCTGCGCCTCGTATGCGAACTCGCCGCCGTTGTTCCACGACATCTGCACGGTCTGCGGCCGAGCATTTTCAATGCTGCCGAAATACATCGTCAGGCGCGAACCCGGGGACTGTTCGAAACCCCAGACATGGTAGGCCGCGTAACCCAAATTGTCCTGCTCGAGCGCGAGACATGTGCCCTGCGCCGTCGCCCAGACGTTCCAATCGTCAAATTTCCATTCTTTTTTGAAGTTGGCGGGCACAACCCCGGCGACATAGCCGTCGTCGTCCTTGTCTTTGCCGGCAGCTGCAGCACCGGGGAGAACGAGCGTGGCCAGCGCCGCTGCGCAGAGCATCATCCCGACTTTCGATTGCTTCATTGCGCGATACCCCCTGAAGTTGCCGCGGCCGCACTGACGGGACCGCCCCTGCGCAAACCTGAGCACGGCAAGTGCCTGCGCGACTTGCAAATATGCGACAGACCCCCACTGGCACTGCTTGCCGCCGATTTCCCCATTGCCCCGCGGCCATTCAATCGCCATTTCATGGGGCCATGACTACATCCCCCGAACCCCCGATGCGCGTCGGCATCATCCCCGTCACCCCGCTCCAGCAGACTTGCTCGCTGATCTGGTGCACCAAGACCATGCGCGGAGCGGTAATCGATGCGGGCGGGGAGCTCGACAAAATCAAGGCGGCGGTCGAGAAGGTCGGGGTGACGCTGGAAAAGCTGCTCGTCACCCACGGCCATCTCGATCACTGCGGGCAGACTGGAATCCTTGCCAAGGAGCTCGGCCTCAAAATCGAAGGCCCGCACGAGGATGACCGGTTCTGGATCGACAAGCTGGCCGAGGATGGCGGCAAGTACGGGATGCACGCCGAGAGCTTCGAGCCTGACCGCTGGCTCAAGGATGGCGACAAGGTGACCGTGGGCGAGCTCGAGCTCGACGTCATCCACTGCCCCGGCCACACCCCGGGGCATGTCGTGTTCTACCACGCCCCGTCGCACTTCGCGGTGGTCGGCGACGTGATCTTTTCAGGCTCGATCGGGCGGACCGATTTCCCGCGCGGCAATCACCAGGACCTGATCGATTCGATTACCCAGAAGCTGTGGCCGCTGGGTAACGACGTAACCTTCCTTCCCGGCCATGGGCCAACCAGCACCTTCGGCCGGGAAAGGCAGGTCAACGGCTTCGTCAGCGATTACGCGCTGAGTTAGCCTGGATTACATCTTGCCGAGGCTCGACATTACCGCGACGACCACGATCGCCAGCTGAAGCACCATACCGGTGACCATTCCGATCGGGCGGCCGGCTTTGAAGTTGCCGTCCATGCCGAACCCGTGTGCGATCCGGCCGATCAGGAATACCGCGCCCAGCGGTGCCAGCCATGCACCGCCCTTGCCGGCCAATTCGATCAGGCCGACGCCAAGCAGGATCAGCGGAGTCTGCTCGATGAAATTGGCCTGAGCGCGCATCCGCCGCATCAGCAGGTCGTGCCCGCCGTCGCCGACACTGATCTTCTCTTTGCTGCGGATCGCGCCGCACCGCCAGCCGAGCCAGAAGTTGATCAGCAAGGCGGCGGCAGTCAGGCATAAAGTAGTCGGTAGCAGCATTTCCCTCTCCCCTGTTATTGCGCTGGACGATGGGGACGACGGTGCTTGCATGCCGCGCCAAATTCGCTATAGGCCCGCCTTCGCGAGCTGCCGACCCCCGGGTCCTTGCGCGGCTTACTTAGACTGATCGATCAAATGCAGGAACAGGTGCCGCAATGGCTGTCCCCAAAAGAAAAACGTCGCCCTCACGCCGGGGCATGCGCCGCAGCCATGATGCGCTGAAGGTCGAAGCATTCCACGAATGCTCGAACTGTGGTGAACTCAAGCGCCCGCACAACCTGTGCCCGGCCTGCGGTCACTACAACGGGCGCGAAGTCATCGCGGTCGGGCTTTAAGCCTCCAGAATAAAGTGGATAATCGCCCATGAGCCTGCCGCGTATCGCCGTTGATGCGATGGGCGGGGATGAAGGCGTGCGCGTGATGATCGAAGGCGCAGCGCTTGCCCGGCGGCGCCACGATCGCTTCAAGTTCCTCCTCGTCGGCGACGAAGAGCGCATCAAGGCTGCGCTCGAAGAACATCCCAACCTGCGCGCCGCGTCCGAAATCCTCCACGCACCCGACGTGGTGAGCGGCGAGGAAAAGCCGACTCAGGCACTGCGCCGCGCCAAGACCACATCGATGGGCATGGCGATCAACGCAGTGAAAGCGGGCGATGCCGGGGCGGCGGTCAGCGCCGGCAACACCGGCGCACTGATGGCCATGGCCAAGCTGGCGCTGCGCACCATGCCGGGGATCGATCGGCCGGCGCTGTCTGCGCTGCTGCCGACCTTGGGCGAAAATGATGTCGTCATGCTCGATCTCGGCGCCAATACTGAGTGCGATGCCCGCAACCTGGTGCAGTTCGCGATCATGGGTGCGGCCTATTCGCGGATCGTTACCGGGCTTGAAGCGCCGCGCGTGCGGCTGCTCAACATCGGCACCGAAGAAACCAAGGGTACCGAGCATCTCCAAGCCGCCGCCGCGCAGCTCAAGCTCGCCTCGAGCAGTCTGGCGATGAGCTTCGACGGCTATGCCGAAGCCGACAAGCTCAACCGCGGCGATGTCGACGTGGTGGTGTCCGACGGGTTCTCAGGCAATATCGCGCTGAAGGCGGTCGAAGGCACCGCGCGGTTCGTTGCCGACCTGCTGCGCCGCAGCTTTGCATCGTCGCTGCGCTCGAAATTCGGCTTCCTGATCTCGCGCCCCGCGACCGAGCTCTTGAAGCACCACCTCGATCCCAACAACCACAACGGCGCGGTGTTCCTGGGGCTCAACGGCGTGGTGGTGAAGAGCCACGGTTCGGCGAGCGCGGTCGGCGTGGCCAATGCGGTCGCGGTCACCGCGCGGCTGCTTGAGGAAAATATCACCGAGCGCATTGCCGCCGACCTTGCGCGGCTGGGCACCGGATCGAGCCCGGCCCCGGCCAAATCCGCCCAATGACGCTGCGTTCGGTTCTTGTCGGCACCGGCTCTGCACTGCCGAAGCGCGCCGTGACCAATGCCGAGCTGGCCGAGACCGTCGACACCAGCGACGAGTGGATTGTCGAGCGTACCGGCATTCGCAGCCGCTATATCGCGGGTGAAGGCGAGACGACCTCGACACTCGCCACTGACGCTGCACGCGCCGCGCTGACCGCGGCCGGACTTGCGCCGTCCGATATCGGCCTGATTATTCTGGCAACCGCGACGCCTGATCAGACGTTTCCGGCAACTGCGACACAGGTTCAGCACAACCTGGGCTGCAACGGCGGGGTTGCATTCGATGTCGCCGCAGTCTGTTCGGGGTTCCTTTACGCGCTCGGAGTCGCCGATTCGCTGCTGCGCACCGGCATGGCCAAGCGCGCGCTGGTGATCGGTGCAGAGACTTTCAGCCGCATCCTTGATTGGGAAGACCGTACCACTTGCGTCCTGTTCGGCGACGGCGCCGGAGCCGTGGTGCTCGAAGCGCAAGAGGTGGCCGACGACGGCCCCGGCGTGCTCGCGACCCGGCTCCACGCGGACGGCGCCCACAACGGCTTGCTGTATGTCGATGGCGGCCCTTCGAGCACGGGCACGGTTGGGCACGTGCGGATGAAGGGACCCGAGGTGTTCCGCCACGCAGTCGTGAATCTCGCGCAGGTTCTGCGCGAAGTACTGACCGATCAAGGGCTTACCGCCGAAGACATCGATTGGGTCGTGCCGCACCAAGCCAACCAGCGCATTCTCGATGCGACCGCACGCAAGCTTGGCCTGCCAGCCGAAAAGGTCATTGTCACGGTCGACCGGCACGCCAATACTTCGGCCGCATCGGTGCCGCTGGCGCTCGATACCGCAGTGCGTGATGGCCGGATCAAGCCCGGCGATCTGGTGGTGCTCGAGGCAATGGGTGGCGGCTTTACCTGGGGCGCCTGCCTGATCCGGGTATAACCGCCCGATTTGAAGTGGCCCGCCAATCACTTGCGTTGCAATCTAAAGCGATTTCGGTATGTTTCCGTCCCAAGGTCGCTAGATTGCAGCTTTGGGGAAGGGGCTGGATGCGCTCCATGACTACTTTGACACGGGCCGATCTGGCCGAAGCGCTCAATCGCAAGCTGGGCCTGTCGCGGTCCGACTCGCTCGGCATGGTCGAATCGATTATCGATCACATGACGGGTGCCCTCGAGCAGGGTGAAAACGTCAAGATCTCGGGCTTCGGCACCTTCCTGCTGCGCGACAAGGGCCAGCGGATTGGTCGCAACCCGAAAACCGGAGTTGAAGTTCCGATCACCCCGCGCCGGGTCCTGACCTTCCGCGCCAGCCAGATGCTCAAGGAACGGATCGCCCGCGGATGAGTGGTGACGCGCCCGGGTTTGCCGATGGCAAGGATCCTGGGGCGCTGCGCACGATCGGTGAGGTCGCCAAGGCGCTTGGCATCCGCCAGCACGTCCTGCGTTACTGGGAAGAGCAGTTTCCGATGCTCAGCCCGCTCAAGCGCGGCGGCGGTCGGCGCTATTATCGCCCCGAAGACGTGCGCATGGTCGAGACGATCGACCGGCTGGTTCACCGCGAAGGCTACACCCTGAAGGGCGCGAAAATGGCGCTTCAGGGCGGCGCGGCGAAGGCGTCACCGCAAGTCGCACCGCAGGCGCTGCCCCCTGCTGCAACTCCGGTCACCGGCAATTTTGCCTATCGTGCCCGGCTGATTGCGTTGCGCACCACACTGGTAAACGCGCTTCACGACGCCTAGATCGGACCCTCAGCCAGCCTGAGGAAATTCCATGCAAAAAAGTTACGACGCCGACCTGTCGCTGTTTATTGGCGGCAGCTGGAAGATCGGCGAAGGCCGCGACCTGTTTCCGGTGGTCGACCCGGCGAGCGGCGAGGCAATCGGCGAAGTGCCGATGGCCAGCGCTGCCGACCTTGATGAAGCCCTCGATGCCGCCGACAGAGGTTTCAAATTATGGCGCGATACGCCGGCTGACCAGCGCGGCGCGGTACTCAAAAAGGCGGCGGCGCTGCTGCGTGAGCGGGTTGAACCAATTGCGCGCCTACTTACCCAGGAGCAGGGCAAGCCGCTCCCCGAAGCCCGCGCAGAGGTGCTGTCGAGCGCGCAACTGTTCGACTGGTGCGGCGAAGAGGCAACCCGCATCTATGGCCGCACCCTGGTGCGCCCGACCGGCCAGCGCTCGCTGATAACGCGCCAGCCGATCGGGCCGGTCGCGGCATTCAGTCCGTGGAATTTCCCGATCTACCTGATGGCCAAGAAGCTGGCCCCCGCGCTGGCAACGGGCTGCTCGTTGATCGCGAAGCCGCCCGAGGAGACCCCCGGGTGCACAGGAGCGCTGGTGCGCTGCCTGGTCGATGCCGGGGTGCCGGCTGGCGTGGTCCAGCTGGTGCACGGGGTGCCCGATGCAGTGAGCCGGCATTTGCTGGCCTCGCCGGTGATCCGCAAGGTCAGCTTCACTGGCTCGGTCCCGGTCGGCCGGCACTTGATGCGGCTGGCGGCGGACGGCCTCAAGCGCGTGACGATGGAGCTCGGCGGGCACGCCCCGGTGCTGGTCTTCGCCGATTGCGATCTCGACAAGACGCTCGACATGGTGGTGCCGCAGAAGTTCCGTAACGCCGGACAGGTCTGCGTCTCGCCGACACGGTTCTATGTCCAGGAGGCGATTTACGACAAGTTCGTCGCCGGCTTTGCCGAGCGGGCGCGGGGGGTGAAAACCGGACACGGGCTCGATGCCGAAACCAAGATGGGGCCGCTTGCCAATGCGCGGCGGCCGGGCGCGATCGAAGCGCTGGTCGACGATGCCGCGGCCAAGGGCGCGCGGGTGCTCGCCGGCGGCAAGCGCGGGGCCAACGGCTTCTTCTTCGAACCGACGCTGCTGGCCGACGTGCCCGACAGCGCGGACATCATGTCCAACGAACCGTTCGGCCCGGTTGCGGTGACGGCGCCGTTCTCGACGCTTGAGGATGCGGTCGCCAAGGCCAACCGGTTGCCCTATGGCCTTGCCGCCTTCGCCTTCACCGAGGGGCTGCGCAACGCCAACCTGCTCGGCGATGCGATCGAGGCGGGCATGGTCGGGATCAACACTTTCGCGATCAGCACGGCCGACGCGCCGTTCGGCGGGGTCAAGGATTCGGGCTTCGGCAGTGAAGGCGGGCTTGAAGGGATGGATAGCTACCTTGTTACCAAGGCGATCCACATGGCCTAGGCCATTTGTGGCCCCAAGGCAGGATCAAGATCGCGCGGACGCATCAGGTGGACCAGCCGGGCGCAGTTGTCCTTGAGCCCGGACCAGTGATCGATGTTGAGTTCGAGCACCCCGAAGCTGGCGGTGGGAAACTTGACCTCGACCACGTCGCGCAGCGGGCTGGTGCCATCATCGGGAACAAGGTCGAAAATCAGGTCTTCAAGCCCCGGGTTGTGGCCGACAATCAGCACGGCATCCATGTGGTCGTTGGTTTCGCGCAGGAGGTCGATCAACGTAACGCTACTTGCCAGGTAGATCCGCCGGTCCCATTGCACCGCTACCGGCACGCCCGCCGCCTGGCAGGCGATCTCGATCGTTTCGGCGCAGCGGATTGCGGGTGACGAAATCATCCAATCCCAACGCTGGCCGTGCTCCAACACGTGGCGGCCCATCAGCGCCGCACCCTTGCGTCCGCGCAGGTTAAGCGGACGGTCGAAATCGCGCGCACGCGGATCCTGCCAATCGGACTTGGCATGGCGAAACAGGCCGAGTGTCTTCATCGCAGGGTCTTCAAGCGGGAGTCTCGCGCTGGACGGGCGGCTGTGAAACACCGGCAGCGACGCGTTGTAAAGCCTCGTCAAGCGTGACCCTTGAAATCCGCGTGCCCGGCGGGAAGGCCGCAAGCAGCCGGCTGGGGAAGGCGGCCGAGAGCACCACGAAAAAACCGTGGTCGTCACGCGTGCGGATCAGCCGCCCGAAGGCCTGGGCGAGGCGTGCGCGGATGACCTTGTCGTCATAGGCCGCGCCGCCGCCCGCCAGCCGCCGGGCCCGGTGGAGGATCGAGGGCTTGGGCCACGGCACCTGCTCCATCACCACCAGCCGCAGCGAATTGCCGGGCACATCGACTCCGTCGCGCAGCGCATCGGTGCCGAGCAGCGAGGCGCGCGGATCGTCGCGGAAGATATCGACCAAGGTGCCGGTATCGATCGGGTCGACGTGCTGCGCGTAAAGCGGCAAGCCCGCCCGGGCGAGTCGGTCGGCGATCCGGCCCTGCACCGCGCGGAGGCGGCGGATCGCAGTAAACAGCCCGAGTGCGCCACCCCCTGCCGCTTCGATAAGGCGTGCATAGGCTCCGGCAAGCGCGGCCATATCGCCCTTGGTCACGTCGGTGACGATCAACACTTCGGCCTGCGCGCCATAATCGAACGGACTGTCGAAGCTTGACAGGCGCGGAGCCAGGCCCAGCTCGTAAGCGCCGCTGCGCGCGATCGCGGCATCCCAATCGTCACCATCCTTGAGCGTCGCCGAGGTCAGCATGACGCCGTGCGCGCCCTGCAGTACGACCTGCGCAAAGGGCTTCATCGGGTCGAGCCAGCGCCGGTGGAGGCCGACATCGAATTCGCGCGCCTCGGCTCGCTCGACCGCCAGCCAGTCGACGAATTCGGGATCGGCCGGGCCGCCGATCCGGGCGAGCAGCGCTTCCCACGCGGAGAGCAGGTCGATCCGCCAGCCGAGCGAATGGCGTGCTCCCTCGATCCGCGCGCGGCCCGCGCCGTCGAGCCAGTCGGGCGGCTCGGCAAGGATTGCCTCGAGCCTCACCCCAAGACGCATCAGCGGGGCGCGCAGTTCGGCCAGCGCGGCTTGCGCAGCTCCGGCAAATTCGACGATCGGCCCGTCGAGCTGCGCCGCCTCGGTCTCAAGCCCATAACCGCCGTCCTGCCCGCCGCTCTCGTCGCGGGCATAGGTCACCGCGCGGACCGCGGCGAAGAGCTCTTCGAGCGGACCCGAGGGCGTGTTCTCATGCAGCCGCTGTAGCCAGCCGTCCCCGGGCAGCGCTTCGGCAGCATGACGCGCGGCGGCGATCGCCTTGCCCCCGGCCTCGTCATAGCTCGCAACATCGGTCAGCCGTGCCGCCAAGCCGCGGCGGCGGCCTTTCGAGCCACGTTCGGGGCCGATGACCCAGCGGCGCAATTCGATCGTCTCGGCCCCGGTCAGCGCTGCGGCGAAGGTCGAATCCGCCGCCTCGAACACGTGGTGTCCTTCGTCGAAAACGATCCGCGTCGGGCGTTGTGCGGCATCGCGGCCGCGCGCGGCGTTGACCATGACCAGGGCGTGATTGGCGATTACCAGGTCGGCCTGGGCGCTGGCCCGGCTGGCGCGCTCGATAAAGCACTTCCGGTAGTGCGGGCAACCGGCGTAGACGCACTCGCCGCGGCGGTCGGTCAGCGCAGCAACCCCGCGCTGGCGGAACAGCGTGGGGAGCCAGCCGGGCAAGTCGCCGCCGATCATGTCGCCGTCCTGGCTGTAGGCCGCCCAGCGCGCGACCAGCTGCGCCAGAATCGCCGCTCGGCCGGTGAAGCCGCCCTGCAACGCGTCTTCAAGGTTGAGCAGGCACAGGTAATTCTCGCGCCCCTTGCGCACCACCACCGGCGCGCTGCCATCGGGGCGGCGCGGCGGCCAGGCACGGCGGCTCTCTTGGCGGAGCTGGCGTTGCAACGCCTTGGTGTAGGTCGAAACCCAGACGGTGCCCTGTGCCGCCTCACTCCACAGCGCTGCCGGGGCGAGATAGCCCAGGGTCTTGCCGATCCCGGTTCCGGCCTGGGCCAGCAGCACGTGCGGCTGCCCTTGGGCGGTACGCGGCGCGAAGGCATGCGCCGCCTCGGCGGCGTAGGCTGCCTGAGAGGGGCGAGCCTCAGCGCCTTGCCCGGTGAGTTCGGCGAGGCGCGCAGCGACAGCGGCGGGTTGCAGGGTGACCTGTGCGGGCTGCGGGCGTTCGGGTGCTTCTTCCCATTCGGGCAGGCGCGCGAACAGCCAGCGCTCCGCCTTGGCCGGTATCGCGATGCGCGCGGCGAGGAGCGGCGCCCACGACCAGCGCAGCCGGGCCAGCGATTGCAGTGCCGTCCATGCCCCTTCGCGCTGCGTCCATTGTTCTGACGCACAGGTCCCGAGCAGGACCTCAGCCGCCTGCTGGAGCAGCTGAGGAACCTCGGCATCGTCTGCCGGTTCGGGCAGGTCGAGCGCATGGGCGAGCCCCTTGGGCGTGGGCACCATGAACCGGGCAGGATGGACGAATGCGAAAAGCTCGAGCAGGTCGAGCCCGGAGAGATCGGGGTAGCCAAGCCGGGTTGCAATCAGCGGCGCGTTGAGCATCAACAGCGGGGTATCGGCAGCGGCGATAATCGCATCGCCCTTGCTCACGCCGCGGTTCGCCCCGGACCCACTGCGCAGCCAGCAGCCGCCGTGGCTGGCATGGAGCGCGGGGAGGGGCAACGGCTCGCTCATCGTGCAGCGATAGAACGAAAATGGAACAGGGGGCAAGTATCGGTGCTTGCAACTCCGGTGTGCTGCGTTAACTTCCGGCTTGGTGGGAGATGTTGTGGTCGTGCGCAAATCTGGAAATGCTGCTCCGCGCGAGATACGGATCATCCGGCTTGACCTTGTTTCGGGGAAGACCGGCTGGCGTCGTTTGCTGAATGAAGTCCTGGCCGCGTTGATTGCATTGGCGCTGGTCGCCTTGCTCCGCGCCTTCATCGACATTTGGCTGCCGAACACCGCGCCCTATGCCCTAGCCTATCCCGGTCTCTTGATCGCAACCTTGATGGGGCGTCTGCGCGGCGGTCTCGTCGGCTGGGCCCTCGTTTTCGGCTACTTGTGGCTGGTCGGAATCAATCACGGGCCCGACTACCGCTTTGCCGATCCTCTCGACTACCCGCGCACCATCATAAATTTGGTGGTCGGCGTGATGGTGGTCTCGCTTACCGAATCGGCGCGTGCGGGGGCAGCCTCGCTTCTCGCCGAGCGAGAACAGCGGGTGGCCGAGCGCGACATGCTGCTTTCGGAATTCGATCACCGGCTGAAAAACAACCTCACGATCCTCACCAGCCTGATCGGCATGCAGGCGCGTGAGGCAGAAAATCCTGCCGTGGTCGAAGCGCTGGGCAAAGCCTCGGCGCGTATCGCCAGCCTTGGCAAGACTTATGACCACCTGCGATACCAACCGGGTGCGATCACCACGGTTGATCTGGGGCAGCTGATCGAAAGCCTCTGCGCCAATATGCGCGATTCGATATTCGTGGGCAGTCCGCTCACCCTTGTCAGCGATCCCTGCCCCTGTCCGGTAGAACGCGATCGCGCATCCGCGCTTGCCCTGCTGATCAACGAGCTGGTGACCAATGCCGTCAAGCACGCCTTCATAGGACGAAGCAAAGGCAAGGTAGACATATCGCTCAAGCTTGAAGGCGGTGAGGCGCTTCTATGTGTCACTGATGACGGAATTGGCATCCCCGCCGAAAGCCCTGCGGGCCGGCAAGGCATGCGTCTGCTCAACGCCCTTGCAAAGATGGCGCAGGCGGACCTGTTTGTGTCGAGCGGAGCTGCAGGAACGCGCTTCGACGTGCGGCTGCGCGATCTGCCGCCGGATTAACGCCGAAGCAGGCGTTCGATCCAGCTCCGCGGTCTGAGCGGCCTGAGCGGTCCATAGATGTGCAGTCGAAGGGTAGGATCCATCGACGGCCGGCTGGCAAAGCCCGAAACTTGCTTGCTGGTGCGCGTAGTGTGGAGTGACATGTGCTCTCCATGCTCCGGGGGTTGTGCCGCATCAATCCATCGGCGGAGCATTGGTTCCCGCACCGCGGTTGACCGCTACGTCGCACTAAGCCCTCAAGGGGACACTAACTTAAGCTACCGCTTCAGTCTTGGAGCGAGTCACTCAAAGAAAACCGTTGGTCAGCTTCATGTTCGAGAGTAGCTTTGACTCCTTGAGGTCGCGACTCGCCAGAGTTCCACAGAAATACACTTTCGGGGACTCTCTCTCTCTCGATCTGGGATTATCTGCCAATGAGCGGGTTCTGGATCTAAATTGGTCGCGATAACAAGGGGATGATCCATGAAAATTGGGAAACTGATTCTTGTCGCAAGTGCAATCGCATTTGCCGCCACCGGGCTATCGGCCCAGAATTTTACCTACAGTTCAGCTGATTCAACCGCAGTAGCGGTCGGCGGACCCGACATGCGCGGAAATCCGGTGGCCGGGACCTACACAACCGGAACGAGCAATGTGACCTGGGCTGACGGCAAGAAGACGGTCGACAAGTATACCTGCATCGGCACAACCCAACCGGCCAGCGACAAGATCTTCGACGTGCATACGATATGCGACGCGGGCAACAGCGAAGGCACCTATAGCGCCGTGTTCGGTTGCCAGTTTACGTCGAAGGACATGAAAGCGATTGGCTGCGTCGGTGGATTGACCGGACGGACTGGAAAATATGCCGGCAAGGGCGGCACCATTACCTTCAGCGGCAAGAGCGGAAGCGGTTCAGGCACTGGTACCTGGGCCCCCGCAGCCAATTGATCGACGAGATCGCGGGCCGGCAAGCCGGCCCGCATATTGATGCCATCTGTCGTTGACCGACGCCGCGCGCTCGGCCAGCCTCGTGCCATGCCGAATCCCGATGCCCGCGCCGCGTTGATCGACCGTTTGCCCAAGGCCGAGCTGCACCTGCACATCGAAGGTTCGCTCGAGCCCGAAATGCTGTTCGAACTCGCCACGCGCAACGGCGTGAAGATTCCCTTCGCCAGCGCGGCCGAGGTGCGCGCGGCCTACAGCTTTTCGAACCTGCAGGATTTCCTCGATATCTACTATCAGGGCATGTCGGTGCTTCAGACGAGCCAGGATTTCTTCGACCTTACATGGGCTTACCTGCGGCGCGCGCAAGCTGACACTGTTCGCCACGTCGAGATATACTTCGATCCGCAAGGGCACACCGAGCGCGGTATCGCTTTCGCAACTGTGCTGGACGGGATCGAGCGGGCACTCAAACAGGGCGAAGTCCAGCTTGGTATTAGCTATCGATTGATCATGTGCTTCCTGCGTCACCTGTCCGAGGACGAAGCCTTTGCCACGCTGGCCGAGGCCGAACCGTACCTGGCGCGCATTCACGGCGTGGGCCTCGATTCGTCCGAACTGGGGCACCCGCCGAGCAAGTTCGAGCGGGTTTTCGCCCGCGCACGAGAGCTGGGGCTGCACCTAACCGCCCACGCCGGCGAGGAGGGACCACCCGAATACGTCCGCGAAGCCCTTGACCTGTTGCGGGTCGAGCGGATCGACCACGGTAACCGCGCCCTGGATGACGCCGAGCTTACCCAGCGGATCGCCACCGAAGGCTTGACCCTGACAGTCTGCCCGCTGTCCAACCTGCGGCTCTGCGTGATCCAGGAAATGGTGCAAAGCCCGGTGCGGTGGATGCTCGAAGCGGGGCTGCGGGTGACGATCAATTCGGACGATCCCGCCTATTTCGGCGGCTACGTGAACGACAATTACCATGCCGTGGCGCAGGCGCTCGATCTGAGCGAAGCGCAGATTGCCCAACTGGCGAAGAACAGCTTCACCGGCTCGTTCCTCCCATTCGAAGAGCAAGCACTGCACCTCGCCGCCATCGATGAGATGGCCCGTGGCTGACAAAGTCTACCTCACCGCCGACCGGCTGCTGAAGGATTCCTTCCGCCTCGCCAACCTGGTGATCGATGCCGATTTTCGCCCGACTCACCTGGTGGGTATCTGGCGCGGCGGGGCGCCCGTAGGCATCGCGGTGCAGGAACTGCTTTCATACCACGGGATCGAATGCGACCACATTGCGGTGCGCACCTCGAGCTACACCGGGATCGACCAGCAGGAAAAGCATGTAAGGGTATTCGCGCTTGGTTACCTGGTCGACACTCTGGGGCCGGATGACCGGCTGCTGGTGATCGACGACGTGTTCGATTCGGGCCGCTCGATCCAGGCCTTTCTGCAGGAGCTAGCGGGCCGCTGCCGCTACAACATGCCCGAAACAGTTGGTATCGCGACGGTCTACTACAAGCCGAGCCGCAACGTCACCAAGCTCAAACCAGACTTCTACGTGCATGAGACCGAAGATTGGCTGGTCTTTCCGCACGAGATCTGCGGGCTAAGCCCGGACGAAATCCGCGCGAACAAGCAGGGCGCAAAGCTGGTCCTGCGCGACTAGCTTACCAGCCTGCCGCGGCGCTGAGCCTGGCGACCACCCGATCCTTGCCCAGGACCTGCATGACTTCGCACAGGTCGGGCGTGTTGCGCCGCGCGGCCAGCACCACGCGTAAGGCGCCGGCGAGATCGCCGAAGTGGCCGCGGAATTCGTCCGGGGCGGCCTTGAAGGCCTTCACGTTGGGGGCATAACCATAGCTCAACCCTAGCGCCCGGAGCCATTCGAGCCACTGGTCGCGGTCGAGCGCCGGGTCATAGGCGGCAGCAATGGCGGCAAGCATGCCTTCGGGCTGGCTCGGTTGCAGCGCGGCGAAAGCGGTCTGCGCTTCGGGTACCAGCGCCGCATAGGCATCATCGAAGAAATAGCCGATGTCGGCGGGGAGCTGCTCCCAGCGCACGATGTCCTTGCGTGGGCGCTCACCATGGCGTTCGATCTCGAGGATCGCCTGCGAATAGGCCGGATCGGCGCCGAACCGGGTGGCGAACGCGGCCGCATGATCGCTTGCCCAGACCAGCGCTGCATCGAATATTTCCCTCGCGCTCATCGCGCCGACCACGTCGCGCGACACGCTGTCAAGCTTGGCCAGATCGAACAGCGCGCCGGCGCGATTCATCCGCTCGATCTCGATCTGGAAGTGATCGTTGCTGACCCCGGGATTGGCCGTGCGCCATTCCTCGAAGCGTCCGTCGATCAGGTTGAGCAGATATTCGATCACCGCGTCTCTGGGATAGCCGGCTTCCATATACCAGCCGACCGAGGCTTCAGGATCGCTGCGCTTCGACAGCTTGCGGCGCGATCCGCCGTCCTGCTTCTCGATTGGGCTGATGTGGGCAAAGCGCGGCGGCTCCCACCCGAACAGGCCGAACATTTCGGCGTGCATCGGATAGCTCGCCAGCCATTCGTTGCCGCGGATCACGTCGGTGGTGCGCATGAAGTGATCGTCGACCACATGGGCGAGGTGATAGGTCGGCACGCCATCGGCCTTGAGCAGCACGACGTCGGTCTGGTTGGCCGGGAACTCGAGATCGCCGCGGATCGTATCGGGCAGGGTGACGCGCTCGTCGCGCCCGCCGGTCGAGCGCAGGCGGATCACGAACGGCTTGCCCGCTGCCAGCGCCGGGTCAACTTCGGCCTCGGTCTTATCGCGCCAGATCGCCCATGTCCCCCAATAACCCGGCGGGACCTTGTGCTTGGCCTGCGCTTCGCGCAGCGCCTGAAGTTCCTCGGTACTGGCGAAGCACGGGTAGGCGTGGCCGTGGTCGAGCAGCCAGCGCACGCAGCTCTGGTAAATCGCCCCGCGCTCGCTCTGGCGGTAGGGGCCATAGGCACCGACAACCTTGCCATCGGCGATCTCTCCTTCATCGGGCGAGAGGCCATAGATCGCGAGCGAATCGAGGATCAGTTCGACCGTGCCATCGACCTCGCGCTTCTTGTCGGTGTCCTCGATCCGGAGGAAGAACAACCCGCCGCTCTGATGCGCGACGCGGCGTGAGACGAGCGAGGTGTAAAGCCCGCCGATGTGCATCGATCCGGTCGGGCTCGGGCCGAACCGCGTGACACGCGCGCCGGTGGGCAGGTCGCGCGGCGGGAAGCGGGCTTCCAGTTCGGCGATGGTGAAGGCGGCCTGCGGGGTAAACTGTTCAATCGGCATGCGCGGCTCTTACCCGCGGCGGGCACGGCTTGGCAACCGCGCGCGCGGCGCGTTTCTGCTTGCGCGGGCGGGCAATTCTCGCAATTGCGCAGGGCTTATGACCGATATCGATCTCATTGCCGCCGCACAGGTTTCCAAGGCCTGGCCGTTCGAGGAAGCCCGCAAGCTGGTGAAGCGCTTCCCCGAGGGCAAACCCGATGGCTCGGCAGTGGTGTTCGAAACCGGCTACGGCCCCAGCGGGCTGCCGCATATCGGCACTTTCCAGGAGGTACTGCGGACCACGCTGGTGCGGCGCGCTTACGAGACGTTGACCGGCGGCGCGCCGACCCGCCTGATCGCGTTCAGCGACGATATGGACGGCCTGCGCAAGGTGCCCGACAATATCGAGAACAAGGGCCTGCTGACCGCCTACCTCGGCCATCCGCTCAGCCGGATTCCCGATCCATTCAACAAGTACGAAAGCTTCGCGCACCACAACAATGCGATGCTGCGCGACTTCCTGGACCGGTTCGGGTTCGACTACGAATTCGTCTCATCGAGCGATAGCTACAATTCCGGTCAGTTCGACGAAGCCCTGCGCGGCGTGTTGCGTAATTGGCAGGCGATCATGGACATCATGCTGCCGACCCTGCGCGAGGAACGGCGGCAAACCTATTCGGCGGTGCTGCCGGTCAGCCCCAAGACTCACCAGGTGCTGCAGGTCCCGGTGGAAGTGGTCGATGCCGAAGCCGGGCTGGTCCGGTTCGAGGATCACGGCGACACGGTCGAAAGCTGCATCTTCGGTGGCCACTCAAAGTTGCAGTGGAAGGTCGATTGGGCGATGCGCTGGGTCGCGCTGGGCGTCGACTACGAAATGTGCGGCAAGGACCTCACCGACTCGGTGCGCGAAAGCGGCAAGATCGCCCGGGCACTCGGCGGGCGTCCGCCCGAGGGGATGATCTACGAACTGTTCCTCGACGAGAACGGCGAGAAGATCTCCAAGTCCAGGGGCAACGGCCTGACCATCGACCAGTGGCTGAACTATGGCAGCGAGGAAAGCCTCGGCCTGTTCCTCTACCGCGAACCCAAGAGCGCTAAACAGCTCCACGCCGGGATCATTCCCAAGACCGTCGACGAATACTGGCAGTTCCGCGAAAAGCTGCCCAGCCAGCCGATCGAACAGCAACTCGGTAACCCGGTGTGGCACCTGCTCGGAGCCAGCTCCCCCGCGAAGGCGGGGGCCTCAGGCGTTGGAGCGCAAGCTCCTGAGGTCCGCGCCTCCGCGGGGACTCTGCCGCCCGGCGCCGGCGACAAGCTGCCGGTCACCTACGGTTTGCTGCTCAACCTGGTCGGCGTGCTCGGCCCGGGCGCGACGCGCGAGCAGGTCTGGTCGTATCTGGGCAACTACATCGCCGATGCCGATCCCGATGCGCATCCCAAGGTCGATACGCTGGTGACCACCGCGCTCGCCTATAACCGCGATTTTGTCGCGCCGAACTTGCACCGCCGCAAGCCGGAGCCGAATGAGGCTCTGGCGCTCGCCGCGCTCGACGAAGAGCTTGCCGCGACCTCGGACGATGCCACGCCCGAGGAATTGCAGACCATGATTTACGAGATCGGCAAAGACCCGCACTTCGGCTTCGAGGCGCTGCGCGACTGGTTCAAGGCGCTTTACGAGACGCTGCTGGGCAGCCCGCAAGGTCCGCGCATGGGCAGCTTCATCGCGCTTTACGGGATTGCCAACACGCGGCTGCTGATCGCCGAGGCGCTGGCCGAGCCGGAATAAGCCGTCGCTCCGGATGCGCGCAACGCCGCCGCGCAGACCTCAGGCAGGCGGATGGTCCGTGTCATAGTTCTTGAGCGCGTTCGCTGCGTCGGCATTGCCCAGCGCAGCGGCTTTGGCAAACAGCGCTTTGGCCGCATCGTCATTGCGATCGAGCTTCGGGAAATCCTTGTCCGCAGGCGCGCCTTCAGCCGTTATGACCCCCAGCATGTACAGGGCTTGGGGGATTCCTGCCTTCGCCGCGATTCTGAACCAGTGCGCGGCGGTGGCATTGGACTGCGGGACATTGCCCAGGCCATCATAAGCCAGTTGGCCGCAAATATAGGCAGCCTTGGCATAGCCACCATAGCAGAGCAGCGTAACCGAGTTGGCCGAGACGCCCCGCAAGACGGTGTCGACTATTCCCATTCGCGGCTCACCGACCGGCTCGTCGCTGGCCCAGCGCGCCTCGTCGATTGCGGAAATTGCTTGATACGTGGAGTTTTCCGGGTCGGGCTTGGATTCATCGGGGACGATCACGATCTCCGAGAAGATGTCCTTTAGCGTGTCCCAGGCGCCATCGTTTTTGTGCTGTATGGCTCGCTTCAATAGCGCCTTGGCTTTGGTTTCGTCCTTGGGAACACCCGGATATCGCGTTCCGCTGGCGTCCGTTTCCGCCGGAACGCCTTGCGCGTAATTGAAGCCGGCAAAATGCTCGGCAATCGGGATGCCCTGGCTGGCCGCGATATCGAAATAGCCTGCCGCCGCCGCTTGATTCTTGGGCGAGCCGCCAAGCCCCCAATAGAGAATTGCGCCCATCACATAGGCCGCCTTGCCGTCGCCCGCGTCGGCCAAGGCGCGCACCTGCGCCGGGGTGGCGCTTGCGAGCACTCTGAGAGCGACCGTATCGTCCGTATCGTTGATCCACTGCGCAGGATCGATCGCAGTAAGCGCCGTTGCTGCCGGGTTGGCTGGATCCTGCACGGTCTTGAGTGGCAGAACCTCGACCGGGACAGGCGCCACGTTCGGGCTTCCGGTCATGGTGACAAGCGCCGTAACCGCCAGGGCGCCGGCGGCAATTCCGCCCAGCACCAATGGCTTCTTGAACCATGGCGTACTGGTTGCCGATGGCTCGGCTGCGAACAGCGGCAGCGGCGCTGCGACCGCATGCGGCGCTACCAGGTCGGCATTGTCGGGCGCCGGGTCCGCCTTGTCGACCGAACGATCGAACAGGTCCCCGTCGGCGGCGCGCATGTAGAGCACCGGGGTCGCCCATTCCGACCCTTGCCGGTCGAGCAGACCCTTGCGTCCCTCGCTTACCGCCTGTTCGACCGGAAGGCCCTGGGCGATGCGCTTGTAGAACGTCTCGGCAAAAATGATCGCCGCATCATCGGAGATCGGAAACTGCATGGCGACCACCGATGGTACCCCGCTGCCGATCAGAGCGCTGGCAACCCCGGCGAAGGGGTGCAGCCCGGTCTGCTCGCCCGTGGTCCCGGTATTGCACGCGTTGAGGAAAACCAGCCTGAGCGGCTCGTCCTGCAACCAACTGGCAAAGGTGCCGCCGCTGATGGCCTGTTCGTTGCCATCGGCACCTTCCATGATCACCTGGCCGCCCGATCCGCTGTCAAAGTTGCCATGCCCCATATAATGCACGACGTGAAATTCACTTTGCGACAGCGCGTCGAGGATCAGCTGAGCCTCGGGTCGGCACTCAACGTATTCGACGTTGTCCAAACTGTCCCAGATCTTGCAAATTCGGGCCTTTTCGTCAGCCAGGTTCAGTTGAGCGGTATCTTTGGGATTGGACACCAGCAGCAGGATCCTGAGCTTGCCGATGATCGGATGAAGGTAGACCGGGATCGCGGTGTCGAATGCGCGAACCACCGGAGTGTTGACCGAAACGACCAGCGGGTTCTGGTTACGCCGTCGCATCAGTTCCCAGGGCAGGCAGGCGACTTCGGCCATGCCTTCCGCGGCGAGGTTCATCGACAAGCGGATGCGAACGCCGGTCTTTTCAAGACTGCGTTTGGCAGCGTCCTCGGTTCTGCTGAGCACCTCGCGCGTTTCGCCGCTGAACAGTGCATCGAACAGTTCGATGCCGACCGTTTCGACTGACAGCAACCGTTCGGAAGTCGGATCACCGAAGCTTGTCCCGCGGCTGGCACTTGAAGCACCAAAGATCGACGGCGAGAGCTCACCAAGCCGGAATGGCAGTTTGAGTTCCGAATTGCCTTCGCCGCCATCTGCCGATTTGGCCGAGACCTCATAGTTCTCACCCCGAGCGGGGGAAATCATCACGTAAATATCCAGGTATTTCAAGACGATTTCCCCCGAATGACTAGCATTTTGTGCAGTCGTCAATGCCGCCTCAGACGCCCGGCGTTGCGGATGCCCATCGCCGACAACGGCGCCCCAAGGCAGGTTGCACCCGGCTGCGCGGTCGCATGACGGCACCTCCGCGCGAAAAGTATCATTGTACCGGCTAGAGTGCCAGTGCGGTCGTGTACTCGCGGCGCAGTGCGACCAGCGTAGCGGCTGCCTGATGGCTGACCATTCCGCTCCGCTGAATCGCATCGATTGCCGCGATCTGCTGGCCGAGCAGCTTCCCGGCTTCACCCGGCGCCAGCGCGCCCGCCGTTTCGCCCAATCGCCATGCCGCTTGCATCGAGACCGTCAACGCGCCGCGATCGGCATTGGCCTCCACTTCTCGCGGGCCTGGCAGACCCTGATCGCCGGTCTTCATCGCCCGAACCAGCGCCGCCTTCCACTTCGTGTCGCGATCAGCCTGGCCCAACGCATCGGCGCGCGCCTTTCGCAAAACCTCGTCGACGATTTTGCCTTGAGCCAGGACCAGCGGCGCTTGGCCACTGGTGTCGCAGCGGTAACCCTGCGTGGCGGTGAAAGCATCGAGATCGCGCGTGCCTGATGCTTCGGGACGCGAATAATGCAGCGGGACCGAGCGGCACGCCAGCGGTCGGCGGGCGTAAATACCGCAGCGGTCGCCGGCGAGCGCTGGGCAAGCGCGAGAGCCTGAGTCGAGGGGGAGAACCGAAAGGCTCAGATACTGGACATAGTCGACGACCCGGTCGCCCCGGCGCACCTTGGCGTGCCATGAAGCTGCGGCGAAAAACCCCAGAAGGCGCTTGCTCTCATAAAATTCCGCGCTCGCTGCCTCACGTGGCAGTGGACTATCGTAGTCGATCAGGCTGCGCGGCAGGCTGTAGATCCGCATCATGAGCTGCAGCACGAAGGTGTCGGCGAATTGCGCCGCTTCGCCCAGTTCAAGCTCGGGCGCGCGGTTGCAGCACGCGCCGCACTGGGTGCAGGCGAAATGCCGATCCGGCGGGCCTAAGCCTTCTGCGCGGCGATCCACCGGTCGAGCTTTGCCTCGAGGATCGGCATGGGCAGCGCGCCCGATCCCAGCACCTGGTCATGGAACCCGCGGATATCGAACTTTGCGCCAAGCAGGCTTTCCGCCTTCTTGCGCAGCCGCTGAATGGTCAGCGCACCGATCTTGTAGCCCAGCGCCTGTCCCGGCCAGGCGATGTAGCGCTCGACTTCGGCGGTCGCATCGCTGCGGCCCATGCCCGAATTGGCGAGCATGTAATCGATCGCCTGTTCGCGGCTCCAGCCCTTCGAATGCAGCCCGGTATCGACCACCAGCCGCATCGCGCGCAGCATCTCGTCGTCGAGCGTGCCCCAGTGCTGCATCGGGTCCTTGTAGAACCCCATGTCGTAACCCAGCGTCTCGGCATAGAGCGCCCAGCCTTCGACATAGGCGTTGTTGCCGCCAAAGCGCTGGAAGTCTGGCAGCGAGGCGTCTTCCTGCGCCAAGCTGATCTGGAAGTGATGCCCCGGCGCGCCTTCGTGAAGGAACAGCGTGGTTATGCCGGTGAGGAAACGGCTGGGCAGATCAAAGGTGTTGTAGAAGAACACCCCCGGGCGAGTGCCATCGGGCGAGCCCTGGTTGTAACTGCCGCCGGCTTCGTATTTCTCGCGGAACGCCGGATAGGGCTGGATCACCAGCTTGGTATGCGGCGAGCGGTTGAAATACTTCGGAGTCTGCGCCTCGACCGCGCGGGCGACCTTGGCAAATCCCTCGGCCAGCTCCTCGCGGGTCTTGGGGTGGAAGCGCGGATCGGTGCGCAAATAGTCGAAGAACCCCCGCAGCTCGCCGGTGTAGCCCAGTTCGCGCGCCACGCCCGCCATGTCGCGCTGGATCCGCGCCACTTCGCTCAAACCCAGCTGGTGCACTGCGTCGGGCTCAAGCCGCAGGGTGGTGTGCTGGGCGATCTGCAGCCTGTAGAGCCCCGCGCCGCCTTTCATCCCAGAGATGCCGACCTGTTCGCGCGCGGCAGGAAGGTAATCGTTGGCCAGAAACTCTCGCATACGGCGATAGGCCGGGTAGATCTGGTTGGTCGTGACCCCCGTGTAGGCAGCCGCCAGTTTGCCGCGAGCTGCCTCGGGCACGCCCACCGCAAAATCGCGCACAGCCGAAGTGAAGGGTGATTGGCCTACCGGCTGGGCCAGCAACCCATCGAGCTGCGCGATCATGTTGGTCACGGTCAGTTTCGATTCGACCACGCCGCTGTCGATGCCCTGCCGGAACCGCGCCACCGCATTGTCGAGCACCTGCGGGAAGGCCGCGATCAGTTCCAGGTTGCGGTTGTATTCAGCTTCGTTGGTGTAGGGCAGCGCGCCGTCCTTCGCGACGAGCGAGGGGAACTCGATGTGCATGCCGCCGAAGTGGTTGAACGGGCGCACGGCAGTCAGCGCCTTGACTTCGGGGCGCAGCCAGCCCGCATTCTCGCGCTTGTCACTCATGAACACGTCGTAGGATATCTGCCGCTCGGGGCTGAGCTTGCGTCGATCAATCTTCGCCAGGGTGTCAAGTGACTGACGGTTCAGCACGCGCTGTGCCCGGTCCTGTGCCGCAGTGTAAAGCAAGCGGAAGGCCGCAACATTGGGCTCGCCGCCGCGGTAGATCATGCCAAGCGGATCGAGCGCATCCTCGGCCTTCGCGATGCTGCGGAACAGCTGCATCAGCTTCGCGTCTTCGGCGGTCTGGACCCCCGCAGCCCGGCTGGGCATGGCTGCGATTCCGGCAGCAGCGAGCGCGCCGGCGGCAAAGCGCCGGCGGGTGAGATTCAACCCCATTTGCGCGTACGATACCATTTGGTGATGATGTATTTGGTCCCTTGGATCACCGGCGTACCAGCGTGCATGGTCATTTCATTGGGCTGACCGGTGGGCGTATGATTATTCCAGACCAACAACTTGCCCCGCTCGGGCGGGACCGAGATGCCGATCTCGGTGAAGGCGGTGTCGCCGCCCTGTTCGACATCGTTGAGGAAGCACATCGCGGTGATCGAGCGCTGCCCGCCTTGTTTGGCTTCCTTCTTCCAGTAGTCGGCTTTGGTCCAGAACAGGTCGAGGTGGTACTTGAATTCCTGCCCGACCTGATAGCGCTGCCCCTGCATGGTCTCGCCATAGGCATGCGGGATGCCGAGCAGTTCGTCGATCCGGTTTTCGAGCATGTGGACGAAGGGATTGTCGCGGTCGACGTTGCCCGAATGGCTGGTGCGCCAGACCTCGGCATAGCCGTGATCGAACACTTCGGACGGCTTGCAGGTGCGGTCGATCATCTTGACCAGATCAGCGCATTCGTCGGCGCCCATGAAATCGGGCACGGTCCAGATTTCTGCCGCGTCGGTTGCAACGCGCTGCGCACGCGGATTGGCATCGAGACGGCGGCGGACGTGTGCACCGGTGCGCAGCAAGGCGACCTTGTCGGGATTGGGGGCGGTAACGTAGTTGCTCATGCCACCGGCTCTAAAAGATTGGCCGTGCAGGGCAAGTAAGAAGCTTGTCATGCACCGCCAAGTTCGCGCTTGTTCACCGCGCAAGATTGCGCCAGCAATCGATCATGCAAACCATCGACCCCTTGATTGACGCTTCGGCCGCCCGGTATTCACGCGGCGCCGTCATCCTGCACTGGCTGATCGCGCTGCTGATCATCGGCAACGTTGCGGGGGCGTGGCTGTCCGAAGACATGCCCAAGCCAGACCGGGCGGCGATCATGGCGCTGCACAAGGCGTTCGGCATCACCGTTCTGTCGCTCACGCTGGTGCTGATTGGCTGGCGGCTTGCCCACCGACCGCCGGCGATGGTCGAGACGCTCAAGGCGTGGGAAGCGGCATTGGCCCGGGTGACGCACTGGCTGTTCTACATCCTGATGCTGGCCCTGCCGCTGACCGGCTGGGCGTTCGTTTCGGGAGCCAGCAAGGGCAAGCCCGTCAGCATGTTCGGACTGTTCGCCATGCCCGCGCTGCCGGTCGGTTTCGACAAGAGCACTGTCGGCACTTTCAAGGACATGCATTCAGTGCTTGGTTTCGTCATCGTGGGGCTGTTCGTGCTGCACGTCGCGGGTGCATTAAAACACCAGTTCCTTGACCGCGACGGAACGATGCGGAGGATGGTGCCGTTCCTTAAATAGGAAAGGGCCGCCACATCGCTGCGACGGCCCGGTTCCATTGGTCGTTTCAGGGGCTTACCAGAAGAAGTTGTTGATCACGTCAACCACTTCGCCCGAGTAGATGTCGACCAGCAAGGCGTCATCGTAGTAGCGGACCCAGCGATAGGGGCCGTAGACGTCGGGCAGGCGGTAATACTGCGGGTTATCGATCCAGTAGTTCTGGCTGAAGAACAAGTTGTCGAGGTAGAACCCGATGCTCAGCCGGCGATAGCTGTAATTCCGATACGGCGCGTAATAGCTGCCCAGCCGGAAGTACGAGGGATGGCTGCTGCGATAGCTGTACCAGTTATAACTGGTGTTGCTCCGCCACTGCCGGTCCCACCGGCGGTGATCGCGGTCGCCGTCATGGTCGCGGTCGCGCCCATTCCAGTTGCGTCCATCCCGGTCGTGACTGGTGCCATAATAGGTGCCGCCCTGGACATAGCCGCCGTT
>JANOAD010000012.1:0-7774 GCA_031410955.1 Novosphingobium sp. | reverse complement strand
CACCAAGACCGTGAAAGCCCCCCGCGCTCGCAAAGCCTCGGTCAAGGGCTCGAAGTGAGCTCATTGAGAATCTCGTAGGTCACGACCAGCTCGGATTCGTGACCTACGCACTTCCGAAGCTCTCGGCTGGCTAATCGCACTCGAGGCGATTGCCGGCCGAAGCGCGTTCTGGCGCAGCATGCCGCCGCGGCCAGGCCAGACTTTTCTAGACGCGGCGCTCCACCATCAGCTTTTTCAGCTCGGCGATGGCTTTGGCCGGATTGAGGCCCTTGGGGCAGGCCTTGGCGCAATTCAGAATGGTATGGCAGCGATAGAGCCGGAACGGATCCTCGAGGTTGTCGAGCCGCTCGCCGGTCATCTCGTCGCGGCTGTCGGCAAGCCAGCGGTAGGCTTGGAGCAGGATTGCCGGCCCTAGGAACTTGTCGCTGTTCCACCAGTAGCTGGGGCAGGCGGTCGAGCAGCAGGCGCAGAGGATGCACTCGTAGAGCCCGTCGAGCTTCTCGCGCTGCGCGGGGCTTTGCAGGCGCTCCTTGCCCGAGGGTGTGGGGGTGACGGTTTGCAGCCACGGCCGGATCGAGGCGTACTGCGCATAGAAATGGGTGAAATCGGGGACCAGGTCCTTGATCACTTCCATGTGCGGCAGCGGCGTGATCCGGATGTCGCCGGGCAGGTCTTCGATCGCGGTGGTGCAGGCAAGGCCATTGCGGCCATTGAGGTTCATCGCGCAGGACCCGCAGATCCCTTCGCGGCACGAGCGGCGGAAGGTCAGCGTCGGGTCCATCTCCGACTTCATCTTGATCAGCGCGTCGAGCACCATCGGTCCGCAATTGTCGAGATCGATCTCGAACGTGTCGTAACGCGGGTTCTGGCCGCTATCGGGATCGTAGCGATAGACCGTGAAGCGTTTGACCCGGGCCGCGCCAGACACCTTGTGCGCCGTGCCGTCGCGCCGGATCTTGCTGTTTGCGGGGAGGGTGAAGGTCGCCATCTGGGTCCTGCCTTGCTTGCGGCGCGTCAGACCGCTGTCGCGGCCCTATCTAGCGTCGTTCGCGCGCGGGACAAGGTCTGCGGTTGTATTTTCCCGATGAGCGCGAACCCGCCAGAGTGGGCGCCGGCTGCGGTGCAGCGCGAGGCCGACGCCAAAGGCTGAAAACTGCATCAGGACGAGCATTGCGAAGAGGACATCCAATAGGCCGACTTGAGCCGCGAATCCGGTCGCTGCAAACACTTCCACTAGGACGACAAGCAGCTGCCCGGCAGCAATCACGATCGGGTAAAGCCAGCGGCTGCGAATGGAGATCAAGACTTGCGCGGCAAGAAGCAGCGTATCGAATCCCAGCTGGTTCCTCCCGACCAGCATCGGTCCGCGCGATGCGGACGCGAGCAGGGTTCCCAGCAGAGCTGCAATTGCCAAAAGCCCAGCGAGCCCGCGTGCGCTGCTATCGCCGCGAAGCTGGGCATAGAGATAAAGCGGCGCAATGATCGTCCACGGCCAGAAGCCCCAGGCGCTGACCACGCTTTGCCAGAAACCAACGCTCATCAAGCGATCAGCGTATCGAGCGTCTGCATGACGCTGAGGACGAGTAGGGCGGTGATGGCAATTGCGCCGGCAAGGGCGATGATTGCAGTGACGCGCAGCCAAGTGCCGTGCGGGCCGGACATTGCTGTATCGAGTCGTTGGAAAATTGTGGAGGGTTGCAACACGCCGCCTTCCTGCAGTGCACTCGGCCCTGCGAAGTCGATGGCCCCCTCCACAACGCTGGCTTGGCCAAGTCTGGCGGACGACTGAAGCGGAATTGGCTTACCTGTAAGTGAATTACTGGTCGGGATTGTCATCACTACGGTGCTTTGACGCCGGTGCAAACGCGCGATCTGTGATCTTGGCATTCCCCCCAGGCGCTGCCGGATCGTTTCGATCCGTTGGTTCACCGCGCTCTCGGAAATTCCAAGATTACGTGCAATTTCCTTGCTGGTGAGGCCTTCGGATACAAGCGTGAGGACTTCCCGCTGCTTGTCGGTCAGGGCATCGAGGACGGCCAGGTCAGGGCGTATTGGTGACATTACCCCTGCATGATAGTGCGCCACGTGACTGGTAACAAATACATTCAGCAGGGCACCTTCCTCCCACCTCTCGAGAACGTCTGCCTTCGCCAGTGTTTGGCCCATGGCATCCGGGATCTACTGTCTTTCACGATCCGGGATATTGGTGTAGTATTCGGGCTTGGCCATAGCAGTTGGCGTGCGCCGCCAGCTGCGCCGCCGCAGATGGGGAGTGTCACATGCGCACCCGCTTAAACGCTTTGATCGGTTCGATCGCTGTCGTCGTGATGCTCGGCTTGTCGGCACCCGCATTGTCGAGCGGCGGCGGCGGTGGCGGCGGTGCCGCGATGCCCAGCAACAGCGCGCCGGAGTACGATCCGGTGGTCGAATACCGCAAAGGGATTGAGGCATTCCAGGCGAAGGACTTCAAGAAAGCGGTCACCGCCTTCCGCCATGTCGTCTCAGTCGCGCCGACCCACGCCCCGGCTCAGTACCTCCTCGGGGCGAGCTACATCGGCCAAGGTGACTACAAGCACGCGATCAAGCCCCTAGAAGCGGCGCTCAGGGCCGATCCCGCGATGATCGACGCGCAGCGCGACCTGGCATTAAGTTACCTGCAACAGGGTGAGGCCAGCAAGGCAGCGACCCAGCGCGAGGCGCTGCAGGCGCGCAAGACTGCTTGCGCCGAAACCTGCGCCGAAGCCGCGCAACTCGATGCCGCGATCGGTGCGATCGATGCGGCACTCGCCGGAGGCAAGCCACAGGCTCTCGGTCCGGCGCGCGCGCTCCTGCCGCTCGCAACGGTAGATCGCGTTTACGTCGAGGCGGTTTCCCTGATCAATGAGCGGCGCTACGAACCTGCCATCGGCTTGCTGCAGTCTTCGTTGTGGAATGCCGGGCCACACCCCGATCTTCTGACCTATCTGGGCTATGCCAATCGCAAGCTGGGTCACTATGACCGAGCAGCGGCCTGGTATGAGGAAGCGCTGGCAGCCGCACCCAACCATCGCGGCGCGATCGAATATTATGGCGAACTCAAACTGGAGCGCGGTGACCGGCAAGGGGCCTTGGCCCATCTCGCAAGGCTTGAGCGGCTTTGCGGCTTCGGTTGCAAGCAGGCCGATGAATTGCGTGAGCAAATCGCGGAGACCGGCCGATCCGCATTCTGATCGCGGTCTGTGCGCTGGCACTGTCGCTGGCTGCAGCACCGGCCGGTCAGCGCGCCAAGCTGACTGGACTGACCTGGACCGCGCCGGGCTGGGAAGCCGCGGTTCTCCTTGAACAGCCGGCGACTTGTCTCGATCCCGGAGTGTCTTCCGCTGACGTTACTGTGGGGCGCGCTCTGTTTGCGGCACCAAACCTGCTCGGCGGGCAGGCTGAGCGAGCTGCGGTGAGCTGCGCGAGTTGTCACAGCAACGGCCGGCGCAATCCAGCATTCTTCCTTGCCGGCATATCCCGCGATCCCGGTACCGCCGATGTCAGTTCCAGTTTCTTCAGCCTGGCGAGGGCCAACGATACGTTCGATCCCAAACCGATTCCCGATCTTGCGTTGCCGGGCAAGGTCAGCCGTGATCCTGGCTCAGGTGCGCTCGAAAAATTCATCCGCGGACTTATCGTTGATGAATTTTCCGGCCGTGAACCGAGTGCGGTCGAGTTGTCGGGGCTTTCCGCTTACGTCCGCGCGGTGCGAGCGTGTGGCGCAGGCCAGATCGAGCCCTTGACCCTCGCCAGCGATATCACCTTGGTTCGCACCAGCATTGCCGCCGCTCGGGCGTTGCTGGCCCAGGGAGATGCTGACGGGGCAGAGGTCGCGTTGAAGGGTGCGCGGTTTCGCCTTGGTCTGATTGATGAACGCTACAGCGGTTCGCGCCATGCAAGGCTGCACCACGGGTTGCTCGATGCCTCGCGCAGTCTTGCGGCAGCGCCGCTTCAGGCCCAGGCACTTTTGGATTGGACGATCCGTTTCGAACAGGATCTGGTCCCGGGCCTGCTCAAAGCCGAGCGCAACAGCTTTTACAACCGGGTTGAGTTGGAACGGTGGCTCACCCGGCCTTGAATCTGGCTTTGAACGCCGCAGCGTGCCAGATAGGTCGCGTTGATCAAGGGAGCGGACACCATGGGACTGGGCAACTGGTACAACGAAAAGGTCGTGCCGCGGCTGATCCGCTGCGCCTGCTCATCACCGGCGATCATGCAGGTGCGCGACAAGGTCGTGCCCCTCGCCAGCGGCGACGTGTTCGAAATTGGCTGCGGCGGCGGGATCAACCAAGAATTCTACAATTCGGCGCGCATCTCGAGCTATTCCGGGATGGATCCTTCGGCCAAGGGTCTCGAGTTCACCAGGGCCGCAGCGGCGGCAGCGGGCCGAGCGGCCGATATCCGTCAAGGCGTGGGTGAGGCGATCCCGTTTGCCGATGCTAGCTTCGATTGCGTGGTTTGCACCTTCACGCTCTGTTCGGTCGGTGATCCCGCGCAGTCACTGCGTGAAATGCACCGGATCCTTCGGCCCGGCGGGCGCCTGCTCTTTGCCGAGCATGGCCGCGCACCCGATGCCACTGTGGCCAAATGGCAGGACCGGATCGAGCCGGTGTGGAAGCGTCTCGCCGGGGGTTGTCACCTGACCCGCCCCGTCAGCAGTTCGGTGGCGAGCAATGCGCCCTTCGCGGTCAACCAATTCGGCGCACGCTACGCGCCCAAAACGCCGCGCTGGGCCGGATGGATCGAATGGGGCGAAGCGGTGAAGGCCGGCTGAGCGTCAGAACGGTCGAACCTCTCCGACCTGCATGATCCAGGCATTGGCTTCGCCGTACTGCTGCTCAAGCGCGGCACGGCGAAAACGGCCGGGAGCCTCGAATGGATCCTCCGGCGTGAGCATGATGCTGCCCCAGTGCATGCCGACGGCAGCGCGGGCGCCGATGTCGCGGGCAATCATCACACCTTCCTCGGGCGTGGCGTGGCTCGCCTCCATGATGATCCGCGGTTCGTAAGCACCGATCCCGACCAGGGCTAGGTCGAACGGCCCGGCACGCTGGCCAATCTCGCGAAAAACCTCGCCATAGCCGGTGTCGCCGCCGAACCAGACCTTTCGCGACCTTGAGGCAAGGGCCATGCTCGCCCACAGCGTGCGGTCGCGGTCGAAAGGTCCGCGGCCGGAGAAATGAACGGCGGGAAGGGCGGTCACCGTCAGGTCATCGAGCCTGAAATTATCCCACCAGTCGAGTTCGGTAATGTGCGTGAAGCCTTGCCGGCGGAGCAGGGCGGCGACGCCGAGCGGGCAGACAACCGGCGTTTCTGCGCGCCAGCGGTAGGCCTTGAGCGCGACCGTATCGATGTGGTCGTAGTGATTGTGGCTGATCACGATCAGGTCGAAGCGAGGCAGGTCGCCGGCGCTCACGGCCGGTGGCAGGAACCGTTTTGGTCCCAGACCGAACGGGCCCGCATGTGGCGAAAGATAAGGGTCGGTGAGGACCAGCTTGCCCGCGATGCGCATGGCGAAGCAGGCGTGGCCCAGCCAGGCGATCCGGTTTTCACCGAGCGCCGCCAGATCGGGTTTGTCGTCGGTCGTGAGACCCGGAGGGATCGGCGGCAGCTTGGCGCGGCGCATGTCCCAGAGCAGGAACTTCAGGAAATCGCGCAGGCGCGCGCGGCGCGGCGGGCTGCCGGTCGGGTTGCGAAAGCCGCCGCCCGGGCGGTGGTGGTATGGTCGGGACGGGGCAGGATCAGTCATGGCGCAAAGCCAGAAACGGGGTGTTGCGCGATCTGGCAACACCCCGGTTCGATTTGATCATTCGCCGAAGGTGCGCTGCCACCAGCCGCCGCGCTTCGGGGCTCCCTCTTCCGCACCCGCGGTCACCGGTTCGGGTTCAGCCGCAGGTTCGGGCTCGGCAGCCTCAGCCTTCTTGCGGCTGCGCTTGGGCTTGGCGGCAGGTTCCTCGGCTGTTTCAGGCTCGGGAGCTGGAGCATCGGCTGCGGCCTTGGCTTTGCGAACGCGCTTGGGCTTGGCCGGAGCTTCGGCTGCGGCTGGCTCAACCTCAGCTGGAGCTTCTGCCCGAGCTTCTTCAACCACTTCGGCATCGGCCTTCTTGCGGCGGCTGCGCTTGGGCTTGGCCGGGGCTTCGTCCGAGGCAGGCTCGGCGGCTTCGGCGACCTGCTCCGGTTCCACCGGCAAGTCGCCGCCTTCGCTGCTGTCTTCGCCTGCACCCTCGGCCGTCTCGCCCTCGGTGCCGTTCTCGCCTTCACCACGGCCGCGACCGCCCCGCCGCCGGCGTCCACGACGACGGCGTTTGCGTGGTGCCTCGTCATCGCCTTCGGCGCGTTCGTCGCCTGGCTCGCCGCGATCGGCCTCATCGTCCTCTTCGCTGTCAGCCGCAGGGCGTGGTTCGGCTTCGCCTTCGCCTTCGCCGCGCGGCTCAGCGCGGTCACGGCCGCCGCGGCGACGGCGTCCCCGGCCACGGTGCTTGTCGCGGTCACCGCGGTCGGCGTCATCGCTGACGCGATCTTCGTCCTCGCCTTCATCCTCGTCCTCGAACACCTCATCGTCTTCCTCTTCGATGACGATGGCTTCGAACTTGGGGGCGAATTCGGGGCGCGGACCCGACGAGCCGACACGCATCTTCGCGCCCTCGTTTTCGCCTTCAGGCAACACTTCAACGCGGACGCCGTAGCGGTCCTCGATCTCGGCAAGATCCCCGCGCTTGGCATTGAGCAGGTAAACCGCCGCCTCGGTGCTGGCGTAAAGCGAGATGACCGAACCCTTGCCCTTGCCGGCTTCGTCTTCGATCAGACGCAATGCCGAAAGGCCGGCCGAGCTGGCGGTACGGACCAGACCGGTGCCGTCGCAATGCGGGCAGCCGCGGGTGGTGGCTTCAAGCACGCCGGTGCGCAGGCGCTGGCGACTCATTTCCATCAACCCGAAGCTTGAAATACGGCCAACCTGAATGCGCGCGCGGTCGTTCTTGAGCGCGTCCTTCATCGCCTTTTCGACCTTACGGACGTTGTTGTTGTACTCCATGTCGATGAAGTCGATCACGACGAGGCCGGCCATGTCACGCAGGCGCAGCTGGCGGGCGATTTCGCGCGCGGCTTCGAGGTTGGTATTGAGCGCGGTCGCCTCGATCCCGTGTTCCTTGGTCGAACGGCCCGAGTTGATATCGATCGAGACCAGCGCCTCGGTCGGGTTGATGACGATGTAACCGCCCGACTTCAGCTGGACGACCGGATCGTACATCGCGGTGAGCTGGTCTTCCGCGCCGAAACGCTGGAACAGCGGGACCGGATCGGAATAGGCCTTCACCCGCCGCGAGTGGCTGGGCATCAGCAGCTTCATGAAATCCTTGGCGGCGCGGTAGCCCGCTTCGCCCTCGACGATGACGTCCTCGATATCCTTGTTGTAGATGTCGCGGATCGCGCGCTTGATCAGGTCGCTGTCCGAATGGATCAGCGCGGGCGCGCTCGAATTCATCGTGGTTTCGCGGATTTCGTCCCACAGCCGGGCGAGATAGTCGAAGTCGCGCTTGATCTCGGTCTTGGTCCGCTGGAGCCCGGCGGTGCGGACGATGCAGCCCATCGACTTGGGCAGCTGCATATCTGTGATGATGGTCTTGAGACGCTTGCGGTCGGCCGCCGAGCTGATCTTGCGGCTGATCCCGCCGCCGTGGCTCGAGTTCGGCATCAGCACGCAGTAGCGGCCGGCGAGGCTGAGATAGGTGGTGAGCGCGGCGCCCTTGTTGCCGCG
>JANOAD010000011.1:0-14660 GCA_031410955.1 Novosphingobium sp. | reverse complement strand
GATGGGGGAGGGATACCGCAGCTTGGCAACGCGTTGCTTAGCCCAGGTTGGGTGGGGGTGATCTCTCCGCCAAGCGCAGCGCTAGCCGCACCAGCACCCCCATCCAACTCCGCCTAAGCCGCTGCGCGGCCAAGGCTTCGTATCCTTCCCCCATCAAGGGGGAAGAAGATGATGTACCAAATGGGTTAAAAGAATTGACATCGTAACGCTAATGCGGTAAACACCCCAAGGCTGGCGCAATTCCCGCCGCGCCGAACAAGCGACCCCCACCATGCCCGAACTCACCCCCACCGCCGCGCCAGCGGAGGCGTCGATCCGCCGTGCGATCAGCCGCCAGACCAAGCTGATCCGCACCACCGGCAAGCGCTGGTCGGCGCGGGCCGAGGCGGCGTTCCTCGAGGTGCTCGCGGCAACCGCCAATGTCACCGCCGCCGCCGAGGCAGCGGGCTTCTCCACCACCGCGATCTACCGGCGGCGGCTGAACGATGCCCACTTCGCCGCGCGCTGGGCCGAGGCGATGGAGGTGGGCTACACCCGGCTCGAATGCCTGGCGATCGAGGCCGGCGCGGCGGCGCTGGGCGGCACCCCGCTCGATGCCAGCGGGCCGCTCCCGGCCATGACCGCCGCCGATGTGCTCAACCTGCTGCGGCTGCACCGGGCGGGGGTGCGGGGCGGCCGGGCGCAGCGCTATGACTGGCGCAGGGCCGAGCCGGATATCGAGGAGGTGCGGGCGGAGGTGCTGCGGAGGGTGGCGGTGATGGGGGCAGCGCACGTTTTTCAGGCGGAGGGATAGGCGCGCGCGGCAGGCTTGCACCCAGCATTGTCCTGACCCGGAAGGTCTCGTTTGCGCTCCTGCACGACCTGTGACATCTTCGCACGAGCAATTGGGGATGCGATATGCTGAAAGCCAAATACGTTCTTATGTCGGGTTTGAGCGTGCTGTTGTTGGGCTGCGGCTCAAACACCGCATCGAAGAGTTCAAGTCCGGATAATGCTGCCGCGGACGAGCAAGCTATACGCCAGACGAACGAGAGATGGCTCGCGCTGATCCGTGATCACGATGCGGCTGCGGTATCCAAACTGTATGCATCCGACGGCGCTATGATGGCACCAGGCGCTCCGATCGCAGAAGGTCAACCGGCGCTTGAAAAGGCCTGGGGCGGGCTTATGCAGATGCCGGGGTTCGGGCTGACGTTCAAGGCCGATAAAATTGTGGTCGCGAAAGGCGGCGAAATGGCCCTCGATCAAGGAACCTATCTGCTGTCGCTCAGCGGGCCCAAGGGTCCGACGAAGGACATTGGCAAGTACGTCGTGGTCTGGCGCAACATCGGCGGCCAGTGGAAGGTCGCAGCAGACATCTTCAACACCGATGGCGCGACTACCCCGTAGTACCCGCGCAGCTGCACGCGCCCACCGGGATGGCGGCCTCGACGTTCAGCGCGGATGCCCGAATGCACCAGCGAACTGGTAGGTTACGGGTAGGACAGCGCCGGGCCGCTTTGCCGCGCGCTGGGCCGAGGCGATGGAGGTCGGCTACACCCGGCTCGAATGCCTGGCGATCGAGGCAGGGGCGGCGGCGCTGAGCGGGACCCCGCTTGGTGCCGGCGCGCCACTCCCACCCATGACCGCCGCTGATGTACTCAACCTGCTGCGGCTGCACCGGGCGGGGGTGCGGGGCGGCCGGGCGCAGCGGTATGACTGGCGCAGGGTGGAGCCGGATATTGAGGAGGTGCGGGCGGAGGTGTTGCGAAGGTTGGCGGTGATGGGAGGCAGCGCGTGATTGGGCGTTGAATGGATGTGCCCGACTAGCAGGCGTTGCGCCCCATCTCGGACGGTTAGGATTTCGGGTTCGCGTCCAAAATCCGGAATGGCCGCTTTTGTGCGCTGTCTGCGGCTTGTGATGTCGCGAATGGGGTGGAAAGCGGACATGGAGAGCTCATTCATTGGCCCCTCTAGCAATGGTACACGAGGGCTTGCCAATCTGGAGCAGCATAACGCGTGGGCGCATTTACGAACGGCCGGTACAGTGATCGACGCAAGCTTAGCGAACAGTGGCTATGTCAATGTTTGCTGGTGAGCCGTTCATGTGCAACCATCGGAGCTAAGATGTCAGTTTCACTAAGACTCTTGCTGGCCCTGCTTGCCTTCGTTGCAGCGCCCTGTCTCGCTGACAGTTGGCTCCCGGCGAAGCCTGAAACCTATTTGTCTCCGGATAAGACATACCGCGTACGCGTGGTGCCGCGCGAAATTGAAAGCGCCTTGGCTTACTACTCCGACAAAGTGCACAAACGTGAGCCCGCGGGTGGCCCAAAGGGACAGCGCCAAACAAAGGCTACGGCGACAATTGAGCATCTGGGCCCTGATGGAGCATGGGCCAAAACATGGTCTGGCTCGCTCACTAATGAGGTTGCACCTGTGCTCGTCTTGATTGCGGATGGCGGGCGTTATCTGGTCACCTTCGATAATTGGCACTCAATGGGCTATGGCCCTAATGTCGTTGCCATTTATGACGATCAGGGGCGGCTAATCCGGACGCTGTCGTTGAACGATGTTGTGCCTGAGGAGTATGTTTCTGCCCTGATCCATTCTGTCAGTTCTATTTGGTGGCGGGGTGAACCCCATTTCGGGCCAGGCGACACATTGATTATTCCTGTTGTGGTGCCGAAAGAGACGCGTGACGGCGACAACGAGACTTACGTTGATGCAGTGTTCCGCCTCTCTGATGGCGCATTGCTTAATAAGGCCTCGCCTGAATGGCAAAGTGCGCAAGCCTCTGCAGCTCGCGTGGCGCAGTCTAATCGGGCGTATGAGGAGAAGGCGAAGCAGGCCTTTATTGCGCCCTTGCTAGGCCCAAAAGAGAATACCGAGCTTGCGTGGCACGACTATCTTCGAGAGGCGTTCTATCGTTCGACTCCGAACTGGCGCGACGACTCGACGTCGACGACTGTTCTCCGCGATCCGTCCGATCCTGAGTACGCTGCCTCAGAGGGGTGGGTGCGTGACGCATTGCTCTCGCTGGATTACGAGCATGGTACAATGAGCTTCGCCAGCATCGCCCCTTTCGATTATTTCGTGACACGCTTGAAGACCATACTGGCCGAAGCCAAACCCGGTAAACTAAAGGGATCGAAGGTCTATATCGCCGCTCCAGCCAGCGCATTGCCGATGTTAAAGGGGATGTTTGCCAAAACTGGCGCCGAAGTTTTCGTCTTCGATCCGCAGATCCCCATCCCGCAACGTCAAGATCGATTGAATCAGGCCTTGTCTGCACAATGAGCTAAGTGACGAAAGAGCTACCACGTTTGAAACTCGACCATTGGTTGCCAAACGAAAGCTAAATCAGCGAACCCGGTAGCATCGATCAATGTCTGCTTTCGGGTCGTAACCGGACAGTCCGCTTTTTGCATTTCGACCCCGATAATGCCCGCTTCGATGACTGCTATTGACCAAGGGTGCCGATGGGCCGGACTGTCCGCTCCCGGCTCCAACTTCCCCCCATCAAAGGATAAAAGTGCCCACCATCCCCGATATCCTCCGCAGCGCCCATCCTGCGTTGCGGGAGAGGATTGTCCGGTCTTTGCCAGAACACCAGCTCCGCGCCTTGGCGCGCGCCTTTCCAGAGTGGGCGCATCGGGGGCAGATTCCCCCCGCCTCTACTCCAACCGGCGACGACTGGCGGACCTGGGTGATCATGGCCGGGCGCGGGTTTGGCAAGACGCGGGCGGGGGCGGAGTGGGTTTTGTCGATGGTCAGGGCTGCAGAGAAGCCCCTCCCCTTCAGGGGAGGGGTTGGGGTGGGGTGTGTCGAACGCGCGTCTTGCCAGCCCGACAGCCCCCACCCCTCTGCCGCTGCGCGGCTCCTCCCCTCCCCTGAAGGGGAGGGGCTTTTGGCGCTGCGCATCGCGCTTGTCGCCGCCACCGCTGACGAGGCGCGGGCGGTGATGGTTGAGGGGCCGAGCGGGATTCTCGCTTGCGCCGGGCCGAACGAGATTGCCGACTGGTTGCCGTCGCGCGGGCTGCTCAAGTTTGCTTCGGGGGCGGAGGCCACGCTGTATTCGGGGGCCTCGCCCAATGCTTTGCGCGGGCCGCAGCATCACTTTGCCTGGTGCGACGAGCTGGCCAAGTGGCGGCATCCGCTGGCGACGTGGCAAATGCTCCAGTTCGGGCTGCGCTGCGGCCCGGCTCCGCGCGCGCTGGTGACCACCACCCCGCGCGGGGGCTGCGCGGCGCTGGCGGAGATCCTCGCCGCGCCCGATACAGTGCAGACCGGCGGGGCGACTTCGGCCAATCCGCACTTGCCGCCTGCGTTCCTCACCGCGGTGACCGCGCGCTATGGCGGGACGCGGCTGGGGCGTGAGGAGCTGGACGGCGAGTTCCTGAGCGAGATCGCGGGATCGCTGTGGCCGCTCGCGCTGATCGATGCGAGCCGGGGGGCAGTGCCGGCGCCGGATAGCTTGCGGCGGGTGGTGGTGGCGGTCGATCCGCCGGGCAGCGCGGCGGGGACATGCGGGATCGTGGTCGGCGGGCTCGATGCGGGCGGGGTGGCGCATGTGCTGGCGGATTGCTCGGCTGAGGGTTTGTCGCCTGAGGGCTGGGCGCGCGCGGTGGCGGCGGCGGCGGAGGCGTGGCAGGCCGACCGGGTGGTGGCGGAGAAGAACCAGGGCGGCGACATGGTCCGTTCGGTGTTGCGTGCGGCCGGGTTGGTCTTGCCGCTGACGCTCGTCTCGGCAACCCGCAGCAAGGTGCGCCGGGCCGAGCCGGTGGCGGGGCTGTTCGAGAGCGGCCGGGCGCGGCTAGCGGGGCGCTTTCCCGAGCTCGAGGCGCAGCTGGGCGGGCTGGTGGCGGGCGGGGATTACATGGGGCCGGGCAGATCGCCCGACCGTGCCGATGCGATGGTCTGGGCGCTGCACGCGCTGATCTTTGCAGCGCGGCAGCCGCCGCGCGTGCTGCGGCCATGACATTGCGGCTTTGGTTTGGGCCGCCAGGACTCCGCTCGAACCGGCCCTCGCGGCTTTCAGCTGCCCAGCGTGCCCGTGTCGATCGCCTCGTCCGCCGCCAGGCTTTCGACCAGGCTTGCCGGAGCTTCGATCGAAAACGACTGGAGGTTCTTGAACACAACGACCTTGCCCGGCTTTTGTTCGGTCTTTTTGGCCGCGCGCGAGATGGCTGCTTTCACGACCTTGTCGGTCGCTTCCGGCGACAGGAAGTTGCCTTTGCTGGCCTCAGCCACGGTGAAGGCGGCGTGGACTGGTCGGTCGGCGCCGTTTTTTACCTTGTTGGCACGGATCTGTCGCGTCAGTTTGGGATCGATGCCGTCTTTCATATGTCTTACATAGTCCTTTAACCGAGCAGCTTCAACGCCGCGACCGCGTCGGGGACGCCGCGATTGCCGCGGTTGGTCGCAATTCCGGCGGGCCTGCTCGCGGATTTCAGGATGGCGTTCTCGATCTCCGCCAATTTCGCCTCGGGACGGTGCTGCCAGAGCAGCGCCGCCAGCCCGGCGATGTGCGGCGTGGCCATCGAGGTGCCCGATAGCGGCTGCATCCCCTTGTTCGGGAACGACGACCAGACCTCGGCGCCGGGGGCGATGATATCGGGCTTGCTGTAGCCGCCGGGAGCTGGAAACTTCTCGCTCGACGAGCGGTACCAGATCTGGTCGAAGCTATCGATCGCGCCGACCGAGAGCACGCTGCGGTAGTTACCGGGCGAGCGGCTGGTCATCGGTCCATCGTTGCCGATCGCAATGGTCGGCAAGATGCCGCGCCCGCGCAGCACCGTGATGATCGCCTCGAAGAACGGGTCGTAGCCAGGGACCCCCAGCGAGATGTTGATGATCCTGGCGCCCTGGCCCACGCACCAGTCGAGCCCGGCGACGATCCGCGCTTCGACCCGGCCGCCCTCGATCACGATCGCGCTGGCGAGGCTCGCTTCGGGCGCAACCCCGAATTCGAGCCCCTTGTGCGCCCGCCCGGCGATCAGGCCTGCGGTGTGGGTCCCGTGATAGCCCGTGTCGTGCGCCGCGGCGCCGGTGACCTGGTTGCCGAGCCGGTCGAACTCGGCGAACGCATCGACCGCATGCTTGAGCGCGGGGTGCTTGCCGTCAACGCCGGTATCGATGTGGCCGACCAGGATGTCCTTCCCGGTCAGGCCTTTGTCCCAGAGTTTCGGCACCTTCAGCCGCTCGATACCCCACGACCGGCCGGTGGGCGGTTCCCCGGCCAGCGCCAGGCTGACCTCGGGCCTGATCAGGCCGGGCGCCGAAGCCAGCGCCACTTGCGCCACTTCCTTGTCGTTCCTGCGGATCTGGTCGAGTCCCGCCTGGTCGACCGATCCCATCATCACGCCGAGATGCGGGAAATAGCGCACCGCCTGCGCCCGCGGCGCCGCCGTTGCGTTCGGAGCGACGGCGACCGGATCGGGGCCTTTGACCGCGATCTCTTGGCGCATTTCCCTGGCGATCGCGGTCTCGCGGCTCCCGGCAAAGGTGCCGAACGCGGACTTCAGATCCCTGGCGATCCCGGCCTGGAGATCCTGGGTTGCCGCCACATCGAGCGACAGCCGCCCGTCCATGCGCACCCTTTTCTCGGGTTTGAGCACCACCAGGACATCGACGTGTCCCGACTCGCTAATCTTGTCATCCAGCATGCTCATCGAATTCCCCCCAAACCCGGGTATCCGGGTCAACTGGCTTCAGTCGTTGTGAAAATCCTCCCAGCGCATCCGCACCATGCCCGATGGCGTAGGCTGGCCCGGCGCCGCAAGCTGAACCGGGACTGGATCGCCGAAGTCCTGCTTCGCCCGCAGGTTCCAGTCGTCATCGTAGATCGCCTGAAAATAGGCGGTCACTTCAGGATCGTAGATGATCAGGCCGGCATCGCGGTTGCGCAGGGTGCCATCGCCCGACCAGTTGGCGCTGCACACCAGTGCCGCCTGGTCGTCGACGATGATCGCCTTGTTGTGGATGTTGGACTGGACCTTGAGCTTCTTCTCGTTGAAGCCCGCCTCCACCAGCTTGCGGATCTTTTCGGGATCGTTGTTGACGATCACGCGCAGGTCGAACGAGGGTTTGTAGCTGAGCTCGCACAGGTAATCGAGCAGCGCGCGGAACTTCCGGTCGTCGGGCGATTTGGAATAAGTGATGTAGGCAAACTGCAGCGACAGCTTGTGCTGGGCCGACTTCACGAATTCGGTGATGCGCTCGATGTAGTTGTCCGGGCACAGCAATGGCCTGACCTGGTAGGGCTGGCCGTGGGTGGGCAGAACCTGCGGTGCGACCGGATTGGGGGCCGCGAGCGCCAGATCGGCTGGCAGTGCAAGATAGGCGGCAGGCACGAGCACGTCGGGCATCTGCAGGTCGAGGGCCGCCAGCGCGGTTGCGGCATCGTGCGATCCGTCACGATCATACAGAATGTAGTCCTCGAACACCCTGGCCAGCGGCTCGTCTTCGACCACGATGTGCCATTCGCGGTTGCCCTTGCCGTACATCCCGGCGGCGTCTGCAGGGTTCCCGATCGGGTCGATCCCCGGTTGGCTTCGCTTCGACCAGTTGCCGCTCGACAGCCAGAAGGCCTTGCGGTCACGAACCGCGACCTTTTCGTGGTAGGCCGAAGACCACCGCGTGCCGCCGCCCTTCATCACCGATGTCGCCAGCCAGCCGTCCATCTGCGCGCCCAGCTTCTCCTTTAGCTCGGCGCGATACCTGGGCTCATCCTGGGTCATTCCCGCATCCCAGACGAGGACCAGCTTGCGCGTGTCATCGGCGCGAATGGTCTCGATCAGCGTCTTGACGATATAGGGCGCGTTGAGGTCGTACATCGCCACCGTCAGCGTCTTTTTGGTCCCGCGCAGGAACTTGTCCAGCACCGGCCAGCCGGCATCGGGGCCGGAATGGCAAGTCATCGGTTTGGTCAAGGTGAACAGGCTGTCGATCGGATTGCCCGGCCGCTTCTCATAAGTCAGGCTGGTGGCGGCGAGCGCGAGGGTGTCCATGACCCCGGCAAAATCATCCGAAGAGGCCAGCAATTGCTCGGGGCTGGCCTGAACGACGTCGACGCGAAAGCCATCGAGCTTTTTTGGGGCAATGTCCTCGCTCAGCAATTCCGATTTCGGCAGCTTCTCGGCAACCGATACGACAATCGCCGGTTCGTGTTTGATCCAGCCATTTACTGTCCGAAACCCCGGCTCAGCGGCGACAAATCCCTTTGTCTTTTCCAGCTCCGCAATATTTTTGCGGATTGCGGTTTGAATCTTTCTTATTGTTTGAGTGTCGAGTTTGCGCACGACATGCCCCTCTTTCATGGACCGCACTAAAATTTTAGTGGTCCGGTCTGCGACAATACATCCACGACTTGTGCGTTGAATGCGAAAATTGGCGACCTGATGATTCGTACTGCAGGATGTTATTTGACTTGATCGCAGAGGCAAGGCGAAAACGCCCGGGCGAGGCCGCCAAGGCCCGCTCCTACTTGACTTCTGCGGCGGAATCGCGTTGAGGGCCCGCTTCGGCGGTTCAACCGCCTGCTACGGGGTACCTGATACGGCCCCCTAACGAACGAAGGACTGTAACATGCGTCATAAACTCGGCGGGCGTAAGCTCAACCGCACTTCGGCTCACCGCAAAGCGCTGTTTCGCAACATGGCGGCCGCGCTGGTCAAACACGAGCAGATCACCACCACGCTGCCCAAGGCGCGCGAACTGCGCCCCTATGTCGAAAAGCTGATCACACTGGCCAAGCACGGCGGGCTTTCGAACCGCCGCCTGGCGCATGCCCGCATGCTCGATGACGCGCAGCTGGTGAAGCTGTTCGACGTGCTCGCACCGCGTTATTCGGACCGCGCCGGTGGCTACACCCGCGTGATCAAGGCCGGGATCCGCGCTGGTGATGCCTCGCCGATGGCAGTGATCGAACTGGTCGATCGTGACGTTTCCGCGAAGGGTCAGGATTCGGGCCCGGTCTTCAACGACGACGCAGAATAATCCCTGACATTCGTCGAACAACGAATTGCAATGGCGGCGGCAGGTTATAACCTGACCGCCGTCTTTTGCGTTTTGGGGAACTGCCGTGCAGCGTCGAATGAAACTCCTGGCGGGCCTCGTCCTGGGCCTGACTGCCGCTGCCGCCACGGCTGAAACGATAAAGCTGACTTACCCGCAAACCCGCAAGCTAGATCTGGTCGAACAGCAGTTCGGCGAGAAGGTAGCCGATCCCTATCGCTGGCTGGAGAACGACGTTCGCAGCGACAAGGATGTGGCCGACTGGGTTGCCCGCGAGAATACGGTCACCCAGGCCTATCTCGGCACGCTCGGCCAGCGGACCTGGTTCAGTCATCGGATCAAGGCGCTGATGGACTACGAACGCTTCGGGCTGCCGCAGAAGGCCGGCAAGTACTATTTCTATACCCGCAATTCGGGGCTGCAGAACCAGTCGCAGCTGTTCGTGCGGCACGGGCTGAACGGCACGCCGCGGCTGCTGATCGATCCCAATGGCTGGGCCAAGGACGGCGCCACCGCGCTCGATGCGTGGGAACCGTCGAAGTCGGGCAAATACATGGCCTATTCGGTGCAGGATGGCGGCACCGATTGGCGCATCATCCGCATGCTCGATACCCAGACCGGCAAGGTCTTGAGCGACGAGATCAAGTGGGCCAAGTTCACCGGCATTTCGTGGATCGGCGACAAGGGCTTCCTCTATTCGCGCTTCCCCGCGCCGGTCGAAGGGCAGGCGTTTCAGCAGCTCAACAAGAACCAGGAAGTGCGCTTCCACCGCGTGGGCACCCCGCAGTCGGCGGACGAGCTGGTATATTCAACGCCCGACCATCCCGATCTCGGCCACGGCGCGGGGGTGACTCACGACGGACGCTGGATCGTGATTACTTCGACCCAGGGTACCGACAACCGCAACATGGTGCATCTGATCCGCCTGGGCGGCAAGAAGGGCTGGGCAGCGCAGACCTTGATCGGCGACCTGGAGAACGACTGGACCCCGATCGAGGGGATGGGCGACAAGCTGTATTTCGTGACCAACAAGGATGCACCGAAACTAAAGGTGGTGAAATTTGATGTGAGCCAGACGATAACTCAGGTGACTGAGTGCACAAGGTTTGACGGAAGCAATAAGTGCAACAAGCCAATGTTCTTTTTCACCGAAATCGTCCCCGAACGCGCCGAAACACTCGAACGCGCGCGGATCGTCGGCAACCGGATCATCCTGTCATACCTCAAGGACGCCGCGTCGACGGCGGAAGCTGTCACGCTGGACGGCAAGCCGGTCCAGCAAATCGCCTTGAACGCAATCGGGACCGCATCGGGCTTCACCGGCGAGCCGGGCGATCCGGAAACGTTCTACGCGTTCACCAGCTTCAACCAGCCGAGTTCGATCTATCGCTACGATACGACCACCGGCAAAAGCACGCTGTTCGTCCAGCCGAAGCTGACTTTCGACCCGGCGAACTTCGTAATTGAGCAGCGCTTCTTCCCGTCGAAGGACGGCACCAAGATCCCGATGTTCCTGGTCCGGCGCAAAGATGTGGCGGCAGCCAACAAGCCGGTGCCGACGCTGCTCTATGGCTATGGCGGGTTCGACATCTCGCTCACCCCCGGTTTTTCGGCGACGCGCATGGCCTGGCTCGAAGCGGGGGGCGCTTTCGCCATGGCCAACCTGCGCGGCGGCGGGGAATACGGCAAGGCGTGGCACGATGCCGGGCGGCTGAACAACAAACAGAACGTGTTCGATGATTTCATCGCGGCGGGCGAATACCTGATCGCGCAAGGCATCACCCTCAAGGGGGGCCTTGCGGTGCAGGGCGGTTCGAACGGCGGCCTGCTCATCGGCGCAGTGGTCAACCAGCGGCCCGACCTGTTCGCCGCGGCCAATGCGCAGGTCGGCGTGATGGACATGCTGCGCTTCGACCGGTTCACCGCCGGACGTTATTGGGTGGACGATTACGGCTACCCGTCGAAGGAGGCCGACTGGCGGGTGCTGCGGGCCTATTCGCCTTATCACAACATCCGGATGGGAGTGTCCTATCCGGCGATGCTGGTGACCACCGCCGACACCGATGACCGGGTGGTGCCGGGGCATAGTTTCAAGTACGCCGCCGCGCTGCAGGCGGCGGATCCCCATGGCAAGCCGCACCTGATCCGGATCGAAACCCGCGCCGGGCACGGGGCAGGCAAGCCGACCGACAAGGTGGTCGCAGAAGGCGCCGATACGCTGGCCTTCCTCGCCCAGTGGACGGGGCTCGGCATGCCGTCGAGTTAACGCAGACCTTCCCCCTCGATGGGGGAAGGATACGCAGACTTGCTCCTGCAAGGAGCTAGGCGAAGTTGGATGGGGGTGTGGGTGCCGCCAGGCGCTGAGCCCGGTGGCGCGCCCACCCCCACCCAACTGCAACTAGCGAGACAAGCTCGCAAGTTTCCGTATCCCTCCCCCATCAAGGGGGAGGTGAAAGTCAGCCCGCATGCGCAAATCGTGAGTTCAGAAAAGGTGGTATTTTCATGAACGCTGCCTGTCACCACAGTTCAGGCTGATGCCAGCGCCGAATCGGTAGAACGTCTTCATCAAGCCCAGGCAGAGTCGCCCGAGCGTTCAAAGGATGAAGACCATGAAGACTGTTTCCAAAGCCCTGCTCGGCACCATCGCGGCTGGCGCGATGGTTGCTTCTTCGGCCACCCCGGCGCTGGCCGACCATCGCGACAACCGCGGCGTCAGCGTTGGCGATATCATTGCCGGCGCGCTGATTATCGGCGGGATCGCGGCCGTCGCCTCGGCCTCGGGCCGCAACAATCGCGGCTACAACAATGGTTACGGCGATAATTACGGCTACGATAACGATGGCTACAACAACGGCTATAACAACGGCGGCTACAACAATGGCGGCTACAACCGTGGTTACGACCGCGATGCCCAGTGGCGCGGCAATCCGCGTCAGGCGGTCGAACAGTGCGTCAATGCCGCTGAACGTTACGCCAGCAGCCGCGGGATGCGCGCTGACGTGACCGATATCCGCGAGGTCAAGGACACCCGCTATGGCTTCCAGGTCAAGGGCCGGATCGCGGTCCAGGGCCAGGGTCGCGGCTGGAACCGCGGTAACTACAACGGCGACAGCCGTTACGGCCAGGGTTGGGGCGGCGATTACCGCGGCTACAACGATCGGGTCCGCGGCTACGACAGCGGTTCATTCAAGTGCAAGTTCGAGCGCGGCCAGATCACCGACCTCGACATCGACGGTGTCCGCGGCTTCTGATCCCGCAGGATTGACGTAACCGACGGGCGGTTCAGGCTTGAGAAAGTCTGGGCCGCCTAGTCGTGTGGGCAGGGCGGGATTCGCACAGCGCGGGGACCGGAGGAGGGCACAATCATGATCCACAGGAAAACTCGCATCGCCGCCGCACTTGCGGCCACTGCCGCCGCATCGTTGGCAGCCACGCCCGCCGCAGCCCAGGGCTGGGGTTGGGGCGGCGGCTGGGGCGGCCACCGTCATCGCGACCACATCGATGCCGGCGACGTGATTGCCGGCGTGCTGATCATCGGCGGGATCGCCGCGATCGCCAGCGCGGCGAGCAAGAGCAAGCGCAACCGCCGCGATGACGACTATCGCGGTGATTATCCGCGTGAACGCCAGGGCGGCTACTCAGGCAACGATAACGACCGGCAGTGGCAGCAGAACGGCAGCGTCGACAGCGCGGTGAACCGGTGCAGCAATGAAGTGACGCGCGGCTCGGGCCGCAATGTCAGCGTCGAGACAATCAATCGCGATGGCGACGGCTGGCGCGTCGCCGGGCGCACCGGTGAAGGTGCGGAGTTCACCTGTTCGGTCGATGGCTCGGGCCAGATCCGCAACGTGCAGGTTGGCGGCCGGGCTTACTAGGGAGTGCTGTCCAACTTCCTCCCCCTTGATGGGGGAGGGATACCGCAGCTTGCGAGCTTGCTCGCTAGCGCAGGTTGGGTTGGGGTGAATTTTCGGCCAGGCGCAGTTCTTGCCGCACCATCACCCCCTTCCAACTCCGCCTATGCTCCTGCGTCGCCAAGGCTTCGTATCCTTCCCCCATCAAGGGGAAAGGGGCGCTTTTATCAAACGGCAATCACCCCGCTCAGTGCAACCTGGTCTTCGGAAACATCCAGCGCTGCGACAGGCGGGGCTTGAACGGTGCCCATTCGCCTTCGGGTTGCTTGAGCCGGTCGGCCAGCGCGACCATCACGCTGGGGTTGACCCCCAGGCCGACATGGCTGGCCAGGACTTCGATATTCTCGATTTGGTCGTTGTCGGCCTGCGGGTGCTGCACCGAACCGCGCCAGTGGACGATACCGTCGGTCTTGGTCAGGATCGAGGTCGTCGGCACCGGCGGCGCGCGGTCGAGCCCGGTGAAGTGGCCATGCTTGACCGGCTCGGGATCCTTGCCGTTGAGCATTTCGAACAGCCGGCTGGCGTTGGTGTGGCGGCGGTCATCATGGATCGGGCTGCCCAGCGAGATCACCTGGCGCACCGCTTCGGGGTGCAGCTTGGCCAATTCGCGCGCGAAGACCCCGCCCAGGCTCCACCCGATAATCGAAACCTTACGGCCGCTCTCCTTGTGGATTTTGAGCAGCAGCGCTTCCATTTCGTGGACCCGCTGCAGATCGACCCGCACGTTGCGGCCCAGGTCCCAGCCGTAGCTGGCATAGCCCAGGTCATCGAGCAGCCGCCGCATCGGTTTGGTCGAGCTGTCCGAGGCGAGGAAACCCGGGAGCACCAGCACCGGGTGGCCGTCACCCTTGGGCAGCAGGCCCAGGATCGGGCGGGTGGCGACGAACGCCGCCAATTCGAACACCGCGCGCACTTCCGCCAGTGCGAGCAGCCGGTGCGGCGGGCGCGCTTCGATTTCAAGCGCGTCGCGCGAAGCAGTGGTTGCAGTCATTTCTTGGCGACCTTTCCGGGTTTCCCGTCTGATTTCTTCTTCACAGCAGGCTTTGCCTTGCTTGCGGACTTAACCGGCGTTTGCACCTTTGGTTCCTTGGCCGGTGTCGCTGCTGCCGGCGCAGCGGCCAGCGCGGCACGCGCAGCATCGCGCAGTTCGGTAAAGCTTTGCTCGATGCAATCCGCGTAGAACTCCGGATCGGGCATCAGCTTGCGATCTGCGGTGAAGGCGATCGTCGCCTCTTTGACGTAGCTTTGCACCACGTGGCCGAGCCCCATCCCGTCGGTCAGGCAGACCAGGCCCATCATGCTTTCGAGCCGCGCCCCGGTCGAATAGATCGGCACCGGCGGGCCGGGGACGTTGGTGACCACAGTGGTGAACGGCGGGCCGACCCGGTCGGCGAGGCCGAGCCGGGTATAGAGTTGCGCGCCCAGCGCCATGAACAGCGCAGGCGAGACCTTGCTCATCTCGGTCATGTTGCGCGCGCCGATCGCGTCGGTCATCGCCTTCGAATTGATCGTCTGCGAATTGACATAGGCAAGCCGTTCGAGCGGGTCCTCGATGTGAGTGCCGAGCGGGGCGATCATCGCGGCGACCTGGTTGCCCATGTCGCCCTTTTCATCGCTGCCGCGTACCGAGATCGGGGCCATCGCGGTGAGCGTCTTGTCGGGCAGATCGTCCTTGCTCAGCAAATACTTGCGCATCGCCCCGCCGACGATGGTCAGGAACACGTCGTTGACCTTGGCCCCGGAGACCGCCTGGCG
>JANOAD010000010.1:0-6871 GCA_031410955.1 Novosphingobium sp. | reverse complement strand
AAGCTGCTGCTGCAGGAATGGCTCAAGAGCCAGATCGACATCCTGATCCGCCGCAGCCAGCACCGGCTCGACAAGATCGCGGCGCGGCTGGAACTGCTCGAAGGCTACATCATCGCCTTCCTCAACCTCGACCGGATCATCGAGATCATCCGCTCCGAGGACGAGCCCAAAGTGTTGATGATGGCCGAGTTCGAATTGAACGACCGTCAGGCCGAGGCGATCCTCAACATGCGGCTGCGGTCACTGCGCCGGCTCGAGGAAATGGAACTGCGGCGTGAGCTCGATACGCTGCGCGCCGAGCAGGACGAGCTGAACAAGTTGCTCGACAGCCCGGCGCGGCAGCGGACCCGGATCAAGCGCGACCTGGCCAACTTGCGCAAGGACTACGCCGAGGACACCGCGCTGGGCCGCCGCCGCACGACCATCGCCGAAGCCGCGCCGACGGTCGAATTCAGCATGGACGCGATGATCGAAAAGGCTCCGGTGACGGTGATCCTCTCGGCCAAGGGCTGGGTGCGCGGAGCTTCCGGCCACGAGCCATTGGACAAAGACTTCAAATACAAGGACGGCGACGGTCATGCCTTCGCACTCCACGCGCAGACCACCGACAAGCTGCTGATCGCCTGCGACAACGGGCGGTTCTACACGCTCGGCGCAGACAAGCTGCCCGGCGCGCGCGGGTTTGGTGAGCCGGTTCGCACGATGCTCGATATCGATACCGAAGCAGCGATCATCGCGGTCATGGTCTATCGCCCCAAGGCGCAATTGCTGCTTGCCAGCAACGCCGGGCGCGGGTTCGTGGCGGAGGCCGACGAACTGCTCGCCGAAACCCGCAAGGGCCGCGGCGTGATGACCACCAAGCCCGGGGTGAAGCTCAGCGTCGTGCGCGAAGTCCCCGCCGAGCACGATCACATCGCGGTGGTCGGCGATAACCGCAAGCTGGTGATCTTCTCGCTGTCCGAAATGCCGGTGATGGCCAAAGGCCAGGGCGTCACCCTGCAACGCTACCGCGACGGCGGCCTCGCCGATGCGATCACGCTGAAGCTGGAGGATGGGCTGAGCTGGACGATGGGCGGCGACACCGGCCGCATTCGGACCGAGAAGGATGCGGTGATGTGGAAGGTCGCGCGCGGGGCTGCCGGGCGGTTGCCGCCGACGGGATTTCCGAGGGATAACCGGTTCGGATAGAGCTGGAGACGCCCCAATTCACCCCGCCGCCTCAACATCGGTCAGCGCGAAATCGTTGCCTTTGAACAGCAGCGGCTCGGCTGTGGCTTTGGCGAGGGCGTAGGCGAAGCAATCGCCGAAGTTGAGACCGGCCTTGTGGCGGCCTTTGCCGAAGTCGAGGAAGGCCTGCCGCGCCAGATTGCCGTGATCGAGCGTCACCGGCTCGATCACAATTCCCGCACGGCGCAAGAACATTTCGGCCTGCCGCATCCCGTCCGGGCCGAGCTGGCTTTCGACCACCATCGCCAGTTCGACATGATTGGCGACGCTGATCCGGCAGACGGCAGCGTCGTGAAGGAGCCGGACGAAGCTCTCCGCTTCGGGTTCGCGGTAGAGGATTGCGACTAGGGCCGAAGTATCAACGATCACTTGGGCAAGCCGTTGTCATCGTAGAGCAGATCGGCGTGGTTGGCATAAGGGGCTTGCACATGCGCTGCCGCCCGATCGGCGATTGCCAGCAATTCCTTGATGCTGGCTTTGCCCTTGCCGTGCTCAATCTGGGCAAGGCGTTGCCGCAGGGCATCGGTGACCACGCGGGTCATGCTTTGGCCGGTGACTCGGGCAATGCTGGAGGCGAGCTTGTGCGCCTCGGGATCTTTTATGTTGAGGCTCATTTGGCACCTTTACAGAAAAATGTCAGTCTTTCTACCATAGGGCCCGTGATTGCGCAACGCTGCTTATGGATGGCTGTTCGCCAGCAGGGGATTCACTGCGCCAATGTCTTGTCCAACAATTCCAAAACCCGCTCCTCGCGTGGAAATCCTTCGGCCACCCAGTACGCCTCCACAGCCTTCAACATCCGCGCCACCTCGGGCCCGGCCTTAACTCCGCGTGCGACGATCTGGCCGCCTTTGAGGGGGAAGGTGGGGATTTCCCAGCCGTCGAGCGGCGCCACGCCTTGTCCGGTGAGGAGCAGGCGGTCGAGGGCGGCGGTGCGGCCGAGGCGGTAGGCGAGGGTGCGGGCTTGCTGAGAGTCTCCCCCCGTGGGGGAGGTGGCATCGCGTAGCGATGACGGTGGGGGCCTGTCTTTCGTAACCAGTTTTCCCCCTCCGTCAGGCGCAAGTGCGCCTGCCACCTCCCCCAGTGGGGGAGACTCTGGGTTGCGCCCCGCCGCCAGGGCTAGGCGCTTTTTCTGCGCGCCCGAAAGCCGGAACCTTGCGGCCACTTGCTCGGCCAGCGCGGGATCGGGCGGGAGCAGGGCCGCCAAACGCCGGATCGGATCGGGCGTCACCCCTTGCCGCGCCTCTTCCGCCACCAGCGCCGCCAAGGCCGCAACATCCGCCTCGGGCAAGACCTGCGCCAGCACTCCCAGATCTGCCATCCGAGCCACAGTCGACGCCGGATCGGGCAACCCGAGCAGGTTGATCATCTCCATGCCGACCCGCTCGCGCGACAGGCCTTTGAGCGTTGCAGCCAAGTCTGCACAGGCATTTTCCGCCTCAGGATCAGCTGGCTGCGAGCCAAACCTCGCCTGGAACCGGAAGTAGCGCAGGATCCGCAAGTGATCCTCGCGAATGCGTTCGCGGGCATCGCCGATGAACCGCACCCGCCGCGCGGCGATATCTTCATTCCCGCCGAAATAATCGAATATCTCCAGCGTCACCGGATCGGCATAGAGCGCATTGATGGTGAAATCGCGCCGCGCGGCGTCGTCCTGCCAGTCCTGCGCGAAGGCCACGGTGGCGCGGCGGCCGTCGGTGCTGACGTCATGGCGCAAGGTGGTAATCTCGACCGGGCCGCCGGCGAGCAGCGCGGTGACGGTGCCGTGATCGATCCCGGTCGGCACGACCTGGATGGCATGCGCCTTCAGCCGTTTCATCACCTCGCGCGGCTCCAACGGGGTGGCGAGATCAATGTCCTTGACCGGCAATCCCAGCAGCGTATCGCGCACCGCCCCGCCGACATAGCGCGCCTGATCTGGCCCAAGCGCCACGAGCAGCGCTGCCAGATCGGCACGCCGGGTCCACTCGGCAGCGGGCAGCGTCTTCACCACGCGATCCGCCGCGCCAGGTTGGCGATGATTGCTGCGGTCACCCCCCAGATGCGGTGTTCCTGCCACATGATCTCGATGTAGCGCCTTTCTTGGCTCTGCCAATATGCGCGCTGTTCGACGTGGTTGGCGCGGTCGAACACGAAATCGACCGGGGCTTCGAACCATGCGGCGACTTCAGTCGGGCTGGGATTGAGCTCAAGATCGGGCGGGACCACTGCCAGCACCGGAGTGATCGCATAGCCGGTGCCGGTTTTGTAAAGGTCGCTGGTCCCGATCACCGTCACATCTTCGGCGCGGATACCCAGTTCTTCGTTCGCCTCGCGCAGCGCCGCTTCGACCGCGTCCTCACCGGGATCGATCTTGCCGCCGGGGAAGGCCACCTGTCCGGGGTGTGAGCGCATGTTGCCCGGGCGATGGATCAGCAGAAAGCCCGGTCGCTCGCGGTTCGTCACCGCAGCGAGTATCGCGGCGGGGCGCAGCTCACTGCCGGCAAAGCGCTCGTCGCTGTGCAAGCCGGGAAGGTCGGCGGTGTGGCCTTCGGCATGGAGTTGGCGCAGGCGTTCGACCAGCGCGCTCATTGCGGGACCAGCGAGAAAGTTATGCCCTGGCTCTCAACCGTCAGGTCCTCTGCAGCGAGCGCGACAAGCTGGAGCCAGGTGCTCCGATTGAGGCGCGCTTCGGTGCCATTGCGCGCGGCGAGGTAGATCGCCGGGAGATCGGGCGTGCCGCGCGCGATCAGCGGGTGGTCTGGCCCGGCAATCACCAGATCGTCAGTGTTGAGCCGGAACACCAGCGCACCGCCCTGCTGCGCCACGTCGATCGCGATAAACGCCGCATCATCGACCGCGACCGACTGTTTTTCATGCGGGGTGACCAGCCAGTGCTGGCCGCTCGCATCGCGCCGTAGCAGGCTGGCAAAAGCACGGACCATCGCCGGGCGCCTGATCTCGCCGCCATCGTGGAACCAGCGCCCGTCGGCCGCGATCCGCATCAGGCTGTCGCTGCTCGCCTGCGGCTGCCACTGCTCGACCGGCGGCAGCTTGCGCGCGGCTGCGAGCTCGGCGATCTGCGCGAGGCTCAGCGCGGCAAGGTCGGGGGGCGGTTCGTAAGGCACCGATGCGCGATGCCAGATCGGCTCAGCCGCGCCAAGGCCCCAGCATGCCTTCGCGGGGGAGCACCGCGGCGTCGGCCCCACGCGCGAGCAGGCGGCGCGGATCCCACGGGCCGGGCAGCGTCCAGCCGCCGGTGTGCTCGGCGCTGAATTGGAAGAACCGTCCGTAATATTCCGGATCACCGATCATCATCTGCGGCAACGGCGCGCGAGGATCGATTGCGGCGAGTGCGGCGGTCATCAACGCCTGGCCATAGCCGGCGCCCTGTGCCTCGGGCAGCACTGCGACCGGGCCGACCATGATCAGCGGGTGCCTGCGTTTACCCGGATCGGTCAAGGCGACCGGCCAGCACTGGATCGTGCCGACCAGCCGTTCATCGCCGTCGATCGCGGCAAAGCTCAGCGCGGGAAGCCAGTCGAGCCCATCGCGCAGCTGGTAGGCGGTGCGGTTGTGGCGCTCGGGCTCGAACGCGCGGTCCAGCAGCGCCTCAACCATGGCGGGGTCGACATTGTCGAGCGGGATCAGGGTGGCAGTCTCGGTCATTGAGCGCGCGCCGATAGGGCGAGGGCGCCGCAATGTCGATGCTATTTGCGCGAGAGCCGCAGCAAGCGACCGCCCTTGCCGTCTTCGAGCAGCAGCAACGATCCGTCCGGCGCCTCGCGGATTTCGCGGATGCGATGGCCCAGCGGATAGCGCGCTTCCTCGAGGCCCTTGTCGCCCTCGATCCGCACCCTGACGAGACCGGGGTAGGCCATCCCGGCGATCATGGCCTGGCCCTTCCATTCGGGCCACATCTTGCCCGAATAGAAGATGAAATCGCCCGGCGCGATCACCGGGTTCCAGCTGATCGCGGGCTGGGCGAGATCGGGGCGGGTGCTGTTACGCGGGATCGGCTTGCCGTCATAGTGATCGCCGTCGGAAACCAGCGGCCAGCCGTAATTTTTGCCCGGCTCGATCTTGTTCAGCTCGTCACCGCCCGCCGGGCCGTGTTCGAGACCCCACAGCTGCCCCGAGGCGTCGAACTGCAGCCCCAGCACATTGCGGTGGCCGTAGGACCAGATCTGCGCTGGAACGCCGCCTTTGTCCGCGAACGGATTGCCTGTCGCCGGAGTGCCATCGAGATTGAGCCGCAGCACCTTGCCAAGGTTGTTGGTGAGGTCCTGCGCGGGAGTGAACTTCTGCCGCTCGCCCGAGGAGAGGAACAGGTATTTGCCGTCGGGCGAGAACGCGATGCGGTGCGAGAAATGCCCGCGTCCGGTGACCTTGGGGTCTTGCCGCCAGATTATCGTCAAAGGGCTTAGCCATGCAATGCACGCAGGCCCCATCACGCCCCGCGCAACAACCGCTCCGCGCGTGTCGTTCGGGCCTTTTTCGACCCAGCTGACATAAACGGATGCGAATGGCGGATCACCGACCATCGGCCTGACGGCAATATCGCCCAGTCCGCCCTGACCGCCATAGTCCGGCTTTAAGGCGGGACCGTCATTTTGGCCCAGCGCAGGCATGATCTCGCGGCTCATGTGCGCGTTCGTCATATAGCATTTCAATTTGCCGGATCGTTCGGTGATTAACCAATTCATGCCGTGGGTCGCAGGTGCTGCTGTCATAGCCGATGGCTCGTCGAAGGTCCCCAGCACCTCGACCTTGAACTGATCCTTCACTTCGGCGGCAGCAGGCTTGGCGCTATCCCCGGCGGCGGGGCTGCCACAGCTTGCGGCGAGCAGGGCGAATGGCGATAAAGCGTTGAGGATCCGATACGTCATGCCCGCCACCATCGCCCAGCCTTTCCTGCTTGCCAAGCCCTTCGCCGACCGGCTGGTGATCGGGGTCGACGAAGCGGGGCGTGGGCCGCTCGCTGGCCCGGTGGTTGCCGCCGCAGTGGTGCTGTGCAGGCCGCGCCCGGCGGGGCTCGACGATTCCAAAAAACTCAAGCCAGCGCGCCGGGCCGAGCTTGAAGCGGCGATCAAGCGCCGCTGCCGCTGGGCGGTGGGGGTGGTCGAGGTCGAGGACATCGACCGGCTCAACATCTTCGGCGCGACGATGCTGGCGATGACGCTCGCGGTTGCGGCATTGTGCGACCAGCTGGACGAGGATCCGCACGAAGTGCTCATCGACGGCAACCTGACCCCGCATGGCCGCCGCCCCGAATGGCGCTGGCCAGCCCGGCCCATCGTCGGGGGCGATGCGCTCGAGCCGTGTATCTCCGCCGCCTCGATCATCGCCAAGGAACACCGCGATCGCCTGATGCGGGAATATGCTCTGGCTCATCCGCATTACGGGTGGGAGCGCAATGCGGGGTACGGCACCCCCGAGCACCTTGCCGCGCTGCGCGAGCATGGGCCCTGCGCGCTGCACCGGCGTAGTTTCGCACCGGTCGCGCAGTTGATGCTCATCTAGATCCTCCCCCGCTGGGGGAGGTGGCAGGCCGCAGGCCTGACGGTGGGGGCATTGGGCGCGCGACAGGCGCCCCCCCCCCCCCCCCCCGGGGGCCCCCAACCCCCCCCCGGGGGGGTGGTTATTGGAGTGGGTGGAGCCCGGC
>JANOAD010000009.1:0-3132 GCA_031410955.1 Novosphingobium sp. | reverse complement strand
TGAGGGGATCGATGACCTGATCGCCGCCATGCCGCTGCTGATCGCGCGGGTGCCCGATGCCCGGTTGCTGCTGGTCGGCGGCGGGCCGATGGAAGCCGCCCTGCGCGCGCAGGCTGCGGCCAGCGCGGTAGCCGGGGCCATCCACTTCGTCGGCCGCGTGCCGCATAGCGAAGTCGAGCGTTACTATGCGCTGATGGATGTCATGGCCTACCCGCGCAGGCGCAGCCGCCTGACCGACCTGGTCACGCCATTGAAGCCGCTCGAAGCGATGGCGCAGCGCAAGCTCGTCGCTGCTTCCGACGTAGGCGGGCACCGCGAGCTCATCACCCACGGGAAAACCGGCGTCCTGTTCGCGCCTGATAGCCCTTCCGCCTGCGCCACGGCGCTGGCTGATCTGCTGGGCGATCGGGCGTCATGGCCTGCCTACCGCGAAGCCGGCCTGGCGCACGTCCGCAACAATCATGATTGGGCCAAGAATGTTCATCGTTATCACGTTGTTTACCAAGTCCTGTTAGCCCCGAACTCGCGAAACCGCGTCTCCGCCGCCGCTTGACGGCACGAAACGCAAATCGCGGAGTGAGTTTACAGGGGTTCTGCGAAACGTGAGCAAGCACCAGCGCAAACCGGCGAAGGCCCAGCCGATCACGGCCAATCCGCTGTTTCCGGCGGTGGTTGCACTGTGGTTCGGCGCGGCATTCGGCCTTGGCAGCCTGGCCGTCCGTCCTTCGCTGCTCGAAGACCTCGTGCTCAAGAGCCACATCGATCTGGTGCTGCCTGCCGCGGCCCCGCCGCTTGGAATTACCGCGCGGATCCTGCTGGCTCTGGTCCTCGCCTCGCTTGGTGCGGTGCTGGGGATCATACTTGCGCGCCGCCTGACCCGGACCAAGCCGGAGGCACGCGAGCGCAAGCGCGGTGCCAATGATCTTTCGGCCGCATCGCCCCGCGTCCGCAATCGCGATGCGCACCCCGATGCGCCGGCGCGCCGTCCGATCTCAGCACACGAAGAGCTGGGCGACGAAGAGCCATTCGAGGCCGCGCGGCCTGCAGCCGGCCTGCTCGCCAACCGCCGCCGCACCCTCGCCATTTCCGAGGAAGAGCCGGATTTCGTGCCGCACGATGCCGCTCCGCTGCCCGGGCTCGATCCGGTGCAGCCGCTCGATCTCGCGTCGCTGGCGCTGTCGGTCGATATGCCGCCCGCATCGGAACCAAGTTACGAGGCGCCGCCCGCAAGCCCCGCCCCGTCGCTCGACTGGACCCGGCCGGCACCGGTCCCGGCTGCAATCGAACCCGCATCGATTTCCGCCGAAGCCGCACACCTTGCCGGGCGGCAGGTCTTCGGGATGACCCCGCCGCCAGCGCCGGAAATGGCGCCGCGCCAGATCTTCGGGGTCCAGGCCGAAGGCGACCATGTGCCGCAGGATTTCGTCAAGGCAGCCGGTTTCCAGACCTCGGTGTTCGACACCCCGGAACCAAGCCCGCTGTTCGAGCGCGCGGGGGAAATCGTTTCCGCACCCGCCGCCGTCGTCGAGCCTGAAGCTTCTGCGGCGACACCAGCGGCGCAAACTGTGCAGCCACAGATCGCTTCACCAGTGGCCGCAGAAGCCGCGCCGGTTCCCGCCGAACCGCTGCCCAGCCCGTCGAGCCTTGGCATGACCGACCTCGCAGCGCGACTGGCCGATTCGATGCGCCGCCGCCGCGAACGCGCGCAAGGTGCTGCCGCACCTGCCGCAAGCTCTGCCGCACCCGAACCGGTGGCAGTTGCACCGGTGCCGACCGAGTTTCAGGCCGCAGCGGCGGTCCTGTCCGAACTTCCCGCCATGCCGGCCGCCTTTACCGCGCCGGTCGGACCGCAGGATGCTCCTGAACCCGTCGCTGTGACCTTTGAACCGGAGCCGGTCGCGGCAGAAGCAATCCAGCCGCAGGCGCCGGGCGCCGACGCGCTGCCGCGGTTTGCGCCGCCGGTGGCCGAACCAGAACCCGCACCCGCGCCGGCCGCGCCGCTGGCGGTCCCCGCCGCGATGCGTCCGCTCGCGCTCGACGCCTTCCTGGAAGACGGGACTGGATTCGAAGACACCAGCCTGCTGCCGCCGCGCCACTTCGCCATGCCGCTGGCCGCGCAAACCCCCCCGCTGACCGCCGCGCCGTTTGCGGCACCCATTGCGGCTGACGCCCCGGGCGAGCCCGAACCTGCAGTTCCAGCCGACGAGATCGAAACCGCGGGCGAAGCCAGCCTGGCGGACATGCCCGATGACAATCCCTATGCCTCGCTTCTCGCCGTGGCACCGGTGCGCCATGCCCACGTCCGGATCGAGGAAACGCAGCCAGCTGCCGATGCCGAGATCGAGCCGGTGGTGATCTTCCCCGGCCAGACCGGCCAGGTCGTGCCGCTGGCCGCTCCAGCGGCAACCTTCGCCGCGAGCGAAGAGAGCAGCTTCCGCCGCTTCGATGCGCCGGGTTCGGTAGGACAGGGCCAGCCCGTGGCGGGCGGCACCAGTGCATCGCTGATCCCGCCCGACGAGGCCGCGCAGGCGCTGCGGGCCGCGCTCAGCAACCTGCAACGGATGAGCGGCGCGGCCTGACCCGCGGGCGCCCTGCAGCGCCGCTTCCTGCCTGAAATCCTATTCACCGCGCAGCTTGGCGCGGCGCTGCCATGTGTCGCCCTTTTCGCAGTTGCAAAAACAGCTTCCTGTCGTCATGGGAGATTTCCACGCAACAAAAGCTGCATGATGCGGCAGGAGGTGTAGTGGAAAATTGCCGCATTTCCGCTGGTTCGCGTCCCCGCGCGCGCGAATCGGGTCCGGAGTGCGCCCAATTGGACGAGTGAGGACGATGGCTTACCCGGCGCCGCAAGGGCTGTACGATTCCCGCAACGAGCACGATTCGTGCGGCGTGGGTTTTGTCGCGCATATCAAGGGCGCCAAAAGCCACGCGATCATCAGCCAGGCGCTGCAAATTCTTCACAATCTCGATCATCGCGGCGCGGTCGGCGCGGACCCGCTGCTGGGTGACGGCGCGGGCATCCTGATCCAGATCCCCGACACCTTGTACCGTGGCTGGGCCGAGGCCGAAGGTATGGGGCTGCCGCCCGAAGGCGACTACGCCGTGGCGATGTGCTTCCTCCCGCAGGACGAC
>JANOAD010000008.1:0-3590 GCA_031410955.1 Novosphingobium sp. | reverse complement strand
GTGCGCTGGATCTCGTCGATCGTGATCCGGCGGCGATTGGCCGAGAGAATGTCGGTGAGCTGCTCTTCGGCGAGTTGGAGCGAGACGGCCTGCCCAGTCAGCTGGGCATAGGCGATCAGCTTGTTGAGCCCGCCGACCAGCTCGCGCACGTTGCGGTTGATCGTGCGGGCAAGGAATTCGACCACGTCTGCCGGCACGTGCGTCGGAGAAAAGCGCTGCAACCGGTGTTCGAGGATCGTCCGGCGCAGTTCGATGTCGGCCGGCTGGATATCGGCGACGAGCCCCATCGACAGGCGCGAAAGGAGGCGCTGTTCGACCCCGTCCAACGCTTGCGGCGCGCGGTCGGCGGCGAAGACCAGCCGCTTGCCTTCGGCGAGCAGCGCATCGATCGTGTAAAGCAGCTCTTCCTGCGCCGAAGCCTTGCCGATGATGAACTGGATATCGTCGACCAGCAGCAGGTCGAAGCCGCGCAGCCGGGTCTTGAACTCGATCGTCTGGTTCTGGCGCAGCGCCTGGACGAATTCGACCATGAAACGCTCGGCCGAGCAGTAGAAGATCCGCGCCCGCGGGTGCGCCTGGAGATAGGCATGGCCGATCGCGTGGAGCAGGTGCGTCTTGCCCTGACCTGTGGCGGCCTTGAGATAAAGCGGGGCGAACTGCGGGGTCTCGGTCGCGGCCATGCGCTGCGCGGCATTGCTGGCGAGTACATTGGCCGAACCCGAAACGAAAGTGGCGAAAGTCAGCGACGGGTCAAGCCCGATCGAGGCCATGCCGAGCCCGTTGGGACCCAGGCCGCCGAGTTCGGCCGCGCTCATCCCCAACGCATCGCCGGGCTGTGCCGTGGCCGCCGCTTCGCTTCCGCGGCGTCCGCCTTCGTTCGTCCCGAACCGCAGGCCCTGCGGCGCGCGCCGCCCGGGCTGGACCGAAATGCGGACGTGACGAATATCGGGGCGCGCGATCTTCCACGCGAGCGACAAGCGGTCAGAGAAGCGGTCAGACACCCAATTGGCCGAGAATTCGGTCGGCAAGTGGAGATCAAGCGTGCCGGTTTCCGTGCAGAACCCGCCGAGCTGCACTGGCTTGATCCACTGGCTGTGAAGTTGCTGTCCCAGGTCCTTGCGCAGGCCCTGGCTGATATCGGCCCAGTCGGCAGCGAGGTTCAGCGCTTCCCGTTCGTCGCGCATGCGATCCTCATCCGATTTGTCTTGAGCGGAGGGTTGCAATTGCACTCCGCCGGTTACCGTCACCGTCACTCGATTCGCCCCCGAATCAACATCCAAAACCAGAAGCGCTGGAACGCACTCCCACGAAGGCCGGATGCCCGAAAACCCGGCCTGCACTTGCAGCAATTTGTGTGAGGCCCGGAACGCGATTGAACGCTTTCAAGACCGTGATCCGATTTATGAACGGTTCAGTGGTGAGAGCAAGGCGCTTACTGTAAAAAAACTGAAATAAATGCCCTTGACTCATGCGCAGCCCCTGAATGCCGTTACCGCTCAGTTAGGCGTTTGTTTTGACTAGGTTTTATTCCCTAGTCCGACGGCCAAGTGGTGCGAATCGCGGGATTACATAGTGTTAACGCATTGCAGCATGGAGCGCCGTGCAGCGCAGCAAAAAGGCCGGTGGCTTTCGCCCCGGCCTTTAACCATTTTCGTTCTGCATACGTGCCGCCGATCCGCTTCACCTGCGAAACGAATCGGCTGGCCCGAGTGTCAGCTCAGCGAGATGACCCGCTTGGTCAGCCGCGACAGCTTGCGGGCAGCGGTGTTCTTGTGCAGCACGCCGCGGGCAACGCCGCGCGCCAGTTCAGGCTGGGCCGCGGCGAGCGCGGCGGTAGCCGCCGGCTTGTCCCCGCCATCGAGCGCGGCTTCGACCTTCTTCACGAAGGTGCGGATGCGACCCATGCGGTTGCCGTTGATTTCGGCGCGCTTGTCGTTGCGGCGATTGCGCTTCTTGGCTTGCGGCGTATTGGCCATGTTCGTCCTTGAATCTTTATGCTGTAGCGGAGTCGACCCGCCGGAAAGCGCGGCCCTTAGCGGTGAGCACCTAACGGGTCAAGCTTTGTGGCTCAATTCTGGCACTTTGCACAGTACCAGGTGCTGCGCCCACCCTGGACGATCCGCAATATCGGCGCACCATCCCGCACGCATAGCTGACCCTCGCGGTCGTAGACGTCAAAGCGCTTCGAGAAATAGCCGAGCTGGCCGTCGGGCTGGGCATAGTCGCGCAGGCTCGACCCGCCCGCCTCGATCGCCTCGGCGAGCACCGTCTTGACTGCGGGGACCAAGCGCTCGAGCGCCGGCCGCGACACCTTGCCTGCGGCCTTGCGCGGGTCGATGCGCGCGCGGAATAGCGCTTCGCAGACGTAGATGTTGCCCAGCCCGGCGACGATTCGCTGGTCGAGCAGCATCAGCTTGATCGCCGCGACACGTCCCTTGAGCGCATCCCTGAGCCGCCCAGACGAAAAGCCATCCGAAAGCGGCTCGGGCCCGAGCGCGGCAAAGGTCGGCCAGGTATCGAGCGCGTCCGTTTCAACGAGGTCAACCGAACCGAACCGGCGCGGATCACACAGCGACAGGCGCTGGCCCGCTTCGGTCTCGATCACCAGGTGATCATGCTTGCCCAGTTCCTCCGGCTCGATTCGCCAGCGCCCGGACATGCCGAGGTGGAAGACCAGCGTGGTGCCGCGGCCGGTGTGGATTAGGCCGTACTTGGCGCGGCGGCCCAGCCCGGTGATTTGAGCCCCAATCATGGCCTGGACCAGCCCATCGGGAAACGGGCGGCGCAGATCCCCGCGGTGAAGCGTCAACCGCTTGATTCGCGCGCCATCTAGATAGCGCGCCAGGCCGCGTACGGTGGTTTCGACTTCGGGAAGTTCGGGCATCGGGACTGACTAGGCAATGCCCGCCAGCGCGACAATCGGTTTCTTATTGCAACTAACATCCTGCCTCTCTATCCAAACAGCAACTTCATAAATCTTTGGGAGATCGACATGGCCTACTCGTTCCACGCCGCTACCGTTCCGGCCTTTGTCGGCATGCTGGGCAACATCAAGTCGTGGCTCGACGTCGCCGCCAGCACCGGGAACGAGGCCACATTGCTTGAGGCGAAGCTCGCCGAGGACATGTTTGCCCTCGCCCGGCAGATCCAGATCGCTTCCGATTCGGCCAAGGGCGCAGGCGCCCGCATGACCGGCACCGAAGCCCCGGCGATGCCCGACGTCGAAACGACTTTTGCCGAGCTCAAGGAGCGCTGCGACAAGACCATCGCCTATCTCCAGTCGATCGATTCCGCTGCTTACGATGCCGGTGCCGACCGCGAAGTGATGATCACCTTTCCCAACGGCGGCGGGGTCAAGTTCGACGGCAAGACCTTCCTCAGCGGCTTTGCCCTGCCCAACTTCTACTTCCACGCGACCACTGCCTACGCAATCCTGCGCGCGAACGGCGTGCCGCTGGGCAAGCAGAACTTCCTGGGCCATCTGATGCCCTACATGTTTGCCCCGCCCGCAGCTTGATTGCGTGACCGAAGGCCATCCGGCCTTCGCTGCAACACCGGCCCGCTCCCCCGGCCCAACCACCCATTTAAGG
>JANOAD010000007.1:0-31358 GCA_031410955.1 Novosphingobium sp. | reverse complement strand
ATCAGTCGCAAGCCTGGGAAAAAGACATGGCACTTGTGGGCCGATCTGGTATTACTAGTCGATCGACACGCATCTCGTCACTCAGTTCGGAGCGCAGGTGCTGAGTGCGGTCGAAAAGCGCGATGGCGAAGCGCTGGCGCGGCTGCGCTCGACACACGAAATCGGCCTGCTCAATGCCATGCTGCAGATCAAGCTGCGCAATGTCGATGAATCGCAAGCCCAGATCGCCATGATCCAGCGATCGATCGAGCTGACCCAGGCAAAGAGCGCGTTTTATCATTCGCGCGACTACATGAACACCGGCGAGACCGTCGCGATGGTGCTCAACGCCGCAGCCCTGGTCGTCGACGCGGTCGGGCTCGGGCTCGATGTTGCGGCAGCCATCACCAAGATGCTGCCGACCTTCAACATCGGCATCGCGGGTTTCGGCGGATCGCCTGCATTCAGCGCATCCTGGGGTAGCGAAAACATTTCGGGCGCGGCCTCGGGCTTTGCGCAGGTCTCCCGCGATATCTCGGGCATGATGCACGGCGGGGCCGGGATCGCTTCGACTGTGGCCAGCTATGACCGCCGTCAGGACGACTGGGACTTTCAGGCGCGGCTCTCTGATCTCGAACTGGTTCAGCTGAGCGCGCAACTGGTCGCAGCTCAGATCCGGCTCGATATCGTACAAAAGGAACTGGCAGCGCATCAGCTTCAGATCGCCAACGCCAACCAGTCGGACAGTTTCCTCAAGGGCAAGTTCACCAACACCGAGCTGTTCGACTATATGCTTGGGCAGCTCAGCGGGGTCTATTACCGGGCCTATCAGCTGGCCCTGTCGACCGCCCATCAGGCCGAACGGTGCCTGCAGTTCGAACTGGGCACAAGCACCAGCTACATCGGCTACGGATATTGGGATGCGCAAAAGAAGGGCTTGCTCGCGGGCGAGCGGCTGCTGGCCGATATCAAGCAGATGGACATCGGCTATCTGCAAAAGCACAAGCGCGAGTACGAACTGACCAAACACCTTTCGCTGGCGCAGCTCGATGCCGATGCCTTGCTTGAACTCAAGAGCACCGGCGCATGCACTTTCAGCATTCCCGAAGCTGCGTTCGATCTGGACCATCCCGGTCACTATTTCCGCCGCCTCAAGACGGTATCGCTGACTATTCCCTGCGTTGCCGGGCCCTATACCTCGGTCAGCGCCAAGCTCTCTCTGGTCGGCAACCGCTACCGCAAGGCAACTGGCGGCGGTGCCTATCCCGAGAGCCCCGGCAACGATCCGCGGTTCGTTTACGAAGCGACAGCAATCCAGTCGGTCGCAACCAGCAGCGGTGAAAACGACAGCGGCCTGTTTGAGCTCAATTTTCATGATGAGCGCTACTTGCCGTTCGAATATGCCGGAGCGATCAGCAGCTGGCGGCTGGAACTGCCCCAGGGTTTCCCGCAATTCGATCACGATGCGATCGCTGATATTGTTCTCAACTTGCGCTACACGGCCCGTGACGGGGGCAGCGCGATGCGCAAGACCGTTGAGACCGGGCTGCGCAGCGCGCTCAACGCGATGTTGGTCGACGCCAGCCGGACCGGACTCTACGCCGCCTTCGATATCCGGCGCCAGTTCCCCGATGTCTGGTATCAGTTGACCCAGAACGGCAGCGCGCAATTGACGCTGACTAACGAACTCCTGCCATATTTCATCAAGAACCACGGTCCGTCGATCGACGCGGTCAGTTGGGTGGCGCGCTTGGCTGGCGATCCGGCCAGCACCGCGGCAACTCTGGATGGCACCGGTTTTGTGCTGAATTCGAGTAGCACGTTCGGCGGGCGCTGTGCAGGCAGCTCGGCAGGAATAACGCTGGGTACGCCCTTTGCTTTGGCGGCGATCAACCATGCCGCGCTCCAGGAACTGTCGCTAGTCATTCACTACACGCTCGGGAGCTAAACCGTGGCGGGTGCCAGCCAGTCCAGTACCATCGGCGGCGGCGGCGGCGCGGGACAGCTCCCCAAGTCACCGCCGCCGGCTAGCCTGTCGCTGCCCAAGGGCGGTGGATCGATTCGCGGAATGGGCGAGAAGTTCGCGGTCAATGCCGCCAACGGCACCGCCAGCTTCACTTTGCCCCTGCCGACCACCAATGCGCGATGCAATTTCACCCCTCATCTTAACATCGGTTACGATTCAGGCGCGGGCAATGGCCCGTTCGGGATGGGCTGGACGCTCGACCTGGCCTCGATTAGCCGCCGCACCGACAAAGGTCTGCCGCGCTACCGGGATGGCGAGGAATCGGATATTTTCATCTTGGCCGGGATGGAAGACCTGGTCCCGCTGGTTGATGGCACTGGCAAACGCGAGCACGCTTCCCGGACGATCCACGGAATCACTTACGAGGTCTATCCGTACAGTCCTCGGATCGACGCCGCCCATGCCAGGATCGAGCGATGGGTCGAAGCCGGTACTGGCCTCACGCATTGGCGCACAATCAGCCACGACAATATTACCAGTCTTTATGGCACCGATCCGATCAGCCGAATTGCAGACGGCAATCATCCCACGCGAATTTTCCGTTGGTTCCTGCGTCAGCAGAGCGACGCGATCGGCAACCTGATTGTCTATGAATATTTGGCCGAAAACGACACCTCGGTAGACCGGACTTCTCCCCACGAGGTCAATCGCCTGGCACAAGACAGAATGCGGCAGCGTTATTTGCGTTCGGTCCGCTATGGCTTCGCCGCGCCATGGTTTGCCGACCACAGCTCAGGCGGAGCGCCCGCTCCGCTACCCGGCAGCTGGCATTTCGAATTGGTGTTCGATTACGGCCAGTGCGATCCGGCTGTACCGCGCCCCACTGACAATTTGCCATGGCCGGTTCGGCCCGACCCATTTTCCAGTTTTCGATCAGGCTTCGAGCTGCGCACATATCGCCGCTGCCGGCGGGCGCTGATGTTTCATCATTTTCCTGGGGAAGCCGGCGTCGGCGCCGACTGCCTGGTCCGTGCCCTTGAGTTCCAGTACGGCGACGAACTGTCGATCCCCGATCCGGATGCGCCAATCTACTCCCTCCTCGAGACGGCTACGTCCGCAGGATTCCGCAGGGTCGGCACAAGCTACCGCCGCGCCGCGATGCCGCCGTTCGAATTCGATTATCAGAAGCCCAAGATCGATGCCGCGGTGCAGACCATGGCGCGCGACCAATTCGCCAATCTCCCCGAGGGGATTGACGGGACACGCTACCGCTTGGTCGATCTCGACGCTGAAGGAATGCCCGGGATCCTCTCTATCGATGGGCCCAAAGGCGGCTGGCGCTATCGCCGCAACCTCAGCCCGCTGACCAGCTCACCGCAGTCCGACGGGTCTGAACCGCGCGCCCACGCCCTGTTCGAGCCTGCCGGCGAGGTCGCAACGCTGCCCAGTACGCACAATGTTACTAGCGACCTGCAATTGCTCGATCTGCGCGGCGAGGGGCGGCTCGATGCAGTCAGCTTCGACAAGAGCTTGTCCGGCTTCTGGACCCGAGACCCCGAACAGGGATGGGAACCGTTTACGCCGTTCCGTTCGCGCGTGGTCGGGTCCACAGCACTGGGTGAACCACACTTTGTTGATTTGACTGGTGATGGCCGGGCCGACCTTCTGGTCGGCGAAGACCACTTGTGGGTGATGTACCCCTCACTTGGCGCGGAAGGCTTTGCTGCAGCCGAACAGGTGCTCACCGGCTGGTCGGAAACCAGCGGCGGCATTCCGGTCTCCAGCAATGACAGCCAGGCGATCCACCTGGCGGACATGACCGGCGACGGGCTGCCAGACATCGTTCGCCTGCGCAATGGCGAGACGTGTTTCTGGCCGAACCTTGGCTATGGCCGGTTCGGCCGCAAGATAGCGATGTCGGATCCGCCCCGGTTTGCCCCGTACGATGCATTCGATCCGCGCCGGATCCGGATTGCCGATATCGACGGATCTGGCACTACCGACATGCTCTACGTCGGCGCCGAGGGCGTGACCGTCTGGTTCAACCGATCCGGCAACAGCTGGTCGGAGCCGCAGCTGATTGCGGTTTTTCCGACCACCGATCGGCTGTCGAATGTCCAGACTGCAGATCTGCTCGGCAACGGCACTGCGTGCCTCGTGTGGTCCTCGCCGCTGCCCGATCAGACCGCCGCGCCGCTCTGCTATGTGGACCTGATGAGCGGGCTTAAGCCCCACCTGTTGACCCGAACCCGCAACAATCTTGGGGCCGAGACGCGCCTGCATTATGCCCCTTCGACCAGGTTTTACCTCGAAGACCGCCGGGCTGGAATGCCTTGGGTGACGCGGTTGCCCTTCCCGGTCCACCTGGTTGAGAGGCTCGAAATCTTCGATTGGCTGGCGCGCAGCCGCTACGTTACGCGTTATGCCTATCACCACGGCCAATACGACGGGCCCGAACGCGAATTCCGCGGGTTCGGAATGGTCGAGACATGGGATACCGAGACGCACCGCAGCGATACCGCCTTTCCCGATGCCGAAAACTGGGATGCGGCTTCATTTTGTCCGCCGGTCCACAGCAAGACCTGGTTCCACACCGGGCTGTTTGTCGATCAGGACAAGATCTCGAAGGTCTTCGCTCACGAATACTGGATCGAACCAAATCTTCGCGCTCCGGCGCGCGCGGCAGACTTGGCGGCAATGACCTTGCCCGATTCAGTGGTTCCAACGGCGCTTGATCCCGCCGGCATGCGCGAGGCATGTCGCGCGCTCAAGGGTCGGATCCTGCGCAGCGAAGTCTATGCCGACGATGCCAGCAGCAAAGCCGGCTTGCCCTATATGGTTGCCGAACACAGCTATAGTGTTCGCCAAATCCAAGCGGCCGCGGTTGCCAGGCATGGGATCTTTGCCACTCTCGCCCGCGAAGCGATCAGCTTTCACTATGAGCGTGAGGCGGGCGATCCAAGAGTGGCGCACGAATTCAGTCTGGAATTCGACGCTTTCGACAATCCAGTACGGTCGGTCTCGGTAACCTATCCCCGCCGCTCTGGCTCCGATCCCGAGCCCACCCTCGATCCGCAGTTTCGGGCCATGCTCGCGTACGACCAAACGCGGCTGCATGTGACTGCGACAATGCAGGAGCACACCAATCCGATACTTGGCCCCGACGCGCGGCGATTGCCCTTGCCGAGCCAAAGCAGTCACTACGAGTTGTCCGGGTTTGCGCCCTCCAGCGCTCATCCGGGGATCACCAACCTGTTCCGCTTCGACGAAATCGAAACCGTTTTGGGCGTGCTTGCCGGAGGCGCTTACGACATCGCCTTCGAGGACACTCCTGCCAGTGACATCGATGGCGCTGGAATCCCCGCTGGCAGCCCGACGCGGCGATTGATCGAATGCAACCGAATCCAGTATCGCAGCGACAATCTCAACTCGATCCTGCCGCTCGGGGTGGTTGAATCGCAGGCCTTCCCGGGAGTCAGCCACCAGCTGGCGCTCAATCCGGGGCTGCTTGCCCGCAGCCTTGGCGGCTTGGCCACGCCCGCGATTTTGGCCGAGGGCGGCTATGTCAATCTCGATGGAAACGGAAACTGGTGGATCCCGACCGGCGTCGCCCATTTTTCGCCAGGCAACGGAGATAGCCCGACCGCCGAACTGGCCTATGCCCGCCAGCATTTCTTCCTGGTCAGGCGGCTGATCGATCCTTTCGGAGGGGTTTCGCGCACCCGCTTTGATGCTTACGACCTGCTTCCGGTTGAAGCGCTCGACCCGGTCGGCAATAGCCATGGTGCACTCAACGACTATCGGCTGATGCAGCCGTGGCGCGTTACCGAACCCAACGGTAATCGGGCCGAAGTTGCGCTCGACATATTGGGAATGGTTGTCGGTAGCGCGGTGATGGGCAAGCCCGGCGAAAACCTGGGAGACAGCCTGGTCGGGTTCGAGCCAGACCTCGATGCGCCGACCATTGCCGCCCACGTAGTCGATCCGCTGACCGATCCGTTGGCCGTGCTCGAGTTGGCCTCGAGCCGGTTCATTTATGATATCAATGCTTTCTGGCTCACCCGAGATCTGCCGGAGCCCAGCCCGACGCTGGCCTATCTGATTACTCGGGAATCCCATGTCAGCGACCTTGGTCCGGGAGAAGAGACACGGTGCCGGCATGAATTCATTTATGCCAATGGCCAGGGCCACCAGCTGCAGCACAAGGCCCTGGCCGAGCCCGGACCGCTGGTGGCCGGTGGGCCCAACCTCGCGCAGCGCTGGATCGGATCGGGCTGGGTCATCGAAGATAACAAAGGGCACGCTGTTCGCGAATATGAGCCCTTCTTCTCGGCTACCCAGAAATTCGAGTTTGCTCCGCTGAACGGGGTCAGCCACATCCATTTTCACGACGCGATGGGACGCGGCGTCGGTGTGCTCGAACCAAATGCGCTATGGCACAAGACGGTGTTTTCCGCGTGGCATGTCGAGCACTGGGATGCCAGCGATACGGCGCTGATCGCCGATCCTCGCAGCGATCCCGATATCGGGGCTCATCTGGCACGGGCACTTGGCGCGGCCCCGTTCACCTCGTGGTACGCGGCGCGGATCGGCGGCACTTTCGGCGCCGATGCCGACGAACGCGCAGCACAGCAGAACGCAGCCCAGAAATGTGCGGCCCATGCCGGCACGCCGGGGGTCGAACACTTCGATTCGGCAGCGCGGATCTGCCTGACAATCACCGACTTCGGGACAGGTGGACGCCAACCGCAGCGGATCGTGTTCGATGCCGAGGGCGAACAACTTGCCTTGATCGACCCGATCGGCCGACGCGCGGTAGAATATGTGATGCGCGAGCCGAGCGGCGGCGGCGGTTTCAAATACGTTGGCGGGCGCGATCTGGCGGGCCGTGAAATTTACGTCGCCCGGTTGGACAGCGATCCTCGGCGCATGATCTCCGATATCGCCGGGCTCCCGCTGCGTGCCTGGGACGAGCGTGGGCACAAGGCACGCTTTCGCTATGACTTGCTGCGGCGCCCCACCCATCGCTACGTTGCTAAGGGCGCGGCCGCAGAGCGTTGCCTAGCCTATACGGTTTACGGCGAAGGACATCCGGCTCGCAACATGTGCGGCCAGATTTTTCGGCTTTACGATCAGGCTGGATTGACCAGCAACGAAAGCTACGATTTCAAAGGCAATCTGGTCGATCGCTCGCGCCACCTCGCGCGCGAATATCGGGAAGAAATTGATTGGTCGGGACTGGGCAATTTCACCGACGAGGTGACGCTCGATCTCCTCGCCGCATCCTTGCTGGTACCCGGTGATCGCTTTGTCGCACATACCTTGCACGATGCGCTCAATCGCCCGGTTCAGGTGCTCACTCCGCACAATCCGGCGATGCGCCCCAATGTGGTCCGCGCCACCTTCAACGAAGGCGGCAAAGTGGATCGGGTTGATCTGTGGGAGGCAGTGGCGGTCCTGCCAACGGGGCTGCTCGATGGTGCGGCGGCCGATACCCATGTCGTGACCAATATCGATTATGACGAACATGATGAGAGGATTGCGATCTGGCACGGCAATGGCACGGTAACCCGGCGTGAAATTGACCCGCTCAGCCGCAAGGTCACGCGGGTCTTCACATTGCGCCCGGCCAGCTTTCCGGCCGATCAACAACTGGTCCAGGACCTGCGCTATAGTTACGATCCAGCCGGCAACATTACCCGGATCCGCGATCTGGCCGATCGTTCCAATACGGTGTTTTTCCTCAATCGACGGGTCGATCCGACCTGCGACTATACCTACGACGCCGGTCGGCGGCTGATCCGGGCAACCGGACGCGAGCATCTTGGCCAGACTGGCGGCACGCTTTCTGCTCCCGGACAGGGCAGTGACAGCGATCTGATGCACATCGCCTTGCCGCAACCTGGCGATGGTAATGCCATGGGCACTTACCTTGAGACTTACCAGTTCGATGCGGTCGGCAACATGCTGGAAATGTTCCACCAGACCGCATCGGGACAGTGGCGGCGGCGCTATCGTTATGACGAGCCCTCGCGGATCGAACCAGGCCGCCGTTCCAACCGGTTAAGCTCGACCAGCCGCCCGGGCGATCCTGCAATGGGTCCCTACAGCGACAATTATGCCCACGATGCCCATGGCAACATGATTGCGATGCCGCATCTCTCGCAGATCAGCTGGAACGAGAAAGACATGCTGGCGTCCTCCGCCCGCCAGGTTGTGACTACGGGCACTCCGGAAACCTCCTGGTTTCGCTACGATGCCACCGATCATCGCTTGAGAAAGGTGACCGATCGCGCTTCGGCGGCGGGAGCGGGCACCCGCAAGAACGAAAAGATTTATCTCGGATCGTTGGAGATCTATCGCGAATACGCGCCGGACGGAGCGACGGTAACACTCGAGCGGCAGACCCAGCTGCTGATCGCAGAGCGCAAGACTTCAGCAATTCTCGAATTGCGTACGGTCGGCACCGATCCGGGACCGGCCCGGCAATTGCGCTATCAGCATCTCAGCCTCAACGGGAGCTCGACCGTCGAGCTGGACGAAACGGCGGCCGTGATAGCGTTTGAGGAATATTTTCCCTATGGCGGGACCTCTTACCAGGCAGTGCGCAGCCAGACCGAAACGTCGAAGCGCTTACGCTATCACGGGCTGGAAAAGGACGATGAGACCGGATTTTACTATTCGGGAATGCGCTATTACGCCTGTTGGTTGGGACGCTGGACCAGCCCGGACCCGGCCGGACTGGTCGATGGTCCTAATGTCTACCTGTTCTGCCGGGCCAATCCGGTCACGATTATCGATCCGACCGGCACCGTCGGGCTGATCATTGGCGGCTTCACGATCTATGAAATTTTCGCAATCGGTGCGTTCGCGACTGCCGCGACCGGGATCGTTGCAACCAATGCGGCACGCGGCCCTCCGCCCCGGATCAATTGGCATCCGTTTTCAACTGGCGAGGAGTGGGCCGAACCACCAACTGCTCCTCCGATCGAAATTCCGATCCCGCGGCCAACGCCGCCGGTAACGCCAACCCCCGCGCCGCCACCGCCGCGCCCCGCACCGGCCCCGCCCGTTCCGGCCCCGGCTCCTCCGGTTCCGGTGCCTTCCCCGCCCGTTCCGGTGCCGGCCCCGCCGGTGCCGGTGCCGATTCCGGTCCCAGTGCCGATACCGGTGCCAGTGCCGATACCGGCACCGCCGATCCCAATCCCGGTTCCTGTTCCGCGGCCCCATGCCGGACCGCGCCCAACGCCGCGTCCGCGCCCCAGCGATGACCCTGCACCGCGGCCACGTCCGCGTCCGCGCCCCGGCCCAAATCCAGTACCCGATCCGCGTCCTCGCCGGCGGCGGCGTCAGCGTGGCCTGCGGTACGTGACTTATCGCAAATACAACGCCAGAACAGGGCGGACTTACGTGGGCCGGACCATGGGTTATGGCGATCCGCGGGCCATTGTTGCGGCACGCGATTCCCATCATCATATGACCGCGCTTGGCTATGGCCCTGCCCGACTTGACCAGTATACTGATGCAACCATGCCATATTGGAATCGGCGTAATGATCCTGCCTATCAGGCGATCCGCGGACGCGAGCAGCAACTGATCGACCGCTATGGCGGCGCTTTCAGCGACCGCCGACCCAGGTCGCGCTCGGGGAATGGCATTCGCGGAGTCGGTGCGGACAATCCGCGCGGCCGCACCTATGATCGGGCGGCAACACGCGCATTCGGGCGTGCCGCTCCTTACACCGGAAATTAGCAAGGACTTGTCTCGAATGAAAAACTGGAAAGTCGATAGCATCGCCAGTGCAAAGTTGGACGACGGCAACAGCTATTACGCTCGGCTGCTTGAATTCCCCTGGGCAGCTTTCTACGATTGCCGCACCGCAGGGGAACCATTGCCCGTTGCGGATGTGGTCAAGACCCGGGTGTTGTTCACGATCGCAGCGCACAAGAGCCTGGTAGAATCGGGCGGCTGGCAGGTCGTCGGCAAGGCCGCTCCGGACCCCGCATTAGGTCCGCCGGCCGAACAGGCAATCTGGGATACTCCCGACGAATGCCGGATCATCGATGCCGAAGCCAGAATGAAACCAGGAACGCCGGAATATTGCCGGACTCTCGAACCGGCTTGGGTGTGGGAGCCCCCTCATATTGCAGAGCGGCTCAAGGACAGCTTCGCTGGCCATCCCGAGCGGTGGCGCGAAGAAATGCTTGCTGGCCTGTAGGACGGGTGATGTTAGTCTAATCGCAACGCGCTTCAGAATGACCGACTTTCGGGCTTTGGGCGCTCGGCCTCGGGCCATGAGCGATGGTCACTTGGTCAGATCGATTGGCAGTCGCCTGCTCACTTGAAGATCAGACGGTCCATCGAAAGGTTGCCGCCACCCACGATGTGGCTGAGTCCCGAAAACCGCTCCCCTCGACTGCCCGGGATAGCCGATGCAGAATACGACCACCTCTACAATTATCAGCGCTACCCGGATGTCGCGGGTCCTGGTGATGTAACTCTCGAGGATCTCGCCTTCCAGGTCGACCGCGCGCCACAGGTACCTGCCGCACGTCTACGCCGCCGAAGCGCAATACGGCCTGCCGACCGGCCTGCTCGATGCACTGATCTGGACTGAGTCCCGCTACAATCCCTTTGCCATCAGCGGTGCCGGAGCGGCAGGTCTCGGGCAATTGATGCCCAAGACTGCCCGTGAGCTGGGAGTTTCCAACCGTTTCGATCCGCGCGCGAACCTGTCCGCTGCGGCGCGATACCTCCGTCAGATGCTGGACAAGTTCGGGATGGTCCATCTGGCGGTCGCAGCCTACAATGCAGGTCCCGGCGCGGTCGAGCGCGCTGGCGGCATTCCGCTCAACGGTGAAACACCGTCCTATGTGCGGAACGTCCTTGCTTTCTGGGGGGCCAGGTGAGTTCCGCGCGAATACGTGTGTCAGGACTTCTCAGCCGCGGTCGACGGAGCTTCATCCTCACCACGAAGGATGACCAACTCTGGATCGTCGAGAGCGAGCATAACGCCGATGATCTCGTCGGGTCGGCTGTCATCATCGACGGAATTGTTGCGGGCATGGATCGCTTGCGAGCGGATTGGATCGGCGCCGCTCCTTAGGCAGCCTGATCCGTCTCGGCCGGATATTTCGCGACGAGTTGCATTACTTCTCTTCCCCACAGCGCGAGCGCTTCACGCTTTTCGTTCGTGTACTGATGGCGGTGGTACACCCCAGCGACTCCGGCCATTGCCGAGCCCGATTGGTGGTTGAGGACTGCTTCCGAAACTACCAGCGGGATCCCGAGGCGCTGTAAACCGGTCGCCACCGTGCGCCGAATATCGTGCATGGTGAAGTGACCCGCTTCGTAACCCAGCTTCTCGTCCACGCTTTCCCGAATGCGTTTCCAGGCCTTTGACAGCCCGCTGACACTGTTTGTGGCGGTGACCTTGGATGCCAAAAGGATCGCAGACTGTTTGTGCGCTTCCTCAGGATCGATTTCCGCTTTCGAGAAGATCGCGCGGGCAAGCGTGATCGCCTGGGCCGACAGCGGCACCACATTTGCCTTCCCGTTTTTGGCTCGATCTCCAGGAACGGTCCAGATCTTCGCGCTGAAGTCGAATTCATCGCACGTTGCTTCGAGAACCTCGCCTCGTCGCTGCGCAGTCAAAATCAGCATCTGGACAAGATGACCGAACGGATATCCGTCTTCCTCAGCTGCCTGCCACAATGCGGCAAGCTCCCGATCGCTCAGTACCCGATCGCGGGGTTCGTTTCGCTTCGGGCGCCATGCGTCGCGACACGGGTTGGCAGGCAAATGCTCCAACCTTGTGAGTGCCCATGTATAGAAGGTCGATAGATGGCGATAAACGATACGTGCCATCGTGAGGGTCTCTTTTCCTCGCTCGAACGCAACCTTTTCGACGAATCGGCTGACATCGCTTCGAGTGATGGAGTCGGCGAGCCGGTCCCCGATTTCCGGTTCGATGTATTTCCGGAACACCCGGTCGAACTCCTTGGCACTGCGCTTCTTGCCCTCGATCTGCTGAGACAGATACACTTCGTAGAGCTCGGCGACCGTACCGACGCCCTTGGTACCTTTCCTCTTCGCTCCGGGTTTTCTAGCAATATTTTTGCCTTGCTCGACATCGACAAGGAGGTCGCGCGCTTTCCTTCGCGCGTTGGCCAGGGTGAAGCTGGGACCGTGGCGTCCGATCGTGACGTTCAGCCATTTCCCCTGAACGCGCTTGCGCAAAATGTAGGTCTTGATACCGCTTGCGCCCATACGCAGGCGAAGGCCAATAACGATGCCGTCCGCGAGCTCGATCTGTCCTGTCGCCGGGGGCTTCAACCCTGCGATCCGCGCGTCCGTCAATCCAACTTTGTTCGCCATATGGACCTGCTACCTTAGGTAGCTTTTTGTACTGGATACTGGCGAACATTACAAGAACAATGTGGACTATGAATCGCAGATTTCCGGCATTTATGGACCCATGCGGACGTGCAAGGACCCTCTGATTGCAGCTCTTAATCAGCGGGTCCTAGGTTCGAGCCCTAGTGCGTCCACCATTCGCTCCAGATATGCATCGGAATCATCAGTCGCCGATCACGCCCCAAAAATGTCTAGTTAGGAAGCTGATCAACTTTACCTGCCCTCACTGCGGAACGCTTCAGATAGTAACCGAAAGGGCCTTGAGTTCGGGATCTGTAACTTTGACACCCGGCAAGTCAGCCGAGATGGGAGATCAAGGCTCGTTCATTTATGGCAGTATCCAAGCGAAACGATGCGCTAATGAGGATTGCAACAAAGTTACGCTAACGGGATTGTTTCGACCTGGTTTTCGGGACGCTGCTCAGAAATACATCTTCGTTGGTGATTCGCTTCTTTCGGCGCAGTTTTATCCCGCTAGGGGGGCAAACCTTTCCCAGCCTCTGTCCCAGCTAATATGCTGGAGGACTATCGCGAAGCATGGGCAATTCTAGATCTAAGTCCGAAGTCAGCGGCAACACTCGCACGGCGCTGCTTACAGGCAATGATCAGAGATTTCTGCGGCATACATGAGCGAACGCTATACAAGGAAATCGAGACTCTCGAGACCAAGCTTAAAGCTGATGAGTTGCCGAAGGGTGTCGAACCAGAAACTGTGGCGGCGATGCGGGCGTTGAAGGATCTGGGTAACATTGGCGCGCACATGACCGAAGTAGACGGTGTTGTGGTGGACGTCGATCCAGGCGAGGCGGAGGTTCTTCTGGGCTTGATCGAAATGCTTTTTGCCGATTGGTACGTCGCTCAAGCGAAGCGGCTTGAGCGGCTTGCGCAGATCGAGGCGATTGCAGCCGCAAAAGAGCCAAAAGCTCAGCCCCAAGCAGGCGGCAACCCCTGAGCGCAGAATACTCTTGCTAGCGTCCTAGGTTCGAGCCCCAGTGCGCCCACAATCCCTCAAAATCGAAATCACACCGCCGAGCTGAAGCGCCGCGCCGATTGCTGCCGCCAGGGGTCGAACAGCGCGGCGATAGTGCGCGCATAAGGCAGGCCGACCGGCAGGATCGCGACGTGATCCTCGTCGATCGAGGCAAGCTCGCGTTCGACGAACGGGGTGAGCGCCCCGCGCACTTCATTCAGCAGCCGCGCGCCGATCCGCGCTGAACCGCCGCACCGCATCCTGCCAATAGCTCTTTGACTCTGCTTGACCTGTGCTGACAAGCTGGCAAGTTGCATCCGAAAACCAAAACAAGACCTAGGGGGATCGGGTATGCGCAAGGCGATTGTGCTGACAGCAGTGCTGCTGGCGGCAACCACGCTGGCGACAAGCTGCAAGCAAGTCAGGCAGGCCGTCACCGGAGTGACCGAGGTCGCCAATACGCCATATCCCGAGCGGGTCTATTGGGGCGACACCCACCTCCACACCGCCAATTCGCCCGATGCCTTTGCCTTCGGCAACCGGCTCGAGTCCGAAGATGCGCTGCGCTTCGCCCGCGGCGAGGAAGTGACCTCATCGTCCGGGATCAAGGCCAAGCTTTCCCGGCCGCTCGACTTCCTGGTGATCTCGGACCATTCGGATGGCTTTGCCACGGTCAAGGATCTCTACAACGCGCCGCGGGCGCTGGTCAGCGACCCGACGTTGCTGCGCTGGTACGACATGATGCACAGCGGCCCGGAAGGCTCGGCCAAGGCGGCGCAGGAACTGATCGACGCCAAGGCGCACAACACCCTGCCCAAATCGATCACCAATCCGGCCGGGGCGGAGGCACGGCTAAAATCGGACTGGCTGGCGCATATCGCTGCGGTCGAACGCTATAACGAACCGGGCAAGTTCAGCGCTTTCATCGGCTTCGAATACACGCTGATGGACGGCGGCAACAACCTGCACCGCAACGTGGTGTTCCGGGATAGCGGCAACCTTGTCTCAACCGTCCTGCCGCTCGCCTCGTTCGGCACGGTCAAGCCCGATGGGCTGTGGGATTACATGGACGCCTATGAAAAGGCGACCGGCGGCAAGGTGCTGGCGATCCCGCACAATTCGAACCTGTCGAACGGGCTGATGTTCATGATGACCCAGCCCGATGGCGGTCCGATGAGCGCTGAATACGCCCGCCGCCGCGCCGCGCACGAACCGCTGGTGGAGATCACCCAGATCAAGGGTGACAGCGAAGCGCACCCGTTCCTCTCCCCCAACGACGAGTTCGCCGGATATGGCACCGCCGGATGGGACACCAACAACCTGATGAGCACCCAGCCGACCAAGCCCGGTGACTATGCCGGCAGCTATGTCCGCGAGGCGCTCAAGCGCGGCCTGCTGATCGAACAGCGCACCGGCGTGAACCCCTACAAGTTCGGCGTGATCGGCTCGACCGATGCGCACACCGCGTTGTCGACCGCAGACGACAACAATTACTTCGGCAAGTTCCCGATCGTCGAGCCCAATCCGGGGCGAGTGATGCTACCGCAGAACCTGGGCGAGCATCAGGGTCGGTTCGGCTGGAACTACCTTGCCAGCGGCTATGCCGCGGTCTGGGCGACGAGCAACTCCCGCGCCGCGATCTTCGATGCGATGATGCGGCATGAAACCTATGGCACCACTGGCCCGCGCATGACGATCCGCTTCTTCGGCGGGTGGGACTTCAACGCGGGTGACCTCAAGGGTGACTGGGTCAAAGCGGGGTACCAGCGCGGCGTACCGATGGGCGGAACGCTTAAGGCCCACCACGGCAGCGCGCCCAGTTTCCTCGTCTCCGCGCTCAAGGATCCGGTCGATGCCAATCTTGACCGAGTGCAAGTGGTCAAAGGCTGGGTCGATCAGGCCGGGCAGGCGCATGAGAAAGTGTTCGACGTGGTGTGGAGCGACATGGCCAAGCGCTTGCCAGTTGGCGGGAAAGTCCCGGCGGTGGGCGATACGGTGAACGTCGATACCGCGACGGTCGAGAATTCCATCGGTGCCCCGGCGCTCGCCACGGTCTGGACCGACCCCGAATTCGATCCCGCGCAACGCTCGTTCTACTACCTGCGCGTGCTGATGATCCCGACGCCGAGCTGGGTCGATTTCGACAAAGTCCGGTTCCAACTCAACCTGCCCGCCAATGTCCCGCTCAAGCAGCAGGAACGTGGCTACACTTCGGCGATCTGGTACAATCCGGCCACACCCGTATTCGATTGAGGAGATGACGATGCGCAAAGCTGTAATCGCGGCAATCTTGTTGCTCGGCTCGACCAGTCTGGTCAGCGGCTGCCAAAAGCTGACCAAGATGGTCGGCGGGCAGACCGAAGTGAAGAACACCGCCTATCCCGAACGGGTCTATTGGGGCGACACGCATCTCCACACCTCCAATTCAGTCGACGCTTTCGGGTTCGGCAACCGGCTCGGCCCGGAAGAGGCGCTGCGCTTTGCGAGCGGCGAAGAAGTGACTTCGTCAACCGGGGTGAAGGCCAAGCTCGCCCGCCCGCTCGACTTTCTGGTGGTCAGCGATCACGCCGAAGGGCTTGGCTCGACCAAGGCGCTGTACGACGCGCCGCGGATGATGATCAGCGATCCCACGCTGCTGCGCTGGTATGACCTGATGCACGAAGGGACCAAGGGTTCGCTTCAGGCGACTGCCGAAATGCTCGACGCCCGCGCGCTTGGCAAGTTGCCTGCCGGGCTGAACGATCCGGCCAAGGCGGTGGAACGCACTCACAAGATCTGGAACGAGAGCCTGTCCACGGTCGACAGCTACAACCAGCCGGGCAAGTTCACCGCGTTCTTCGGGTTCGAATATACCTTAATGCAGGGCGGCAACAACCTCCACCGCAACGTGATCTTCCGTGACGGAATCGACAGGGTCAGCCAGGTCGATCCACTCGATCCCACGACCGAACTGTGGCCCGACAAGTTGTGGGACTACATGGATGCCTACCAGGCCAAGACCGGCGGAAAGGTGCTGGCGATCCCGCATAATTCAAATCTGTCCAACGGCCTGATGTTCATGCTGACCGACCCCAATGGCGGACCGATTACCGCCGAATACGCCCGGCGCCGTGCGGCGCACGAACCGGTTGCGGAAATCACCCAGATCAAGGGTGACAGCGAAGCGCATCCGTTCCTTTCGCCCAACGACGAGTTCGCCGGATACGGCACCGCCGGGTGGGACCTGAACAACCTGCTCAACACCCAGCCGACCAAGCCAGGCGACTATGCCGGCAGCTATGTGCGCGAGGCGTTGAAGCGCGGGCTGCTGATCGAACAGCGCACCGGGGTGAACCCCTACAAGTTCGGGGTGATCGGATCGACCGACGCGCACACCTCGCTTGCGACCGGGGACGACAACAATTTCTTCGGCAAGCACGCCGGGGTTGAACCCAACAACCATCGCGCCACCGACAGCTTCGTCCCCGGCGTGCCAGTCGAACGCGTCGGCCGGATGAACTGGCAATCGCTCGCCAACGGCTACGCTGCGGTCTGGGCAACCAGCAACACCCGCGAGGCGATCTTCGATGCGATGATGCGCCACGAAGTCTATGGGACTACCGGTCCGCGCATGACCGTGCGGTTCTTCGGCGGATGGGACTTCACCGCGGGCGACCTCAAGGCGGACTGGGTCAAGGCCGGCTACCAGCGCGGCGTACCGATGGGCGGCACCCTTGCCCCGCACGGACCGAGCACCCCCGGCCAGGGCGCGCCGAGCTTCATCGTCTCGGCCTTGAAAGACCCGACCGACGGCAACCTGGATCGGGTCCAGGTGGTCAAGGGCTGGGTCGATCAGGCTGGCAATGCGCACGAGAAGGTGTTCGACGTGGTGTGGAGCGCGATGGACCAGCGCAAGGCGGTGGGCGGCAAAGTGCCTGCGGTCGGCGATACGGTCGATGTGACCAAGGCGACCTATGCCAACACCATCGGCGCGCCCGAGCTTTCGACGGTGTGGAGCGATCCCGAATTCAGCCCGGCGCAACGCGCGTTCTATTACGTACGCGTGCTGATGATCCCCACGCCGACCTGGGTCGATTACGACATGGTGAAATACGGCCTGAAGCTCGATCCGGCGATCACGCTCAAGCAGCAGGAACGCGCCTACACCTCGGCGATCTGGTACAATCCGGTATAGTATGGACTGGAAAACAACGGCCCGCGCGCTCCTCAGGGAGCCGCTGGTCCATTTCCTGATTGCCGGGGCGGCGGTGTTCTGGCTGCTGTCGGGCCGCGCGCCGGATCTGGGCGAGCGCCGGATCGTGGTCGACAAGGCGGTCGTTGGCGCGCTGGTTCAGCGGTTCTACGGCTCGTTCCACCGCCTCCCAACGCCCGATGAGACCGACGGCATGATCAGCGATTATGTCGCCGACCAGGTCTATTACCGCGAAGCGCTGCGGCTCGGGCTCGACAAGGGCGACGAGGTCGTGGTGCGGCGGATGCGGCGCAAGCTCGAGAGCCTGGCGGTCGCTGACGCCGAGAGCGCCGAGCCGAGCGATGCCGCACTCCAGGCGCTGATCGACAAGGATCCGGCGCGCTATTCTGAAGACCCGCGCACCACCTTCGATCAGGTTTACGTCGGTGCCGACACACCCGAAAACCGCGCGAAGGCCAACACCATGGTGGCCGACCTGCGTGCGGGCAAAAACGTATCCGGGGTGCCCGCGCCCCTCCCCGCAAAGCTCGACGCGGCGCCGGCCAATGACATTTCCGGCCTGTTCGGCGATGAATTCACCCTCGCGCTCAAAGACCAGCCCACCGGGCAATGGCAGGGGCCGATCGCATCGGGCCTTGGCCTGCATCTTGTACGGGTCAGCTCTCGCGCGGCGCCGGTCAAGCCGAGCCTTGTCACAGTTCGGCAACGCGTCACCAATGACTGGCGCGCTGCCGCGATCGCCAGAGCGCAAGCCGATGCCTACAGGAAGATGCTCGGTGGCTATGACGTGAAGATCGAGCTGCCGAAGTGAGGTGGCTGCTGGCGCTATTGCTGGCATTCCTTGTGGCAACACCGGCCAACGCCGATGAACTGCGCCCGGGCTACCTCGAGCTGACCCAGCAGGACGCACAACACTGGAAGCTGGTATGGAAGGCCCCGGTGCTCGGCGGCCTTGCCACCCATGCGCGGCCCCTTGTGCCACCGCAGTGCCGCCAGTCGCTGCCGCAGGCCCGGCTCGAAGGCGCAGCGGTGGTGGCCGAGAGCGAACTCACCTGCACCAAGGACCTCGCCGGCAGTAAGGTCGGGCTGGATGGAATGGACGCGGCCTTCACCGACGCGCTGGTCCGCGTCGCCCCGCTCGGTCGCCCCGTCCAGGCCGCGCGGCTGACGCCGGGTCATGCCACTTTCACCGTGGCAGCGGTACCTGACCGCTGGGACGTGGCGCGCAGCTACTTCGTCCTCGGCGTCGAGCATATCCTGACCGGCTACGATCATTTGCTGTTCGTGGTCGCGCTGGTCTTGCTGCTCGGCAAACTGGGCGTGGTGGTGCGCGCGGCGACCGCCTTTACCGTGGCGCACTCGCTCACCCTGATCGGCACCACGCTCGGGATAATCGGGCTGGCGCAGGCGCCGGTGGAGGCTTTGATCGCGCTGTCGATCGTGTTCCTCGCGATCGAAGTGGTCAAGCAGAACCCCGCCGCGCCGCGGCTTTCGGAACGGATTCCCTGGGTCGTCGCCTTCGGCTTCGGACTGATCCACGGCTTCGGCTTTGCCGGTGCCTTGCGCGAAATCGGCCTGCCCGAAGGCGACGTGCCGACCGCGCTGCTGACATTCAACCTGGGGGTTGAGGCCGGACAATTGCTGATCGTCGCGGCGACTCTCGCGGTGCTAGCTCTGGTTCGCCGCCTCGCCCCACCTGCTTTGCGCCCGGTGAGGGTTGCGGCAAGCTATGCAATCGGGATAACCGCCAGTTTCTGGTTCCTCCAACGGCTGGTGGGATAACTTTTCAGGAGTGATGCACATGGATGCCCCGGTTCTCTACAGCCTCGATGCCGAGGGCATTGCCACGATCACCCTCAACCGCGCCGAGCTGCGCAACCCGATTTCGGACCTCGACCTGATCGAGGCGCTGCTCGACACCCTGATGCAGATGGAAGACGACCCCAAGGTACGTGTCGCGATCCTGACCGGCGCGGGCACCGCCTTTTCCGCAGGCGGCAACCTCAAGGCGATGAAGCCCGATTCGGGTGGGCTTAACGCCAGCCTGCCGGCGCGCACCCGGCGCAATTACAAGAGCGGGATCCAGCGCCTGCCGCTCGCTTTCGCCGCCCTGGAAGTGCCGGTTATCGCCGCGGTCAACGGCCCGGCGATCGGCGCGGGGCTCGATCTCGCCTGCATGTGCGACCTGCGCGTCGCCGGGGAGAGCGCCAAGTTCGCCGAGAGTTTCGTCAAGCTCGGGATCATCCCCGGCGATGGCGGCGCATGGCTGCTCCAGCGCATCGTCGGCTTCTCCAAAGCCACCGAACTGACCCTGACCGGCGAGACGATCGGCGCGGCCGAAGCGCTGGCGATCGGGCTGGTCTCCAAGGTTGTTCCCGATGCCGAACTGCTCGATGCGGCCCGCGCGATGGCCGCACGGATCGCCTGCAACCCTTCGTTCGCGGTGCGCATGGCCAAGCGGCTGCTGTGGGACGCGCAGCGTATGGACTTGCCCGGTGTGCTCGAAATGTCGGCGGCAATGCAGGCCGTGGCACATGCGACCAAGGACAACGCCGAGGCGGTCAATGCCTTCCTTGAGAAGCGCAAGCCGGTGTTCAAGGGCGACTAAACCGTGGCGCGATGTGCGTATAATGTGACTCCGGATTGCAATCACATTTTAATGTGATACAATCCGTCCATGACACCGACTCTGATCGAACGCGTTCGCCGCCTCGTCAACGATGGCGGCATGTCGCGAGCCGGTCTGGCGCGCGCCGCCGGGCTTCACGCCAACACGTTGCGCGATTGTACCGATGATGACTGGAACCCCACAGCCGAGACCTTGCGCAAGCTTGAACACGTGCTGCTCGACAGCGACGAGATCCCGGTGCTGGTCGGGATCGAGGAGATCATCGACGAGGCGCGCAACGGACGGATGTACATTCTGGTCGACGACGAGGATCGCGAAAACGAAGGCGATCTGGTCATCCCCGCGCAGATGGCGACCCCCGATGCGGTCAACTTCATGGCCACGCACGGCCGCGGACTGATCTGCCTGACCTTGACCCGCACCCGCACCGAACAGCTCGGGCTCGAACTGATGAGCCGCGCTAACGGCACCCGCCACGAAACCGCCTTCACTGTCTCGATCGAGGCGCGCGAAGGCGTGACCACCGGCATCTCAGCCGGGGACCGCGCGCGCACCGTCGCAGTGGCGATCGATGCGGGCAAGAGCCGCGATGATATCGTGACCCCCGGGCACGTCTTTCCGCTGATCGCACGCGAGGGCGGGGTGCTGGTCCGCGCCGGACACACCGAAGCTTCGGTCGATATCTCGCGGCTCGCCGGCCTCAACCCATCAGGGGTGATCTGCGAGATCATGAACGAGGATGGCACGATGGCGCGGATGGATGACCTTGTCCCCTTCGCGCGCCGTCACGGCCTCAAGATGGGGACGATCCGTGACCTGATCGAATACCGCCGCAAGCACGACCACCTGGTCGAGCGCATCGCCGAAGTCCCGTTCACTTCGGACTACGGCGGCCTGTGGAAGCTCATCACCTATCGCAACAAGATCGACGGCAGCGACAGCTTCGTGCTGCAGATGGGCCACATCGATCCGGCCACTCCCACCCTCGCCCGCGTCCACACGATCTCGATCCTCGATGACATGCTCGGCCGCCCGGGGCCGAAGAAGCGCACCTTGCAGCGCGCCATGGCCGAAATCGGCCGCGAGGGCGCGGGCCTGATCGTGCTGCTGGTCCGCCCGCAGGAAAGCCGCGAGCCGGGCGGCGGCGAGGCGCGCGACATGGACCTGCGCGCCTATGGCATCGGCGCGCAAATCCTGGCCGACATGGGCGTGCACGAGCTGATCCTGCTCTCCAACGCGCACCGCAATGTCGTTGCCATCGAAGGCTACGGGCTTAACATTGTGGGCGAGCGCCCGATCCCCTCGGAGTAACCATGGCCAATTTCCTGATTATCGAAGCGCGTTTCTACGACCATTTCAACGACATGCTGGTCGAAGGCGCGCGGACCGCATTGAAAGCCGCCGGACACAAGGTGGATGTGCTGACCGTCCCCGGTGCGCTGGAGATTCCCGGGGCCATCGCGCTGGCCGAGGCATCAGGGCAATACGAGGGGTTCGTCGCGATCGGCGTGGTCATCCGCGGCGAGACCTTTCACTTCGAAATCGTCGCCGGTGAAAGCGCGCGCGGGATCATGGCGCTGACCATGGACGGCTTCGCGATTGGCAACGGCATCCTGACGGTCGAGAACGAGCAGCAGGCGCTGGTCCGCGCCGATCCGAAGCAGAAGAACAAAGGCGGAGAAGCCGCGCAAGCGGCGATGGCGTTGCTCACACTCAAGGAGAAGTTCGCATGACCAACCCGGCAATCGCAGGAATCCCGCTGGTGCTGGGCGGCAACGTGTTCGGCTGGACTGCAGATCAGGACACCAGCTTCGCTATTCTCGATACGTTCTACGAAGCTGGTGGGCGCATGGTCGATACCGCGGACGTCTATTCGGCCTGGGTTCCGGGCCACAAGGGCGGTGAGAGCGAGGCGGTGCTGGGTGAATGGCTGACGAGCCGCGGCGTGCGGAGCGAGATGCGCATCCACACCAAGACCGGCATGCTCGCGCCCGGCGGCGGCGACCCCGCGCTGTTTGCGCCAGAGCGGATCGCGGATTCGCTGGCCAAGTCGCTCGACCGGCTGCAGACCGACTACCTCGATCTCTATTACGCGCACCGCGATTATGAAGAGCTGCCCGCAGCCGACATCGTCGCTGCGTTCGGCAGTGCGACCAAGGACAAGGTGCACTCGCTCGGCGCATCGAATTTCACCGCGGCGCGGCTGAACGAAGCGCTGGCCGCAGCAAAAGCAGCAGGATCGATGCCATTCACCGCGCTGCAGAACGAATACAACCTGGTCAGCCGCGAAAAGTATGGCGCGGACTTGCAGGCGCTGTGCACCACGAATGGCATCGCGATGATGCCGTTCTACGGCATCGCCAACGGCTTCCTCACCGGCAAGTATCGCAGCGAAGCCGATTTCGGAAAATCGATCCGGGGCGGGCGGATGAAGGAATTGATTGTCAGCGGCGCACCGATGCTCGCCGCGATGGATACGATTGCCGCTGATACCGGCGCTTCGCTGGCGCAGATCGCGCTCGCCTGGCTGGCGGTGCAGCCTGGCATCGCCGCGCCCATCGCCAGCGCAACCAGCGTGGCGCAAGTCGAGGATTTGTGCGGGATGGCGAGCCTGACGCTCAGCGCAGAGCAGCTGGCCCGGCTGACCGCTGCAATGTGATCGGCGGCGCGTGATGAATTCACACTGCATCATCAAAACCCGCCTACCCTGAGCTTGTCGAAGGGCTGTCCTTTTCTTTGTGCCGACGCGCGCAGAATTTCAAGAACAAGGGCAGCCCTTCGACAAGCTCAGGGAAGCGGAATTGGTGATTCAAACCCCCATCATACTCAGCCCAGATCAAGAAATTCCTTGAGCCCCATCGGTGCATACGGACCGATGATCAGTTGTTCGAACACCCCCGCGCCGGTGCCGCGCCTGTCGCTGGTCACCGTGCACGGCAGCTGGACGTGGTAATTATCCATCGAACCGGGATTGACCTGCTCAAGCCCGAAGTCCTCGCGCTCCACTTCAAGCGGGCCGTGCCACAGGCCGTGGCCCCACTTGGGCGACGTATAGCCCAGCCCGCGCATCTGGAACCGGCCGAGCGGCATGAAGGTCAGCGTCTCGGGTCCGTCCGGCCCCTCGATAGTCAGCGTGCCGCCGTCGGGCCAGCGGCTCCCCGTGAGCAGCGGCGCGGCCATCTCGCCATCGGTGTCGATCAGCGCGGCGGCATCTGCACCATCGGGTGCAATCACCGCGCGGGTGTTCCACTTGTTACCCTTGGCGTCGGCGTTGACGTGGAAGAACACGCTGCTGTCGGCAAAGTTGAGCGGGGTCCACTGCCAGAAGAAGCCGGGGATGACGCCGGTGCCGTGCGGCTGCTGATCGCTGGTCCCGACCGGGCGCACGCCCCAGCTGCGATCGCGGGTACCAGCGGTGCCGGGGGTGCAGTCCTGCCGCGCGCCGCCGATCTCGATCCAGCCGGTGTAGTGCCCGTTTTGGGTAAGCCGCGTGTAATCCATGAAGGTGCGCGGACCGATGCGGTGGATGAAGCGCGGTTCCTCGATCGGGAAGGCGCGGCCGGTGAAGGTAAGGTCGGCCTTGAGCCCTTCACCGTCGACTGTCACCCGCAAGATTTTGAGCGGCTCCACGATCTCGATCCGGATCGGCCCGACCTGCAGATCCATCCGCTCCATGCCGAGCTCACGGCTGGCATGGAGGTTGTACTGCACCCCGTCGCGGATCGCCGAAAAGTGCGCGTCGGCCACGTTCAGGTGCGGATAGATCCCGAAGGCCACCGCGAAGAACCCCGATCCGTCGGGGGCGTAGCCATTGAAGAAATAGCGGTCGTAGAAATTGCGGTCGGTCCCGGCATAGGCAACCGGTTCGGGCGTCTGGTGCAGCGGATAGTCGTCGCCCTTGGTCAGCATTCTTAGTCTCCGGTCACGCGATCAATTTGGCGAGGCTGCCGTGCGCGAGAGCCAGCGCGCAGCCGCCGCGGGCCATCGAGAGAAAGTTGGCATCGCCGCGCTCGGTCCGCTCGACATAGGCCGCGCTGAACACTGCGGTCGAAACGCCATGCAGCGCGCCGAGCACGTAATCGTCCCATATCGCGTCGCGATCTAGCGGCACGCCCCGCGCACTCATTTCGGTGCAATAGAGGTCGAGCAGTTCATCCTCGTGGAGCTCACGCAATTCCTTGCCGATCCCGGTGCCCATGAAATAGCCGATGTCGGTCAGCGCATTGCCGACCGCTACGGTTTGCCAATCGAGCACCGCGATCGGTTCCTTGCCGCCCTGGATATCGAACAGCATGTTGTCGAGCCGGAAGTCACCGTGGAGCAGGCACTTGGGTGTCCCGTCGCGGCTGAACCATTGGTCGGCGGCTTCGTTGAGCTGTTCGCACACTGCCATGTATTCCGGTTCAAGACTGCCGGCATAGCGCTCGCGGAAAATGGCCTGTGCCGGCTTGTACAAGGCCTTGACCTGATCGATCTGGCCTTCGCGCGGGTGCAGCCAAGGTGTCCCGATGATCGTCTGGTTTTCCCAGCTTGGCGCGTGCAGCGCGGCAGCTTGCCGCATCGCTTCGCGCGCATCGGCAAGGCCGCAACTGGCGAGCTGGTTGCCTCCGCGCGCCGGACCGAGGTCCTCGAACAGCAGGATGAAATCGACCCCGTCGTCGGCGATCTCCGCGGCCAGCACCCGTGGCACCCGAATCGCGAGCTGCGGCGCGAGTTCGCGATAGAAGTTCACTTCCTTGGCATAGAGCCCGAAGGCCGCGGCGGTACCGCGGCTCATCGCATCTTCGGCTGGGAATTTGCCGGCGATGGTCGCAGGGCCAGCCCCTGCGCGGTCATAGGTCAAATGCAGCCGGGCGCTGTCGCCGACCTGCCCGGTGCCGATCGGCTCCCAGCGGATCGCGGTGACCGCGCCATCGCCGATCGCACCCGATCTGCGCAGCTGTGCGGTCAGCCAATCGGCACCGATCGCATCCGGGTGACTCGGAAAGGTGGTCATCGTCTCTCCCTGCCGACCCATGTAACCGCACGATAAATCCGCCTGTCCGAGGCAATGCAACCATGGCTTGCGCGATAGGTTTCGCGTTCTAGAATCAAGTCTGGGGGGAAACTGCGATGGCGGCAAGGGTAGATCGCGGGGTTGCCACAACCTGGCCGGGCGAACGGCCGTTTAGCGCGGACCTGCTGCGGCAAATGATTGCGCAGCACGCGCCGGTGCTCCGCTTTCACCCCGAAGAACCGTACTTCCCCTCCAGCGTCGAGTGGTACCTGGCGCGCTGCCTGCTGATCGATGGGACGAGCGGCGCGGTGCTGGCACGCCATCCTGCTGCCGGGGACTTGCCCAAGGGGCCGGCGGCTCCCGATCAGCTGCAGCGCTACTGGCTGACGCTCGACCCTACGGTCGCCGGCCCGGCGCTGGAGCCCGATCTGGCTCCCCCCGACGATCCGCGGCGCGGCAACCTCGCCGATGCGCCCGCCTATGTCCGCGCGCTGCACGATGCCAAGCAGGGCCACACCGACCTGCAGTTCTGGATGTTCTATCCCTATGACGGACCGGGGCTGGCGCGCCTGCGCCCGCGCTTCCTAAGGGCCTTGCGCACCGACCGTACGCTCAGCCTGTGGCCCGCCGGGATGCACGAGGGGGATTGGGAACTGGCGGTGATCCGGATCGACCACGCGACCTTGCAGCCGAGCGCAGCATTCCTTTCGCAGCACCGCAGCGGCGACCAGCACCTGGGCGCCGCGGCGGTCGCTGCGCTCGATCGCGAGCCCGATGGCCGGATCCGCTTGCATGCTTCGCTGTATGGCCACGCCACCTATGCCCACCGGGAGGAGCGCAAGCTGGTCTATTTCAAACGTTCACTGGCACTCGTCGGGATCGAGCTCGCACTAGTCGACCGGGTCGAGGCCGGGGCGGCTTGGGACCTTGGCCAAAACCACGAGGTGATCTCGACTTCGTGGCACGATCCGCAGTTTCCCGAGCCGGCCTGGCTCGATTTCGCCTGGCGCTGGGGCGCTTACGATCCGCAGGGCGGGCGCTTCCGGCGCAAGCTGGTCGAGGCGCTGGGCGATCTGCTCGAAAGCCACCTGTCGCCGCCGGTGCTGGTGCTCCACGTGCTGACCTTGGGGTTGACCGCGGTGCTGCTCGCGCTCGCGCCGCGGTTGCTCGGCGGGCCGCTAGGGGCAAAGCTGCTCGGTCACACGGCGGACAATTCCGGCCCGTTCGGGCCATCGTGCCACGACGACAAATGGAGCGGCAACTATGGCTTCACCGGTCCGCCCCCGGATACCGACTGGCTCGGCGCGGGATCCACGCTGGCGCAGCGTATCGGTGGCGCGCTCAATGCAGTCTGCCATCCGCCGGTCCGGTTGCTCGGGCGTACGCTGCGGCTGCTGGTCGCGCCGCTGTTGCCGAAGGACTGACCGGTTCAGCCCTGCCGGGTGAACGCCCCTGCCCCGGCATAGTGCGCCGCATCGCCCAGTTCTTCTTCGATGCGGATCAGCTGATTGTACTTGGCGAGGCGGTCCGAGCGGGCAAGGCTGCCGGTCTTGATCTGGCCGCAGTTGGTCGCGACCGCGAGGTCGGCGATGGTCGCGTCTTCTGTTTCGCCCGAACGGTGGCTCATCACCGCAGTGTAACCAGCGCGCTGGGCGATGCTCACTGCGTCGAGCGTTTCCGACAGCGAGCCGATCTGGTTGACCTTGACCAGCAGCGAATTCGCCAGCCCCATATCGATGCCCATCGTGAGGCGCTTGGGGTTGGTCACGAACAGGTCGTCGCCAACCAGCTGGACCTTGTCGCCGATCAGGTCGGTGATCGCCTTCCAGCCCTCGAAATCGTCCTCGCCCATGCCATCTTCGATCGAGCGGATCGGGTAGTCGCGGGTCAGCGCGGCGAGATAGTCGGCCATTTCGTGCGGGCTGAGCGACAGCCCCTCGCCGCTGATCTCGTATTTGCCGTTCCTGAAGAACTCGGTCGCCGCGCAATCGAGCGCCAGCGCCACTTCCTCACCGGCCTTGAAACCTGCCTTGGCGATCGATTCCATGATGAAGTCGAGCGCGGCGCGGGTGCTCGAAAGGTTCGGCGCAAAGCCACCTTCGTCGCCCACGGCAGTGGCAAGGCCCTTTTCGTGCAGGCCCTGCTTGAGCGTGTGGAACACTTCCGCGCCCCAGCGCACCGCCTCGGCCAGTGTCGGCGCGCCCAGCGGAACGATCATGAATTCCTGAAAGTCGATCGGATTGTCGGCATGCTCGCCGCCGTTGATGATGTTCATCATCGGCACCGGCAGGACATGCGCCGAGACTCCGCCGATGTACGAATAGAGCGGCAGCCCGCGCGCGTTGGCGGCCGCCTTGGCCACCGCCAGGCTGGTGCCGAGGATCGCATTGGCGCCCAGCCGCGCCTTGTTCTCGGTCCCGTCGAGTTCGATCATGACATGGTCGACATCGCGCTGGTCTTCGGCATCGAGGCCGAGAATCGCGTCGCTGATCTCGTCGTTGACCGCGTTCACAGCCTTGAGCACGCCCTTGCCGAGGTAGCGCGACTTGTCGCCGTCGCGCAGTTCGACGGCTTCGTGTGCGCCGGTCGATGCGCCCGATGGCACCGCGGCGCGGCCGAAGCTGCCATCGTCCAGCAACACATCGACTTCGACGGTCGGGTTGCCCCGGCTGTCGAGAATTTCGCGGGCGTGGATGTCGATGATGGTGGTCATGGCGGTTCCCTGTCGGCCGGAATTGACTGCTGCGCGCCTTAGCATCGCCGCCGCGGGCTGCAAGTTGCATTGCTATGCGTCACGGATTGGGGAACCACTTGAACGCTGCCGGATTGATGTCCACATATCCCAGAGCGCCGCAGACCGCGGGCTACCAGAAATCAGAAGGAATCCGTCATGGCCGATACTCCTGCCTCGAGCGCCAAGAAGCCCGCTGCCGCGAAGAAGCCTGCCGCTCCGCGCAAGGCGGCCGCGCCCCAGCCCGCGACCGCCGAAGCCAAGGCCAAGTTCTCGAAGGCGATTGACGAAGCCCGCGCCGGAGCTGCGGTGCTGGGCAAGGAAGCCCAGGCCAAGGCCGGCGCTTACCGCGAGCAGGTCACCGCCAAGGGTGCCGACTGGGTCGAGGAAGCCAAGACCATGGCTGAACAGGCGCGCGGCAAGGCCGGCGAATTGGCCAAGGACGGCAAGGCCCGCACCAGCGATGCGATCGCGGGCCTGGGCAAGATCGTTTCGGACAACGCCGGCACGATCGATGAGAAGCTTGGCACCCGCTATGGCGACTATGCCCGCACCGCCGCACGCTCGATGCAGGAAACCGCAGCGAAGATTGAATCCAAAGAACTGAACGAGCTGGGTGACGATGCCCGTCAGTTCGTCCGCAAGAGCCCCGGGCTCGCAGTGGGAATTGCGGCAGTCGCCGGGTTCTTCTTCGCGCGGCTGTTCCGCGGCGGATCGTCGGACGATTGATGCAGCCTGATTGACAGGGCGCGGCGCTCCGCGCCATGTCAGCTGGCCATGGACGATGTTTCCCCACCTCTGATCAAGCCTGACCCCGACGCGGACGCTGACCGGTCGCTGGTCGACGACGTCAAGCAATTGGCCAGCGATGGGCGGACCCTGCTGGAAGCCGAATTCGCCTATCAGAAGTCGCGCGCTACGGTGGCGGGAGCCGGGATCAAGGGCATCACCGGCTGGGCCGCGCTAGCACTGGCGCTGGTGTTCTTTGCGTTGATGGCGCTGGTCATGGGCTTGGTGCTCGGTCTTGCCGAGCTAATCGGGGCCTGGGCGGCGACCGGGGTGACGGTGCTTGCCCTGCTGCTCGCCGCGGGCCTCAGCGGTCTGGCTGCCAGAAGCCTCTGGAAGCGGATGAGTGCACTCCTTGCCGATGACGACGAACCATGAGCGACGCCGAACAACGCTTGATCGCGGACCGCGCCAATCGCAATGCCGCACGTCACCTGGTGGATGGCGGCGTCGCGCAGGTAAAGTCAGACTTGGCCGCGCGCGGGGTCGGCGGCCGGATCAAGGACAAGGTGACCGGAGAGATCGAGGATACGCTGGCGACCGGGGTAAAGGTCGCAAGCGAAAACAAACCGGTTGTCGCGGGAACGATCGGCCTCTTGCTGGTTTGGTTCTTGCGAGAGCCCCTGGGCCGTTTGGCCAGGCGGGTTTTCAAGAGCGAGTCAGACGAAATACAGGACGACGGCGATAGTGCCGACCGCAACGAAGATCAGGAGTAGGCCCCAGGTGAGCAAGACCGATCCCCGCCGCGAACGCGTGGCAAGCCGCATCGCCGCAGCGCAACAGCGCCTGAAGCGCGAGAGCGATGACCTGCCCGCGCACCCGCGCCGGGATCCCCTGCCCGATCGCGATCCGCCAGCGGACTATCGCAGCCTGGCGCGTGAATATCCGTGGCTTACCGTCGCTGCCGGGGTCGGCATTGGCGTCCTCATTGCAGCTGTTCTGCCGCGCAAATTTGCCGGGAAGACCGCAAAGCGGGCCATGGGCATCGCCACGGTCGCGGCAGAACTGGGCCTCACTTATGGCCGCCAGGCGCGCAACGCAGCGGGAGAGGCAGCTCACGATGGCCTGGCCATGCTCGAGGAAGGCACCGCACCGCTGCGCCAGCGCGCGGTATCGGCGGGCAAGACAGTCCGGAGTCGCGGCACGCGGCTCGCCGGTGAGGCGATCAAGGCGGTTGCCGCGCTTCGGAAGTAAACAGGACGCTACGGACTCGCTCGCTTGCGCGCGCCGCGCAGGCTGACTATGGGCGCGCTTTCTCTCCTCCCCGGGAACCAGCGCGCATGTCCGAACAGAAACTGCATCTCGTCATCGGCGGCCGGGTCAAGGACCCGCAGACGGTCGAATTCGAAGACCTTGATCAGATTCACTTCGTCGGGGTCTATCCCGATTACGCCAGCGCCGAAGAGGCCTGGCGCAGCGCGGCGCGATCGACGATCGACGATGCCGAGATGAAGTACGTGGTGGTGCACCTGCACCGCCTGCTCCAGCCGGATATGCTCAAGCGGTAGCGCGCGGGCTTCGACAGGCTCAGCCTGAGCGGGCCTGGGAAATATAACCATATCCGCTCAGCCTGAGCCTGTCGAAGGCCACGCGCTGCGCAAGCCTCAAACGAACTCGATTTTCTCGACCGCGTAGAACTTGTCGCCCGAGGGCACGGTGACTTCGACCTCGTCGCCCGCCTTGCGGCCGATCAGGGCCTTGCCGAGCGGCGAATTGTAGCTGATCCGGCCGATCTTGGCGTCTGCCTCGTACGGACCGACGATCTGATACTTAACCGGCTTGTCATCATCGTCGAGCAGGCTGACCGTCGCGCCGAAAATCACCTTGTCGCTCGACAGCGAGGTCGGATCGACGATCTGCGAGCGGCTGACCTTGTCCTCGAGGTCGGAGATCATCATCTCGACCTGGCCCTGACGTTCCTTGGCGGCGTGATACTCGGCGTTTTCCGACAAATCGCCGTGCGCGCGCGCTTCTTCGATCGCATCGACGATCTTGGGGCGCTCCTCACGCAGCGCCTTCAGCTCGCCGATCAGGCGTTCATAGCCTTCCGCCAGCATCGGCAGCTTCTCGACACTTGCCATCTTTTCCTCCTGCAGTCGTCCCCTCCGCAGCGACTAGAACCTTCCCCCGCGCCGTGGGGCTGCGGGCGGAACCAGTCGCTGGTGGCGGAAAAACGCGATTGCTCAGCTGCTATAATAATCCTGCAACGAGCGGACTTCAAGCTTTGCGCCCTCCAGCGCGGCAATTGCCTGCGCGGCGGCAACCGAAGCAGCGGCGGTGGTGTAGTAAGGAACCTTGCCGGTCAGCGCCGATCCGCGGATCGATTGCGAGTCCTTGAGGCTCTGCCAGCCCTCTGTCGTGTTGAAAATCAACGCGATTTGCCCGTCGATGATCTTGTCGACAATGTGCGGCCGGCCTTCGGCGACCTTGTTGACCAGTTCGACCGGAAGCCCGGCCGCGGCAAGGTAGCGCTGGGTGCCGCCGGTGGCGATCACGGTGAAGCCGCAGTCGATCAGCTGGCGCACTGCGGGCAGGATCACCGGCTTGTCGCTGTCCTTGACCGAAACGAAGGCGGTGCCGCCTGATGGTAGCCGCGTGCCCGCGCCGAGTTGGCTCTTGGCGAAGGCGATCGGGAAGGTCGCGTCGATCCCCATCACTTCGCCGGTCGATTTCATCTCGGGCGACAGCACCGG
>JANOAD010000006.1:0-1707 GCA_031410955.1 Novosphingobium sp. | reverse complement strand
AGCTCGATATGCCCGCGATCCGCGTGCTCGAAGTCGCCAGCTTCTACATGATGTACAATCTGGTCCCGGTCGGCCGGTTCCACGTCCAGGTCTGCGGCACCACCCCGTGCATGCTGCGCGGCAGCGACGAGATCATGGCCGCCTGCAAGGCGCGCGGGATGTCCAAGGGCCACACCACCGACGACGGGCTGTGGACCCTCAACGAAGTCGAATGCATGGGCAACTGCGCCTCGGCGCCAATGGTCCAGATCAACGACGACAACTACGAGGACCTGACCGCCGCCGATATGGACCGCATCCTCGATGCGCTGGCGGCGGGCAAGCAGCCCAAGACCGGGACCCAGCTCAAGCGCCGCCACACCGTTGAACCGCTCGGCGGGCCGACCACGCTCAAGGCGATGGTCAAGGCCAACCACGATTACCGGGGGGAGTGGTGATGCAGTATATCTCCGGAATTGCCGCCGCGCTGGGTTCGGCCTTCGTGATGGGCAGGTGGTTTGGTTGGGGCCTGCTGCCAATGCTGGTCGCCCTCGGGCTCGGGCTGATGGCCTATGGGCTGGTGGACATGCGGATCAAGAAGGGCAGTGGCGGCGACAATGCTGGCTGACAAGGACCGCATCTTCACCAACCTCTACGGTTACCAGCCGTGGACCCTCGCTGCTGCGCAGGCGCGGGGGGATTGGGACGATACCAGGGCGCTGATGGCGCGCGGGCAGGACGCGATCATCGACGAGATCAAGGCCAGCGGACTGCGCGGGCGCGGCGGGGCGGGATTCCCGACGGGCCTCAAGTGGTCGTTCATGCCGAAGGAGAGCAAGGACGGTCGCCCGAGCTTTCTGGTGATCAACGCCGACGAATCCGAACCCGGTTCGTGCAAGGACCGCGAGATCATCCGCCACGATCCGCACAAGCTGATCGAGGGCGCGCTGGTTGCCGGCTACGCGATGCGCGCGCGCGCCGCCTACGTCTACATCCGCGGCGAATATATCCGCGAGGCCGAAACGCTGTTCGCCGCCGTGCAGGAAGCCTACGACGCGGGCTTCCTCGGCAAGAACGCCTGCAAATCGGGCTACGATTTCGACGTCTTCGTCCACCGCGGCGCGGGCGCCTACATCTGCGGCGAAGAGACCGCGATGATCGAAAGCCTCGAGGGCAAGAAGGGCCAGCCGCGCCTGAAACCGCCGTTCCCGGCCGGGGCAGGGCTCTATGGCTGCCCCACGACCGTCAACAACGTCGAGTCCATCGCCGTCGCCCCCACGATCCTGCGGCGCGGCGCGTCATGGTTCAGCAGCTTCGGGCGCGAGGGCAACAAGGGCACCAAGCTGTTCCAGATCAGCGGCCACGTCGAAAAACCCTGCGTCGTTGAGGAGGCGATGAGCATCCCGTTCGACGAGCTGATCGAAAAGCACTGCGGCGGCATTCGCGGCGGTTGGGACAATCTGCTGGCAGTGATCCCCGGCGGAAGCTCGGTGCCGCTGGTGCCCGCCGACAAGTGCTTCGACATGCCGATGGATTTCGACGGCTGCAAGGAGCAGGGCTCGGGCCTTGGCACGGCGGCGGTGATCGTCATGGACAAGTCGACCGACATCGTCCGCGCCATCAGCCGCCTCTCCTACTTCTACACGCATGAAAGCTGCGGCCAGTGCACCCCCTGCCGCGAAGGCACCGGCTGGATGTGGCGCATGATGGAACGCCTGCGCACCGGCG
>JANOAD010000005.1:0-4220 GCA_031410955.1 Novosphingobium sp. | reverse complement strand
TCCATGTCGCGGTGCGGGTGCGGGGGAAAGCCGCTTTGCGCAGCGATTGTGTCGTCGTTCCACACGCGCAAGGCACCCCAGCCAATGCGGGCGGGGTCATGGTAATTGGCAAAACTGAAATGGTGGACGGCATTGAGCCAGCCATGGTTGGCGTGGCCGAGACTGGCAAAGGGACGGACTTCGATCATGGGAACTTCCACATCGGCGGGGTGTTATCGCCGGAATTGCTCGCAATATGGGGTGCCTGCGCCGGGTTGCAAGCCGCCTAGAAGGACTTGCGCAACCCGGCGAAGAACCCGCGCCGCTGGCCCCAGACGGGCTGCCCGGCGCCCACGCCCGAGCCATCGGCTTGCAGATAAACGCGGTCGAACAGGTTGATCACGTCGAAGCGCAAGGTCCAGCCGTGCTCCTCGCCGCCGATCACCTGGGCAAGCCCTAAGTTGACCACCAGGTAGCTTTGCTGGGTGCCACCATTGGGTACTATCCCCGCCGGATCCCCCGCGCGCAGTCCGCTGCCATAGATGAAGTCCAACGCCGGGCGGAGCTTGCCGATCCCGTCATCCAGGTTGAGCTGGATCCCGCCCGATGCGGTCCATTTCTGCGAGTGATCGGTGAAGATGTAATGGTTCCGGATGTAGGCGACCTCAGCTGGATCGAACAGGAACTGGTTCGAGACGACGTCCCTGGCCTTCTGCTCCCCGCGCGCAAGGTTGCCGTAAACGTGCAGCGGTCCACTGGCATAGCTGGCACTGAACTCGACGCCCCAATTGCGCGCCTTGGCATAGTTGAACGGCGATGAGATCCTCAGCGTGCCGAGCTCGGCATCGTCAAGCAGGTTGGTCGCGAGCTTGTAATAGAGGTCGACGCCCAGCGTCAGGCGGCCGCCGAACTGGCGCTGCATCCCGATATCGAACAGGTTTTCCCGCTGCGAGCGGATCGGGCCGGAAGTTGTGTTTGCGGGCGCGCCGGTCGTTCCGGTAAAAGCCGCCAATGTGCCTTGTCCGATCAGGACCAGCGGGGGCGGGGTGAAGTAGCGGGCATAGCCAAGGTGGAGGGTGGTGGCACTGTCAGGCGTCCAGACCAGCCCGATGCGCGGACTGAGCTGGCTTTCGCTGATCTGGCTTTCAGTGTGATCATAGCGCAGCCCGGCATTCACTGTGACGGCTTCGCCAAGCTTCCATTCGTCTTGCACATAGCCAGACCAGTCGCGACCGGTCAGGCGCTCGCTGACCGGGATCACGATCGGCACGTCGCTGGTTTGGTTGCCGAGACTGTCGGCCCCAAATACCCGGTTGATGCTGTTCGAGCGACTACGGTCCTGCTGGTAGAACAGGCCCGCGCGCAAGGTGTGCGATTCGCCCAGCTTGAGCGAACCATCAACCTGCAGGCCGAGCGCCTGGCTGGTCTGGGTGAGGTCTGACTCGGTGCCGTTGAACATCAGGGTGCCGCCCTGCGGATCGGGCAGGAAGCGGGCCTTGGCGTAGCGGGTGAAAGCCGAGACCTGGAGGTTAAAAGCCTCGGTCGAGTGCTGCCACGAAGTTACCGCGAACCAGGCATCCTGTCGCTGGTTCTGGTCAAGCGTGGCCGAATCGAAGGTGGTGCGGCCGTTGAGTGTGAAGTCGGGGGCAATCCCGGTTTGATTAGGCAGCTGCACCTTGGCCAGCGCGGAGCCGCCAAACACCGAGATCCGGTCGTTGTCGCCCAGGATGTACGACAGATAGCCAAACCCGCGTAGGGTCTTCGAGCGATCGTGGATCGCGCTGCGCGTCGGTTCGGGGTTGGCCAGCCCCAGATCGCTTTGCTGGTAGCTGCCCGACACGAAGTAGTTGAGCCGCCCGATCGGTCCGCGCAGGGTGAAACTGGGGATGAAGCTGCCGTTGCTACCGCCATAGATGCCGACGTCGCCGTCCGAATCGAATGCTTCCTTGCGGGTCGTCAAGTTGACTACGCCGCTGGTGCGGAAGCCGTATTGCGCGGGGAGGGCGCCGGTCAGCACCTCGACCGATTCTGCCACACGCGGATCGACCAGCGAACCGAAACCATGGAAGGCCTGCGGGATGTTGATGCCGTTGAGCCGGTAGAGGACGTTGCCGTGTTCGTTACGGACGTGGATTTCGCCGTCGCCGTCGTTGTCCATCGACACGCCCGGTGCCTGAAGCAGAACGCCCGCCAGGCCCCGATCGATGCCTCCCGGCTGAATCTCGAGGTCGGTGTGCTGGAAGGTCGATGCCTGTGCGCCGATCGACGGATCGATCTTTTCGCGGGCGGCGTTCAGTCGCTGCGCGGTGACGACGATGTCGGTAGCCTTTGCGGCATCGCCATCGTTATCGGGGGCCTGGGCGAGGGCCGGACTCGCAAGCAATGTAGTACAAAGAAGCAGAAAGCGCACGGACAGGTTCTCTTCGGATCAGGTGGCGGGTCGTGCGCCTCCTTAGACAGATGTTACATTATCACAAGGTGAACAATCGGTCACGTGTCACGCTTCACCGTGTCCTGCGGCCAGATAGTCGCTGCTTTGCATCTCAGTAAGCCGGCTGATGGTCCGTTCGAACTCGAAGCGGCCGTCGCCGGCAGGGTAAAGTTGATCAGGCTCGGCCGCTGCGGTGACAAACAGCTTGACCTTGTTCTCATACAGCGCGTCGATGAGCGTCACGAAACGCGCCGCTTCATTGCGATTTTCCGGGCCCATCTCCGGCACCCCGACCAGGATCACGGTGTGATAGGCTTGGGCAATCGCCAGGTAGTCCGCCGCTCCGCGCGGTTCGCCGCACAGTCGCTTGAAGCTGAACACCGCGACCCCTTTGAGGCTCTTGGGCACGTGGAGCACGCGCCCGCCGCCGAGATCGAAATCGGCCGCAGGGACATGCGCGCTGTCTTCCGGCGGATAGTCGGTCAGGCGAAAGAAGGCCTCACGCACCTGCGCCGTTGCCGCATCGCCGAGCGGGGTGTGCCAACCGTCGATCCCGGCCAAACGCTCGAGCCGGTAATCGACTGGGCCATTGAGCGGCATGACGTCAAGCTCGCGCTCGATCAAAGCGATGAAGGGCAGGAAATGTTCGCGGTTGAGGCCGTCCTTATAGAGCTCGGACGGCGCGCGATTGCTGGTGGTGACGATGCACAGCCGGTGTTCGACAATCAGCTGCGTGAACAGCCGGCTCATGATCTGCGCGTCGGCCGAATTGTTGACCACCATCTCATCGAAAGACAGCACGCGCAGCCCATCGGCGATTGCTGCAGCAACCGGCGGTATGGGGTCGCCGCTCTCGCTCTTGCGCGCCTCGCGCAGCCGCGCATGCACTTCGAGCATGAAGGCGTGGAAGTGGACCCGGCGCTTCTCGGGTATGGTCAGGCAGTGGTGGAACAGGTCCATCAGCATCGACTTGCCGCGTCCGACTCCGCCCCATAGGTAGAGCCCGCGCACCGGATCGGGTTTGCGTCCGGCCAGGCGCCACAGCACCGATCCGCGCGATGGGATGGCCTCGAGCGCCACTTGCATCTCCGCCAGACGCTGCGCAGCGGTGCGCTGCGCTGGATCTGGTTGCAGCTCACCGGCCGCAATCAACGCCTCGTAAGCGGCGAGTACGCTGGTCATCGCGGGGCAGTGGGCTTGCGGATCGTGCCAGAAAATGCGGCGATGATTCCGCCCGGTTCCTGCTCGACGATCCCGCGCAGGAAGACCAGCCGGCGGGTTTCCTTGAGCAGCTCGGTCACGGCATCGCAGGGCTCACCGGGTTTGCCGGCGCCAATAAATTGAACGTTGAGATCGAGCGTCACAGCAGTTCCAGCCTCTATGATGCCGAGCTGGCGCGAACAGGCGAACAACGCAATATCGACCAGCGCCATCACCGTGCCGCCGTGGATGTTGTTCCCCAGGTTGGTGTGGCGGTGCTCGGGGAACATTCTGAGCCGCGCCTTGCCGTCATCGTCGCGGCGCACCAGCAGCCTGGGAAACATCCAGCTGTTGAAGCGGGTCGTGTCGTTCAGCTGCCAGGTATGCCAACCCGGATTGTCCGGATCGGGCTCGCTGATGAATCCCCGATCGTCGCTCATCAGACGTGTTTGGCCGCCTGCATCTTCTTGATCTCGGCGATCGCGCGGGCGGGGTTGAGGCCCTTGGGGCAGACGTTGGCGCAGTTCATGATTGTGTGGCAGCGGTAGAGGCGGAACGGATCTTCCAGTTCATCGAGCCGCTCACCGGTCATCTCGTCGCGGCTGTCGGC
>JANOAD010000004.1:0-4855 GCA_031410955.1 Novosphingobium sp. | reverse complement strand
CCGCAAGACTGCGCGCGGGCTAATCAGAAATCCTCAACCGAACCAAGGAGCAAGTCATGCCTGTAGAAAAAACCGATTTCGAAAACGGCCTGGAAGCGATCGAGCGCGAGGGTAAGGGCGGAATGCGCAACGAGAACGAAGGCAAGGCGATCCGCGAGCTTGAAGAGAAGCCGCAGCGGCCCGAAATCTTTGAGCGCGTACATAAGCTTTATCAGCGGGAAGTAGCCAAAGGTAACTTTATCAAAGGCGACTGATCTGTCCGACTCCGGGCTTCGCAGTGAATGTGAAGCTCGGGATTCCGCTTCAACTACTCCGCCGCCTGCCGCTCCAGGTGCCACTCGGGCGCTTCATCGAGCGCCGAGAGCCGCGCGGCTTCGGCGGCGATGTAATCGCGGGTCATCGGCAAGGTGTTCGCGCGCTTGGTCGATTGCACATGAAAATTAACCAGACTGCCGTTCGCGAAACCCTGTTCGCCGCCCGCAAGGTAGAATTGCCACATGCGGAAGAAGCGCTCGTCGTAGAGCGCGATGATTTCCTCGCGGTGGAGCGTGGCCCGGCGGTACCATTCGGCGAGTGTGCGCGCGTAGTGATAGCGCAGCACTTCGATATCGGTAATCTTCCAGGCGGTCTCCTCGCAAGCGCCGGCGAGCTCGCTGATCGCGGGCAGGTAGTGCCCGGGAAAGATGTATTTGCGGTTCCACTTGTCGGTCGCGCCCGATGCGCCGGTGCGGCCGATGGTGTGCGTCACCATCACCCCGTCCTCGGTGAGCAGTTCACGGGTCTTGGTGAAGAATTCGCGGTACGAGCGCGCGCCAACGTGTTCGAGCATGCCGACGCTGGCGATCCGGTCAAACTGCCCGGTGACATCGCGGTAATCGATCAGCTGGAACTTGACCTTGTCGGCGACGCCAGCGGCTTCGGCGCGTTCGTTGGCGAAGCGGACCTGATCGGGGGCGAGGCTCACGCCCAGCACTTCGCAGCCATAGTGCCGGTGGAGATAGAGCCCGAAACCGCCCCAGCCGCCGCCGATATCGAGCACCCGCAGCTTGTCCGCGCCGGCCCTGGGCATGTACAATTTGGCCGCAATCAGCGCCTTCTTGTCGATCTGCGCGCGCTCCAGCGAATTGGCCGGATCGCTGAAATAGGCCATCGAATACTGCCGGTCGCTATCGAGAAACAGTTCGTAAAAGCGCCGGGTCAGATCGTAATGGTGCTCGACATTGCGGCGCGCGCGGCTGCGGCGGTTCATCTGATCGAGCTGCGATCCGATCCGGTCGAACATCCGGCGCAGCGGATTACCGGCCTGCACCTCGCCGCCCTGACCCATCACGAACAGCACGAAATCGCGCACATCGTGCGGCGGTTCGACCACCAGTCGCCCGTCCATATAGGCTTCGCCTGCGCCAACTCGCGGGTCCTTGGCGATGTGGAACGCAGCGCCCTTGTCGGTAAAGCGCAAGCCCAGCGGTTCGCCGGTGCCATCGCCGTAGCGATAGACCTTGCCGTCATAGTCGGTGATCACCAGCTGGCCTTTGCGGACCAACGAACGAAGCATCTTGTCTAACAGCCACATAGAATCGCGAACCTATTCAGCTAAGCCGGTCGCGCAAGGGATAATTCAGGCCCGCCAGCCCAGCGCTGCAATCAATTGCCATAACCCCAGAACCAGAAACAGCAATGCCGCAGCGGCCCGCGTGGCCTTCAGCGAGACCCGCTTGACGATCGTCTCGCCCAGCAACACCGCCGGACCATTGGCCAGCATCATCCCCAGCGTGGTCCCCGCCGCGACCACCATCACGCTGTGGTAATGCGCCGCGAGCGCGATGGTCGCGACCTGGGTCTTATCACCCATTTCAACGAGGAAGAACGATACCACTGTGGTCAAGAACGCGCCGCCGCGGCTCCGAACGGCGTGGTCCACGTCGTCGAGCTTGTCGGGCATCAACGTCCAGGCGGCCATTGCGATGAAACCCAGCGCGACCGCGATGCGGAACCACTGCGCGTCGAGCAGCCCGGCGACCTCGGTCCCGACCAACGCGGCGAGCGCATGGTTGGCGATGGTGGCGACGAGAATGCCCGCGAGGATCGCCCACGGCGCGCGCAGCCGTGCAGCGAGGACAATCGCGAGCAGCATGGTCTTGTCGCCGATCTCGGCGAGCGCGACGACTGCAGTGGAGGTGAGCAGGGCTTCGATCATTGCCGCGCGAGGTAAAGCACGTCGCGCGGCTGGGCGAGCAGGTGCTGGCCCGAGTCAATGAACAGCGTTTCGCCGCTCGCCAGCCAGCCGCCGGACAGGAACAGCGCGGCTTCGGCCAATTCATTGGGACATGTAAGACGTCCGAGGAGGTTCATCCGTCCGCTGATCTCGTGCTCCTCGCTGCGCTGGTCGTGGCTGGGAAGCATCGCGCCGGGGGCGAGGCCGTAAATGCGGGTCTCCGGATCAGGCGCGGCCATCGCCAGCATCTTCACCGTCGCGGAGAGCGCGTGTTTGGCCATCGTGTAGCTGAAGAAATCGGGGTTGGGATTGGCGAGCTTCTGGTCGAGGAAGTGGATCACCCGCTTGCCGCCACTGCTGGCCGCGGAGGTCAGAAAGGCCTGCGCCATGCGCGCTGGCGTTTCGGCGTTGACGGCCATGGCTTCGGTAAAAATCGCGGGATCGATCGCCTGTGCGGTGTCGGGCTTGAACACCGCCGCGGAATTTATCAGCATTCGCCAATCGGGCAGGCGCCGGGCGAGGTCCGCGACCATCGCCAGCGCCGCACTACCATCGACGAGGTCGCACTGGACCACTTCGGCCGAGGGCAGGCTGGCAGCGACTTCAGCCGCTTCACGGGGCGAATGGCCGGCGTGGATGACAACGTGCCAGCCGGCCGCACCGAAGCAGCGGGCAAGCACCGCGCCGATCCGCCGGGCAGCGCCGGTGATCAGGACTGCGGGCAGATCGGTGGGTCGGGCCATCCCCCGTGGCTTGGCGGAGGATGGCCCGTCAGGTCAACACCTGTGTTAGCGGCAGCGCGCCGAACTGCGTTCGACTTCGCGGCCGAGCAATGCGCCGGCAGCGGCACCGAGGATGGTCCCGGTCGAACGGTCGCCATAGCGGTCGATCGAGCGGCCGAGCAGCGCGCCGGCCACTGCGCCAACCAGAATGCCGGTGGTGCCGTTGCTGCGGCGGCAGTAGTAACGACCGTCGTCACCACGCCAGTAGTTGATGCCATTGTCGGTGCGGTAATAATGGCGCTGATAGCCGCCATCGTAACCGCGGTCATGATCCTGGTACCGCTCGTGATGGCGGCGACCATGCGCCGGAGCCCACGGCGGCGGATCACCGAACGCGGGGACCGAAGTCAGCGCTGTGGCGGCAACGACCGCCGAAAGAATCACCTTTTTCATCGCCCTGTTCCTTTCATCCGATTGCGATCATGTTGCCGCCATCAAGCAGCGTGTTTCACAACCACAGATGAACATCAGGACGAACCGCGCCGGCGCGGGACAAACCGAGCCTGCGCCGCGATGATACGTTGTTTTCTTGCCGCAACCCGGCTGCGATTATTTCGCTTTCGGCTTGTCCTTGGCCGCCGGACTCGGGCTAGATTGGGCACCTGGAGGCGGATCCTTGGCCCACGGATTGCTGGGCACGGCGGCATCCTTGGCCGGCGCTTTCTTGGCCTCTGCCTTGGGCTTGGGCTTGGCCTTGGGGTCGGGCGCTACTTCGCTCGCGCCGCCGTCGACGCTCCACGGGTTGTGCTTCGAAGGGCCCGCTACAGCAAGCTTGTCATCGGGTGCCTTGGCTTTGCCCGAGCAGCCGGCGAGCGGCAGCGCAGCTAGGGCGAGCAGAATCAATGCGCGTTTCATGGGCGGGAGCCTCCAGTTGCGCGCTAGCCTAGCAGCAAAGGCCTAACAGGCAGTTGCCGGCAGGGAGGTTTAGCCCAGCGCGGCTTGCTTCTCGTCCGCCAGCCGGTCAAGCTCGGCGCGGCTCATTTTCTGCGCCGCTGTCTTGAGCTGGCCGCAGGCGGCATCGATGTCGCGGCCGCGCGGCGTGCGCACCGGGGCGCTGATCCCGGCGTCGAACACGATGTCGGAGAAGCGCTTGATCCGCTCGGGCGCCGAACATTCATAGATTGCTCCGGGCCACGGGTTGAACGGGATCAGGTTGACTTTGGCGGGCAGGTTGTACTGCTTGATCAGCCGGACCAGCTCGCGCGCATCGGCGTCGCTGTCGTTCTTGTCCTTGAGCATCACGTATTCAAACGTGATCCGCCGCGCGTTCGAGGCACCGGGATAGTCGGCGCAGGCCTGGAGCAATTCTTCGATCCCGTACTTGCGGTTGATCGGCACGATCTCGTCGCGCACCTCTTTGTTAGTGGCGTGGAGCGAAACCGCGAGGTTGACCCCGATCTCGGCCCCGGCGCGAGCCATCATCGGCACCACCCCGCTAGTCGACAGCGTGATCCGGCGGCGCGACAGGCCGAGGCCATCACCGTCCATCACCAGCTTCAAGGCATCGCGGACATTGTCGAAATTGTACAGCGGCTCGCCCATGCCCATCATCACGATGTTGGTGAGCAGGCGGCCGTCAGCGGAATAGCCGCCGCCGTCGTCTTCGTCATCGAATTGATCCCCCGCGAAGGCGGGGGCCTCATGAGACGAAGCGCTAACTGGCCTGAGGTCCCCGCCTGCGCGGGGACTCAATGGGGAATTTGGCCATTCGCCCAAGGCATCGCGCGCGAGCATGACCTGGCCGACGATCTCGCCCGGCGTCAGGTTGCGCACCAGCCGCATCGTGCCGGTGTGGCAGAAGCGGCAGTTCAGCGTGCAGCCGACCTGGCTGGAAACGCACAGCGTGCCCCGGTCCGCA
>JANOAD010000003.1:0-2056 GCA_031410955.1 Novosphingobium sp. | reverse complement strand
GTCGGGGGTGGGCCACGGGGCGGAACAGGCCCACCCCTAACCCCTCCCGCAAGCGGGAGGGGGACTTGAATCAGTTGTCGAACACGATGACCGAGCGCGCCGAGGCGCCGGTCTTCATCGTTTCGAACCCCTCATTGATCTTCTCAAGCGGGATGCGTTCGGCGATGATCGTGTCGAGATCGAGCAGCCCGCGCATGTAGAACTCGACCAGCCGCGGCAGATCAACCGGGAAGTGGTTCATCCCCATGATCGCGCCTTGCAGTTTCTTGCCCGAGAGCAGGTCCATTGCCGACAGGCCGACTTTCTCATTGAGCGGCATCATGCCCAGAATAGTCGCTGTCCCGCCGCGCCGCAGTGAACTGACCGCGAGCTGAGCCGAGGCCGGACGCCCGACCGCTTCGACCGCGTGATCGACCCCGCCCTTGCTCATTTCCTGGATCATCTTGGCCGCGTCCGGGTCCGAGGCATCGACCGTATGAGTAGCCCCGAGCTTCATCGCCAAGGCGCGCTTTTCGGGCATCGGATCGGCAGCAATGATCTGCCCCGCCCCGGCGATCTTGGCGGCGTTGATCGTGGCAAGCCCAACCCCGCCGCAGCCGACCACGGCAACGGTTTCGCCCGGGGTGACCTTGCAGGCGTTGAAGATCGTCCCCGCGCCGGTGGTTACCGCGCATCCGATCACCGCCGCCCGGTCAAGCGGCATGTCGGGATTAATCGCCACGCAGGCGTGTTCGTGGATCAGCATCATTTCGGCAAAGGCGGAGAGGTTGAGCATCTGCGCCACCGGGGTCCCGTCACCGCGGGCAATCCGCGGTTCGGCGCCCTGCGGTCGCCGCGTTTCCGCGCCCAGGCACAGCGCCATGCGCCCGGTGACGCAGAATTCGCAGTGCCCGCAGAAGGCCGAGAGGCAGGTCACGACAGCATCGCCGACCTTGACCGTGCGCACTTCGCTGCCGACCGCTTCGACGATTCCGGCGGCTTCATGCCCCGGCACCGCGGGCATAGCGTGCGGGTAGGTGCCTTCGATGAAGTGCAGGTCCGAATGGCATAGCCCGCAAGCGGCGGTGCGGATCAGCACCTCGTGCGGACCCGGCTTGCTGATCGTCAACTGCTCGATCTCGAGCGGCTTGCCCGCTTCGATCAGGACTGCGGCTTTCATTGATTTAACTCCATTTCGTCATCCCGGACTTGATCCGGGATCGCTGGCCGGATGAACCGGCGCAGCGTCCAGAGGCCAGCGGTCCCGGGTCAAGCCCGGGACGACGCCAACTTTACCGCGATACCCCGATATCGCCCGAGCTCATCCCATCAACCTTCGGCGCATTGGGCGAATGTCGGGCGAATTCGATCCGGGCAATCGCACGGTTGTGCACTTCGTCCGGACCATCGGCGATCCGCAGCGTACGCTGATGCGCCCAAGCGGAAGCCAGCCCGAAGTCTTCGGACACCCCGCCTGCGCCGTGCGCCTGGATCGCGTCGTCGAGAATCCGCAGCGCCATCATTGGCGCCTGGACCTTGATCATCGCGATTTCGGCCGCAGCAGCCTTGTTGCCGACCTTGTCCATCATGTCCGCAGCCTTGAGGCACAGCAGACGGGTCATTTCGATATCGATGCGGGCACGCGCGATGCGCTGCTCCCAGATCGATTGTTCGGACACCGCCTTGCCGAAGGCGACCCGCGACTGGAGCCGCTTGGCCATCTTGGCAATTGCCTCTTCGGCGACGCCGATGGTGCGCATGCAGTGGTGGATGCGCCCCGGCCCGAGCCGGCCCTGGGCGATCTCGAACCCGCGGCCCTCGCCGAGCAGCATGTTGCTGGCCGGGATGCGGACATCGTTCAGCTTGATTTCCATGTGCCCGTGCGGCGCGTCATCGTAGCCGAACACCGGCAGGTGGCGCACAATCTCGACCCCGGGGGCGTCGAGCTCCATCAGCACCATCGATTGCTGGGCGTGGCGCTTGGCCTCGAAATCGGTCTTGCCCATGACGATCGCGATCTTGCAGCGCGGGTCGCCTGCGCCCGACGACCACCATTTGGTGCCGTTGAGGACGTATT
>JANOAD010000002.1:0-14278 GCA_031410955.1 Novosphingobium sp. | reverse complement strand
CCGGGTGGTGGTTCAGGCGAACGGCGCCACCGGCGGCGTTGCCAATCTTGGCGGTGCTGTAATTTTCTCGATCAACAGCGGCACCATGCCGCGGGCCGGGGATACCTATACCTTCCTGACCGCGCAGAACGCGGTGACCGGCGCTTTCGGGGCCAGCGCATCGATCAGCGCCATCCTGCGCCCGACCCTGGTCTATTCGCCGACTGCGGTGGCGGTGCAGATTACTGCGGTGCCTTATGCGAGCGTGGTCGATCCCACTTCCGCAGTGCAGGTCTCCTACGCCTCGCTGATGGACGCCGACCGTGCCTCGTCGGCGAACGGAGCACTGGCCGGGCTCTACGGCCCGCTCGACCTGCAGAACCAGGCGACCATCCGCGCCTTCTTCGAAAGCGCCGCGCCGCGCACCGAGAGCGCGCGGACCGGTATGGAAGTTGTCGGTCTTTCGAGCTCTGACCGGTTCTTCCGCCAGCGGGTCCACTCGATCCAGCCGGGCAGCAGCACCGGCCACATGGCGCTGATCGGCCAGCCGGCTGCACTGGCCAGCCAGGCCGGAATACTGCGCTCCTATTCGCCGATGAATTCGGCGTTGGGCCTGGCCGAAAACACCGGGGAGGGCAGCAGGCTGCCTGACGACATGAGCGGCTACCTTGCGGCGGGCTATATCAACGGCAGTTCGCTGCCGATGCCGGCGGCGGCCTCAGCGGGGCGTGACAAGTTCGACGGCTGGTTCGCCGCAGCGGGCGTCGAACAGGCGGTCAGCGACCATACCACGCTGGGCATCGGGGCTTACTATTCCAACCTTTCCGGAGATACCGGCGGTGCCCCGCAGAAGGCCAACGCGTGGCTGTTCCAGCTCAACCTCTATGGTGCCATCAGCAACGGCAACGGCATGCGCGTCGATGCCCGCCTCGGGCTTGGTCTGCACGAATCGTCGTCGGATCGCACCGTGACCTTGGTCAACACGCCTTATGCCCTGCACTTCAAGGATGATGGCTTTGCCTTCTCCGGTGAGGTGGGGATCGGTTTCGACCTTGCGCACAAGTCGAACCTGTCGATCGTGCCGCGTGCCTCGATGCGCTTTGGCCGGCTCGGCATGAGCGGCGGTTTCGAAACTGGCGGCCCGATGGCATTGAGGATACAGCGGCAGGATCAGGAAGCGCTCGAAAGCCGCCTCGGCTTCAGCCTCAGCACCAAGAACGCATCGTCGATCCGTCCGTTCTTCGAAGCCAACTATGTCCATGACTTCGCCGACCAGCCGACCAGCTTCCTCGCCGGTTTCGCAGGCGGCCCGGCGGTGGCGCCCTTCGCGCTCACGCCGTCCGACAACGACTGGGGCGAGCTGAGCGGCGGGATCGCCATCAACCTTGGCAAGACCGCGGAAGTGGCGCTTGAGGCGGATACCACCGTGATGCGCGACGATTTCCGCAATCAGAGCTACCGCGCGCGGATCAGCTTCAGGTTCTGAGCGGCCGGGTCTTGAAGGGGCGCGGGGGACCTTGGTCCGCCGCGCCTTTTTCATCGCAGATTGGCTTCATTGAGGACCTTTCCCGCCGCGACAGGCTTGCCAATGGGTGGAGTTGATGCTAGCCGCGCGCCGGTTCGGCCCATTCTGCAAGGATTCGGGCAGGTTTAAACGTATTCGAATAAAAGGTGCTCCCCCGCACCGATGGTTGGCGGGGTTCTCGTCTTTTTTGCTCTGAGGTGGTTCGGTTTATGCAAATTCTCGTTCGCGACAACAATGTGGAGCAGGCCCTGCGCGCGCTTAAGAAGAAGCTGCAGCGTGAAGGCGTGTACCGCGAGATGAAACTGCGTCGTCACTACGAGAAGCCGAGCGAAAAGCGCGCCCGTGAAAAGGCCGCTGCCGTGCGCCGCGCCCGCAAGATGGAGCGCAAGCGCATGGAACGCGACGGGATCAAGTAGACGCCGCATGGCCGCTTGAACGGCGGCGCGTGTTAGGCCATGAGGGCGCGGACTGTTCCGCGCCCTTTTGCTTATCCGGCAGATGCGCGAACGCGAAACTGAAGACCAGACAGGGAACCCAGATGACCGAGATCACCCGCGTACCGTTGCAGCCCGTTGCCAAGGGTGTGCTGACCAAGCTGTGGTTGGGAGTGCTGGGCATCGCGCTCGCCGCCGCCGCGCTCGTCTGGTTCAGCCTGCCCAAAGCGATCGAGGTCGAAACCGTTAAGGCCGGGACTGGCACCGCCATTACCGCCAACGATGTCGTCGTGGTGAACTATGTCGGCAAGCTCAAGAACGGCAAGGTGTTCGACAAGGGCGAACAGCAGCCGCTGCCGGTTACCGGCATGATCCCCGGCTTCAGCGAGGGCCTGCTCAAGATGAAGCAGGGCGGCAAATACAAGCTGATCATTCCGTCCGCCAAGGCCTATGGCGCCGAGGACAAGCGCAACCAGCAGACCGGTGAGGTGGTTATTCCGGCGAACAGCGACCTGGTGTTCGATCTCGACATCCTGCAGGTCATGCCGCGCGAACAGTTCGAGGCGATGATGCAGATGCAGCAGATGCAGGCGCAGCAAGCGCAAGGCGGCGGCGCCGAAGGCGCACCCAAGCCCAGCGACGCGCCGCAGAAGAAGTAATTTCGCATACTAAGGTGAGCACGAAGAATGTCGGTTGATACCGCCACCGTGGCGAGGATCGCGGCGCTGGCCCGCATCAAGGTGAGCGAGGTCGAGCTTGCGGCCATGGTTCCCGAACTCAACGGGATCCTCGCCTGGGTCGAGCAGCTGGGCGAGGTTGACGTCAGCGGGGTCGAGCCCATGACGGCGGTTATCCCGAACTACCTGCGCCTGCGGCCCGACGTGATCGACGCCGATCCGCTGACCGGCGGCGGCCGGCGCGATGCAGTGCTGGCCAATGCTCCAGCGGCAATGGACGGGTTCTTTGGCGTGCCCAAGGTGATCGAATAGTGACCCAGCTCACCGACTTGGGCGTTGCCGCAATCCGTGACGGCGTAGCTGCAGGTACGTTTTCCGCGCTCGAAGTGGCCGAAGCGTTCAACGCCAATGTCGCCGCCGCCAGCGCGCTCAACGCGTTCATCGTCGCCACACCTGACAAGGCGATCGAAGCCGCCAAGGCCACCGACGCGCGCCGTGCCAAGGGTGAGCCGCTCGGCCTGATGGGCGGGGTGCCGATCGGGATGAAAGACCTGTTCGCCACCAAGGGCGTGCAGACCACCGCAGCCAGCCATATCCTCGAAGGATTTGTGCCCGAGTACGAGAGTACGGTCTCGCAGAAGCTGTGGGACGCCGGCGCGGGAATGCTCGGCAAGCTCAACCTTGATCAGTTCGCGATGGGCTCATCGAACGAGACTTCGTACTTCGGCAACGTGATCTCGCCGTGGCGGCGCCAGGATGGCGGCAACGCGGCGCTTGCCCCCGGCGGCTCCTCGGGCGGCAGCTCTACCGCGGTGTCCGCCAGGCTCGCGCCAGCGGCGACCGGGACCGATACCGGCGGCTCGATCCGCCAGCCCGCGGCCTTCACGGGCATCTCGGGGATCAAGCCCACCTATGGCCGGTGCAGCCGCTGGGGCATCGTTGCCTTCGCCTCCTCGCTTGACCAAGCCGGACCGATGGCGCGCGACGTGCGCGACTGCGCGATCATGCTCGAGGCGATGGCGGGCTTCGATCCCAAGGACGCGACCAGCCTCGACATGGCCGTGCCGCAGTGGGAAGCCGGCCTCAATCCCGAAATGAAGGGCAAACGCGTCGGCGTGCCGCGCGAATACCGCATGGACGGGATGGATGCCGACGTTGCGGTGAGCTGGGATCAGGGGATCGCCTGGCTCAAGGATGCGGGCGCCGAGATCGTTGAGATCAGCCTGCCGCACACCAAGTATGCGCTGCCGGCCTACTACATCATCGCCCCGGCCGAAGCTTCATCGAACCTCGCGCGTTATGACGGGGTGCGCTACGGCCTGCGCGAGCTGCCCGACGGTGCGGGGCTGCAGGACATGTATGCCGCCACCCGCGCCGCTGGCTTTGGGGCCGAGGTCAAGCGCCGCATCCTGATCGGCACCTATGTGCTCTCGGCCGGATTTTACGATGCCTATTACACCCAGGCGCAGAAGGTGCGCACGCTCATCGCCCGCGACTTCGCGCAGGCTTTCGAGCAGTGCGACGTGATCCTCGCACCCACCGCGCCGACCGCCGCGTTTGGCCTCGGCGAGAAGAGCGACGATCCGCTGGCGATGTACCTCAACGACGTGTTCGCGGTCCCCGCCAGCCTTGCCGGACTTCCCGCCATGTCGGTCCCCGCCGGGCTCAATCGTGAAGGCTTGCCGCTGGGCCTCCAGATCATCGGCCGCCCCTTCGACGAACAGGGCGTGCTCAATGCAGGCCTTGCGATCGAGGCGCGCGCAGGCTTTGTCGCCCGGCCAGAGCGGTGGTGGTAGCGGCAGCCGCCGCGCGTGCCGACTATGAGCGCGACGGTTACTTGCTGTTGCCCGGCGCGATCCCGACCGATGTTTGCGCGAACCTGGCTTGCGCTATCGTCGAGCAGTATTTGACGCTCAGGTCCGCAGGCACATTGCCGGAAGAGCCCGGCGTTGCGGCAGGCAACCTCAACTTCACCGCCGGAGCGGCAGGATTGCCGCTGAGCGCCGCGCTCGATGCAGCGGCAATACCGCAGCTCGTCCAGCAACTGTCCGGCACACATTTGTCGGTGGGGGGCATAACCGGCAACCTCAATCTCCCCGGCAGCCGTCCGCAGGAGCTCCACACCGACAGCCGCCGCGACAACATGTTCATGATCGTCAATGTGATGTTGGTCGATTGCGGTCCGGAAAACGGTGCGCTCGAACTGGTTGAGGCGAGCCATGCCGAGCCGCTCGCCTACTGGCAGCTGCGTCGCCAGCCCTGGCAGGGTCGCGCCCGTCAGCTCAGCGCGCGGCAAGGTGACGTGCTGATCCGCCCTTCGACGCTGTGGCATCGCGGAACCACCAATCCATCGGCGACGCCGCGCCCGATGGCCGCGCAGATTTTCGCGCCAGAGGCCGACTTCGACCTCACGCCGCCCGGCGGGCCGATCCGTTTCCGCGGCAACCGCTTTTATGGCCGGTTTGCTTGGGTAAAAGAAGCGCTGGCAATGCACCTCCCTGCGCTGGACGAGCGTCTGCGTCATGCGCGTTCGATACTGTTCGAGCGGACCCATATTGGCTGAGGCGAGGCACCGCTTCATCGCGCTCGATTCGCTGCGCGGGATCGCGGCGATCGGGGTTCTGCTGCATCACCTGCCGGCGAACAACGGGCTCGCCACCTTGCCGCTGGCGCAAATGGGCAGTCTGTTCGTCGACTTCTTCTTCGTCCTTTCGGGCTTCGTGATCGCCTGCTCCTATGGCGACAAGCTCGCAGGGGGCTTTCCGCTTCGCCGTTTCGCGGTCCTGCGCTTGGGGCGGATCCTGCCGGTCCACCTGGTGATGATCACCCTGTTCGCCGCGATGGAGGTCGCCGCCTGGATAATCGGCTCGGGCGGGCTCAGTCTGCGGGCGCCGTTTACCGGCACCCATTCGCCGGCGCATCTGTTCACGGCCACGTTCCTGCTCGATGGCTACGTCCCGCACCGGCAGAACTCGTTTAACGGGGTGAGCTGGTCGATCTCGGTCGAGCTGTTCCTCTACGCGCTGGCCGCGCTGGCCTATCGCGGGCGCGGCGGGGTCTGGCTGCTTGGGACCTGTGGTCTCGCCGCGCTCGTGCTGCACAGCCAGTGGGCCAGCTGGCCGGTGCTGACCACCGACCTGCAGCGCGGGTTGACCGGATTTGCTGCAGGTGCCCTGTGCTGGGGATTTTTTCGCCGCCGCGAGGGAAGCGCGCTGCCTGCAGCGACGCTGCTGGAATGCCTGTCGCTTGCCGCCCTGTTGCTGTTCGTGTGGTTTTCGGCGAAGATCGGCCACCCCGAATGGATCTTCGTGCCCGCAGCCGTGGTAGTGTGGGTCTTCGCGCACCAGGCCGGTGCGATCAGCCGCTTGCTCGGCACGCGCTGGCCGGTGTGGCTGGGAACGATTTCCTACAGCCTCTACATGACCCATGTGATGGTGCTCGGTCGCTCGGCCGACCTGCTGCTGATCGCCTCGCGGCTGAGCGGGTATCCCTTGGCGAGCTATGGCTGGGTCGGCGACATGCCGATCAAGACCATTCAGCTGCCGCTGCTCCCCGCGCTGGTGGTGCAGCTTGCCATCATCGCGGCGGCGCTGGTCGTTGCGCACTGGTGCTGGCGACTGATCGAAGAACCGGCGCGGCAATGGTCGCGGCGCTACGCGGCCTCGCTCTAACCCCCTTTTCTTGGCGGCCTTTGCGCCCTATCGGACGGAAATATGGAAAACTATCGCATCCACGGCGCCACGGGCGAATGGGAGGTCGTGATCGGCCTTGAAGTCCACGCCCAGGTCACTTCGCAAAGCAAGCTGTTTTCGGGCGCTGCCACCGCGTTCGGGGCCGCGCCCAACAGCCAGGTCAGTCTGGTCGATGCGGCGATGCCGGGGATGCTGCCGGTGCCCAACCGCGAATGCATCCGTCAGGCGGTGCGCACCGGCATGGCGCTCAACGCGCAAATCAATCCGTGGAGCCGGTTCGACCGCAAGAACTACTTCTACGCCGATCTGCCGCAGGGCTACCAGATCAGCCAGCTCTACCACCCGATCGTGGGTGAGGGCGAGGTCGAGGTGGTGCTCGACGAGAAGAACCCCGAGGACAGTACCAAGACCATCGGGATCGAGCGGATCCACGTCGAACAGGACGCGGGCAAGCTGATGCACGATCAGCACCCGACCATGTCCTACGTCGATCTCAACCGCTCGGGCGTCGCGCTGATGGAAATCGTCAGCCGTCCCGACATGCGCTCGCCCGCCGAAGCCGGGGCTTACCTCACCAAACTGCGCCAGATCTTGCGCTATGTCGGCTCGTGTGACGGCAACATGGACCAGGGTTCGATGCGTGCCGATGTCAACGTCTCGGTGCGCAAGCCCGGCGAAGAGTTTGGCACCCGGACCGAGACCAAGAACGTCAACTCGGTGCGCTTCGTGATGGCGGTGGTCGAGGCCGAGGCGCGCCGCCAGGTCGATGTGATCGAGGACGGCGGGCGGATCGTCCAGGAAACCCGGCTCTACGATCCCGACCGGAACGAGACACGCTCGATGCGCAGCAAGGAAGACGCGCACGATTACCGCTACTTCCCCGATCCCGACCTGCTGCCGTTGGAACTCGATCAAGCCTTCCTCGACGAATGCGCGGCGAGCCTGCCCGAACTGCCTGATGCCAAACGGGCGCGGTACGAAAGCGCGCTCGGGCTTTCGGCCTACAATGCGCGGGTGCTGACCAGCGATGTGGAGACCGCGCGCTGGTTCGAAAAGCTGGTCACCGCCACTGCTGCCAACGCGAAGAAGAGCGAAGCCGAAGTTGCCAAGCAGGCGTCGAACTGGCTGACCAGCGAACTGTTCGGCGCGCTCAACAAGCTCGGCACCGATCTGGCCTCATCACCGGTCACGCCCGAGGGCGGGGCCGAACTGCTCGGGCTGGTTGCCAGCGGGACGATTTCGGGTTCTGCGGCCAAGCAGGTGCTCGAGATCATGCTCGAAACCGGCGACGGCGCGGCGGCGATTGTCGAGCGCGAGGGCCTGACCCAGACCAGCGACAGCGGCGCGATCGAAGCTGCGGTCGACGGCGTACTCGCCGCCAATGCCGATAAGGTCGCCGACTACAAGGGCGGCAAGGAAGCACTGTTCGGCTTTTTCGTCGGCCAGACGATGAAAGCGATGCAGGGCAAGGGCAACCCGCAGCTGGTCAATCAGGTGCTCAAGGCCAAGCTGGGTTGACCCGACGGCAAGGCACGAAAAAGGGCGCCGGATCGCTCCGGCGCCCTTTGTGTTCGTTACGCTGAAAATCAGGCCTTGCGGGTGCCCGAAATCGGGAACGCGCCGAACGCGCCGGCCTTGACGGTGCCGCTGAGGGTGTCGCCATCGACGGTTGCTTCGCCTTCGAGCTTCATCGGCATCGGCACGGTCATGTTCATCGTCCAGGTCAGCTTGTTGCCGTCAACCTTGCCGTCTTCCATGGTCATCGAGCCCATCGCGCCGGCGTTGGTGCCGGTGAAGGTGTCACCATCGACGACGATGGTCACATCGCTCTTCTGGTCGCCCATCGGGGTCTTGGTCACGCATTCGTAAGTGCCGGCAACAGACATTTCTCTCTCCTTACACTGTGGTAAATAACGCTCCTTCACTCGCCCTTCGGCGCGGCGCTGTCAACCGGGGCAATATCGATCGGCAGGCCCAGCTTTTTGAGCTGCGGTTCGACCACCTTGCGGTCGCCGACCACAATGAAGACCAGACCCGCCGATTGCAGGTAGCTGCCCGCAGCGGCGTTGATCGCCTTGGCATCAATGCTGCGATAGCGCGTCGGCAAGGTGACGTAATAGTCATCGGGCCGGCCGAGCAGCTGGTTCGAGAGGATCGCGCCGAGCACCTGCCCGTTGGTCTCGAAGCGGTTGGGCAGACCGCGGACGTTGCCGTCAGTCACCCGCGAAAGTTCGACCGGCTCGACCCCGCGTTTGGCCGGGAACTGCGCCATGTCGGCGAGCAGCAGCGCGATCGAATCGCCGGTGCGGTCGGCCTGGACCGGCGCGGTCAGCACCAGGCTGCGCGGTCCCTTGGGGCTGCGCGCCGCGCTGCGCACGCCGTAGGACCAACCCTTGTCTTCGCGCAGGTCCATGTTGAGCCGGCTGAGGAAGCCGTCGCCGAGAACTTCGTTGGCAAGGTCAAGCGCCTCCTGGTTCTGGTCACGCCCTGTTAGCGGCAGGACCCGGCCCGCAACGATCACCGATTGCGGCGAATTGGGCCGGTCGATCAGCACGATGCGGGGTTTGGGCGCCGGGATCGCGGCGTCGAGCAGCTTGGCGGGCCTTGCTCCTGCAGGAGCCTTCCAGTCGCCGAAGCTGGCTTCGAGCATCGGCTTCAACTGCTCCATCGTGATGTCGCCGACCACGGTGATTGTCGCGTTGTCGGGCCGCAGCCATTTGTCGTGTACGGCGCGCAGGCTTGCCGGGGTCTGCGCTGCCACTGCCGGCGCGGTGCCGAGGCCGTCGCCCGGCTGGCCATAGGGATGGGCCGGGCCGAACAGCAGCGGGTTGAGCCGGCGTGAGGCGAGCGCGCGAGGGCTGGCCTCGGACTGGGCGATATCGGCGAGCTGCTGGTCCTTGACCCGCGCCACGTCGTCGTCGCGGTACGCCGGATGGCGGACCACCTCGGCCAGCAGGTCGAGCGAGGGCTGCAAGTTGGCGCTCAGCGCGCTCAGCTGCACGCTCGAGCTGTCGATCCCCGCACCCGCAGATAGCTGCGCGCCGAGCCGTTCCTGCTGCTCGGCGATCTGGATCCCGGTCATGCCGGCGGTGCCTTCGTCGAGCAGGCTGAGCATTAGCGATTGGGTGCCCGGGCCTTCCTGCGCGTCTGCGGCATAGCCGGCATCGAAATTGAGGTTGACCAGCACGGTCGGCACCGCAGTGCGGCGGGCCAAGGCGACCGGGATCCCATTCGAAAGCGTGGTGCGCTCGATCCCCGGGAAGGCGAGTTCGCCGACCGGTGCGACCGCTGGCGCAGCCCGCTTGAGTCCGATGGCCAGCTTGGGCGCGGGCTTCTTCGCATCGGGCTTGGGTGGGGCACTGGTCGCCTCGTCACCCCAGCCGCCCATCGCCTCGCCTTTCTCGGTGCGTGCGCCGGGGCTGACGGTGAGCGAATAGACCGGGCGCGAAAGCCAGCGGCCGAGTGCGTCCTTGACCTCGGGCGCGGTCAGGCTGGCGACGCGCGCGAGGTCCTTCTTGTACTGACCCGGATCGCCCGAATAGAGCAGCCCTTCGGCGAGCTGCGCGCCCTTGCCGGAAAATCCGCCGACCTGCTCGAGGCTGTTGATCTGCCCCGATACCGCGCTGGTTGCAGCGCGCTGCATTTCATCCGCATTCGGACCTTCCGCGATCAGCTTGGCAATGTCTTCGTCGAGCGCCGCTTCGGCGACCTTCACCTCGACGCCGTCCTTCACTTCCATCTCGACCTGGATGAAGCTGACCTGTTCGAACTGCTGGACCTGCGCCGAGACCGAGGTCGCGAGCTGGCGGCCCTTGACCAGATCGTTGTCGAGCCGCGAACTCGCCAGCCCGCCGAGCACGCGCATGCCCAGATCGAGCGCCGGGGCATCGGGATCGTTGGTGCCGGGACCCGACCAGACTCGGTAAATCTTGGTTTGCGGCACCTGGTCCTTCATCTCGCGGTGAACCGGCGCGGGCAGGGTGACTGGTCCGGCCACGACCTTGCGCACTTCGGGACCGCGCGGAATATTGCCGAACCACTTCTGGGTTAGCGCCTTGGCGGTGGCCAAATCGATATCGCCCGACAGCGCCAGCACCACGTTGTTCGGTGCATAATTGCCGGTGAACCAACTGCGCACGTCCTTGATGCTGGCGGCATTTAGGTCGCTCATCGAACCGATCGTGGCGTGGCGATAGGGATGGCCGACCGGGAACAGGCCTTCGCCGATCGCGTATTCGACCAGCCCATAGGGTTCGTTGTCGCCCTGGCGCTTCTCGTTCTGAACCACGCCGCGCTGCTTATTGAGCTTGTCCTGCGTGACCGCGCCGAGCAGGTGCCCCATCCGGTCGCTCTCCATGAACAGCGCGAGGTCGACCGCGCCGCTGGGCACGGTTTCGACGTAGTTGGTGCGGTCGTACCAGGTTGAACCATTTGTGCTGGTCGATCCGGCGCCTTCCAGCGGGATATCGAAATTGGGCACGTTCTCGCTGCCGCCGAACATCAGGTGTTCGAACAGGTGGGCAAAGCCGGTGCGGCCCTTGGGCTCGCTCTTCGAGCCGACCCGGTAGTACAGCGTCACCCCGACGATCGGCGCCTTGCGATCGGTGTGGACGATGACCTGCAGGCCATTGGTGAGAGTGAACTGCTCGTAGGGGATGTTGACCGACTGGACGAGCTGGCTCAGCGGCGCGGGCTGGGCGACCGGATTGGGCGGAACCGGCATCTGCTTGGTCGCAAGTGTAATCTCCTGCGAGGCCGGTGCGGTGGCGCAAGCGGACAAGGCGATGGCAAGCAGCGAAGCGGTCAGAAAGCGGCGCATTTATGTCTCCGAAAAATTGATCATCTGAACCCGGACTGTCGGGGATAGGGTGCAGTCACCCCCCTCATTTCGAAACTGTTTGTCGACCAACGACTTGGCCAATAGGCGGTGAGCATTTGACCTGTTCGAAACCGGACGATAGCTGTTTCCCGACATGCCGCGCAAATCGTCCAACGAACCATTGCCGCCTGCGCTCCAGGCAGGTGTCGAAAACTTGTCGGGGTTATCGATGGACCAGGTCCGCCTCCACCGAAACAGCGCCAAACCGGCACGTCTGCGCGCTCAGGCGTATTCGGCCGGCAACAATATCGATCTGGCCGAGGGGCAAGCCGAACCCGGCAGCGACTGACGCTAATTCGACACCGTTTCCCGCCGAACCGCATATGCCGCTACATCGGCGCGCGTGAAGCACGGTGCTAATCCGCAGTCCACAGCAGCCAGCCCTTGATGGCGCTCCAGAGCGCGAGCGGCCCGCACACGATAATTTGCAGCGGGCGGTATTGCTGGCCCGATTCCTTGAGATCGAGGTTTAAGAACAAGGCGGCGATAAACAGGGCTGCCAGCAACCACATTCCAAAAGCTTGGGCACGATTCGACATCGGACGACCCCTCTTCAGTTGCGCACCGTTTCCCGCCGAACCGCATGTGCGGCCACATCGGCGCGGGTGAACCACACCGGTTTGAACTTGTGCGCGGCGTAGCGGTTGAGCCCGCTGGCATAGGCATAGAGCACCGCTCGGACATCCCAAGGCAGTTCGCCATAGTGATTGTGCGCAGTCGCGCGTGCACCGACGAAATGGTAAGCGAAATCGACCCCGGCGCCGTCCTGCCTGGCGATCGCACCATACCGCCCCCGGGTCATCGCGACCACGTCCTGCAGGGTCGAGAAATCGCCCTCGCCGTGAGCGTACGCAACCCCGAAGGCCACATCGGGATCGGTGCGGCCGTGGATATGCGGCACTCCGAATTCATCGCGGGTAATGTCAGCGGAGTATTTGCGCGGCGGGGGCGGGGGGCCGGGCTGCTCGGCGAAGAACGGCTCCCATGTCGCCAGCGCAGCCACTGTCAGCAGTACCGTGATGAGCAGCGCCCAGCCTGCCCGCACAAGGCCTTTTCGCAGCATCAAAGATTTCTCCCCCGGCATTCGCGGCAGCCTTTTCGAGGCTGATGCTCCACCGCCAAGTCCACAGCAAATTCACGGTAAACGCCAGATAAATCTTGCGGACAAACTGCAGTTGCGACAGTCTTCGACCATCCGTCGTTGGGGCGGTAGTCACTGCACACACAGAGTATGTTTATTGCTTGCTTAGTACGATCTAGTGAAAGTTACTGTGCCAAATTCTAGGGAGGACGTAACAATGAAATTCAAGTCACTCATGCATCGCCGCCTTGCCATCTGCACGGCTATAGCGATTCCCGCAGCGATGATTGCTGCTCCGGTTATGGCGACCCACTCGTGGGGCGGTTATCACTGGAAGCGCACGACCAATGCCGAACTGGCGATACCTGTTGGCGATAACGTCAACGCTACGTGGCAAAGCGCATTCGATACCGCAATTGCCGACTGGAATGTCTCCAACGTGATCCAGTCGCCGGTCGTGGCTGGCACCCTCAATCCCAAGACCTGCAAGGCTGTGGCTGGGACGATCCAGGTTTGCAACGCCAGCTATGGCCGCACAGGCTGGCTCGGTATTGCCAGCATATCGCTCTCGGCTGGGCACATTTCGCAAGGCACGACCAAGCTGAACGATACCTATTTCAACACCGCGCAGTATAATACCCCAGCGTGGCGTGCGATGGTGACCTGCCAGGAAATCGGTCACGATTATGGCCTCGACCATCAGGATGAGGTGTTTGACAATCCCAACCTGAACACCTGCATGGATTACACCAACGATCCTTCGACCAACCAGCACCCCAATGCGCACGATTACAGCATGCTGACCGATATCTATAACCACCTCGATGCTGCAGCTGCAGTTTTGAGCGGGCCGGGTAATTCGGCTGCGGCAGCAGATATCGGCGACACGCCGGCATCGTGGGGCCGCCCGGTCCATCGCGACAGCTATGGCCGCCCCGATACGTACGAACGTCAGGATGGTCCAGGCCGCAAGACGATCACTCACGTGTTCTGGGCAATGGGCGAAGGTCCCGGCTCAAGCCAGTAACAACCGCTTTTGGCGACCAGAAGGGGCGGCCCGGCAATGGGTCGCCCTTTTTGTTGCGCGCTGCCCTTGTGTTGCTCAAACGCCACACTACCTGTTGGTGTGACAGGAGGCTGATACACCCATGAACCTCGAGAAATTCACCGACCGCGCCAAAGGATTTCTGCAGAGCGCGCAGACCGTCGCGATCCGCATGAATCACCAGCGGATCACTCCCGAGCATATCCTTAAGGCACTGCTTGAGGATGGCGAGGGCATGGCGGCGGGGTTGATCACGCGAGCGGGCGGTAATGTCCAGATCGCGCAGGCCAAGGTCGACGAAGCGCTGGCCAAGATCCCCGGTGTATCGGGCAGCGGGGCGCAGGCTGCGCCCGGCTTCGAGAACGATGCGGTGCGGCTGCTCGACAGTGCCGAGCAGCTTTCGGCCAAGGCCGGGGACAGCTTCGTTTCGGTCCAGCGGATGCTGCAAGCGCTGGCGCTGGGCACGACCAATCCGGCGGGGCAGGCGCTCAAGGCCGCGGGGGTCGATGCGAAAGCTCTGGAAGCGGCGATCCAGGAAGTGACCGGCGGGCGGACCGCCGACAACGCCAGCGCCGAGAACGCCTATGAGGCGATGAAGAAATATGCCCGCGATCTCACCCAAGCGGCGCGCGACGGCAAACTCGATCCGGTGATCGGGCGCGACGAGGAAATCCGCCGCACGATCCAGATCCTCGCGCGGCGGACCAAGAACAATCCGGCGCTGATCGGTGAGCCAGGCGTGGGCAAGACCGCGATCGCCGAGGGCCTCGCGCTGCGCATCGCCAATGGCGACGTGCCCGACAGCCTCAAGGATCGCCGCCTGATGAGCCTCGACATGGGTAGCCTGATCGCGGGCGCGAAATATCGCGGCGAATTCGAGGAACGGCTCAAGGCCGTGCTCGACGAGGTCAAAGGCGCCGAGGGCGAGATCATCCTGTTCATCGACGAGATGCACACGCTGATCGG
>JANOAD010000001.1:0-14617 GCA_031410955.1 Novosphingobium sp. | reverse complement strand
GAAAACCCCAACCAGCATCTACCTCGCCAACCGCGGCTACAAGGTCGCCAATATCCCGATCGTGGTCGAAAGCCCGCCGCCGCCGCTGCTGTTCGGTTTGAAGCATCCGCTGGTAGTTGGCCTGACCACCGCGCCCGAGCGGCTGGTCCAGGTGCGGCGCAACCGGCTGCTCTCGCTGGGCCAGGCACCCGAGACTGCCTATGTCGACGACGAACGTGTCGCGCGCGAAGTGCAGTATGCGCGGCGCATGTTCGCCGACAACGGCTGGCCGGTGATCGATGTTACCCGCCGCTCGATCGAGGAAAGCGCTGCGGCGATCGTCAACCTCTACAACGAATTCCTCGCCGCTCGAGAAGGGACTGCGGCATGACCTTGGTGCTGGCGTCGAACAGTGCCTCGCGCAAGGCGATGCTCGCGGCGGCCGGGGTGGAGTTCGAGGCCCAAGCGGCCGATGTGGACGAACGCACGCTTGAGGCCGGGCTGGCCGGCGCTGCCGCTGCGCAGGTGGCGCTCGCGCTGGCGCAGGCCAAGGCCGAGGCGGTCAGCGCGGTTCGCCCGGAGGCGCTGGTGCTGGGCAGCGATTCGCTGGTCGAGGTTGCCGGGCGGCGCTTCGACAAGCCCGCCAGCCGCGACGATGCGGCGGCGCACCTGCGGTTCTTCTCGGGCAAGGCGATCGAGCTGCACAGTGCGGCCGCCCTGGCCCGGCACGGCAAGACTGTCTGGGCGCACGGCGAGCTCGCGCGCCTCAGGGTGCGCGAACTTTCGGATGTCTTCATCGATGCTTATCTCGATGCCGAATGGCCTGCAGTCGCCGGCTGCGTCGGGGTGTTCCGGATCGAGGATCGCGGCGTGCAGCTGTTCGAGCGAATCGAGGGCAGCCACTTTACCGTACTCGGCATGCCGCTGCTCGCGGTGCTGGGTGCGTTGCGGGAAGAGGCGGTGTTGGCGTCATGACCTACGCCGAAGTGATCGGCGATCCTATTGCCCAGTCGAAATCGCCGACGATTCACAAGTTCTGGCTCGGCCAACTCGGTCTTGCGGCTGACTACCGCGCTTGCCATGTCGCGGCCGGGGGCCTGGCCGACTACTTCTCCGTTCGGCGCAAAGATCCCGACTGGCGCGGCTGCAATATCACCATGCCGCACAAGCAGGCGGCGATCGCTCTGGTTGACCGGCTCGATCCGCTCGCCGCGCGGATCGGCGCGATCAACACAGTGGTGCGCTCTCCACGGGGTGAGCTCACCGGTTACAATACCGATGCCGCGGGTTTCCTCGAACCGCTGCTGCCGCTGCTGGCCGAAACTCATCTGTGGCGCACGGCGCGGATCGTCGGCGCGGGCGGCGCCACACGGGCGATCATTGCGGCCTTGGCCGACAAAGGGTTCACCCTGGTGCTGGCCGCGCGTGATTCCGCGCGGGCTCGGGCCTTGCTCGATGAACTGGCACCTGAAGGTGAGCACCATACCCCGCCCTTGTCGCACTTCGCGGCGCAGACCGACTTTGCCTTCGACGACCGCGAGCACTTGCTCGACCTGGTCGTCAACGCCAGCCCGCTGGGAATGGCCGGGCAGCCCCCCCTGCAATTCGACTTGAGCCATGTGCCCCCCCGAAGCACAGTCTACGATATCGTCACCAACCCGGTCGAAACGCCATTGCTTGCGGCTGCCCGCGCCGCCGGGCTGCCAACCATCGATGGCCTCGCCATGCTGATCGGACAAGCCGCAGTCGCCTTCGAGAAATTCTTTGGCGCGCCCGCACCGCGCCAGGATGACGCTGAACTCAGGGATCTGCTCACGCGATGAGCAAACCCTTTATCCTTGGCCTCACCGGTTCGATCGGCATGGGCAAGTCGGCGGTCGCGGCCATGCTGCGCGGGCTTGGGGTGCCGGTTTTCGATGCCGATGCCGCGGTGCACGAACTTCAGGGCCCGGACGGGGCCTGCGCCGAACTGATCGAGCGCGCCTTTCCCGGCACCACCGGACCCGCCGGAGTCGATCGCCAGAAGCTCGGTGCGGCGGTGTTCGGCAATCCCGATGCGCTCAAGACGCTCGAACGGATCGTCCATCCCGAAGTTGCCGAGCTGCGCCGCACGTTCCTCGCCGACAATGGCGAAGCGCCGCTGATCGTGTTCGACATCCCGCTGCTGTTCGAGAAGACTGGCGAGCACGGGCTCGACGCGGTTGTCGTGGTCTCCGCGCCGGCCGCGATTCAGCGCGAGCGGGTGCTCGCGCGGCCGGGCATGACGGCTGAAAAATTCGAGCAGATCCTGAGTCTGCAGGTGCCCGACGACGAGAAGCGCGCGCGTGCTGACCATGTCATCGACACCGGGGTCAGCCTCGCCAAAACGCGCCACGCGGTGCAGCATTTAGTCCACGCCATAACTGCGGCCCAAAAATAGCGACGCGCCCCCTTGTAACCCGCCTGTAACAGGCAGATATCGGGTGGGTAATGCGCGAGATTATTTTCGACACCGAAACGACCGGACTAGATCCCAAAAGCGGTGACCGGATGGTCGAAATCGGCTGCATCGAAATGGTCAACCGGGTGCCGACCGGGCAGACGTTCCACGCCTACTTCCATCCCGACCGCGACATGCCCGCCGCGGCCGAAGCAGTGCACGGGCTGTCGATCACCTTCCTTTCGGACAAGCCGCGCTTCCACGAACGCGCGCATGAATTGCTCGAGTTCCTGGGCGAGGAAACAATGCTGGTCGCACACAACGCCGGTTTCGACTTCGGGTTCATCAACGCCGAGCTCGAGATGTGCGGGCTGCCCCCGCTGGCGCGCACCCGCATGGTCGACACGGTTCAGCTAGCCCGGGTGCGCCATCCGGGAGCCAAACTGTCGCTTGATGCGTTGTGCACACGATATGGGATTGATCGCAGTCACCGCACCAGGCACGGTGCCTTGCTCGATGCGGAGCTGCTTGCGCAGGTCTACGTCGAACTTACCGGGGGCCGCCAGATCGGACTGTCGCTCGCTGCCGATCAGGGTGGTGCAGAAATTGTCGCGGTGACTATGCTCGTCGGGCGCGAGCGGACCTATCGTCCGCCCCGGCCACACGCCGCAAGTGAAGCCGAACTTGCCGCACACGCTGCCTTCCTCGAAACGGTGAAAAGCCCGCTTTGGCTCGACTGATTCCGTTTCGTGCTTTTTTGATGAGGAGTACGGATCCATGGACATTCGCGTATCGGGCCACCAGGTCGAAACCGGTGAAGCGCTGCAAAGCCACGCGCAGGATCGCCTGGCTGCAATTGTCGGCAAGTACTTCAATGGCGCGCTTTCAAGCACGGTGACCTTCAACCGGGCGCCCGCCGGTGCCTTCCGCGCGGATGTGGTCACCCATGTGATGCAGGGCCTGGTGCTCAAGGGCGCAGGGATCGCACACGACGCCCATGCCGCGCTAGACCAGGCGGCGGAGAAGATCGACAAGCAGCTCAGGCGTTACAAGCGACGGCTGTCCGATCATTCCGAACAGAGCGCGCACGCCATCCGCGAGGAAGAAGCCGCCTATACCGTTTTCGCCGAACCTGATGAGGCAGCCGAGGAAGTGACCGGAGATGCTCCGCTGGTCATCGCCGAAACCAGGGTCGATGTGCCCGAAACCACGGTATCGGATGCGGTCATGATGCTAGACCTCAGGAACACCAACGCCTTGCTCTTCAAAAACGCTGGCACGGGCCGTCATAATATGGTCTACCGCCGCGGCGATGGATCGATCGGATGGGTTGAACCTTCGTGACGCGTAGCGTAAAGGCGCGCTCGTTTTTCGTCAGGCGAGGGGGGGCAGAATGTCGGGAATTCCCGCCGCGCTAGCCCTTGTCCGGCCTGTTCACGCAATTTTTTGAGCAGATTGCCCGCCATGACCGCACTTTTCACCCTGCTACCAGAAGCTGTCGGCACGATTGCTGCCGACACCAAGCAAAGCATTCTCGAGCGGCTCGCCGAACGGTTTGCCGGAGTCTACGGGCTCGATCCGGTACTGGTGCTTGAACGCCTCGAAGAGCGGGAGAAACTCGGCAGCACCGGCTTCGGCCGCGGTGTCGCCATCCCGCATGCCCGAATCCCCGATCTCGGCCGTCCGGTTGCCGTGTTCATCCGGCTTGATACGCCGGTGGCCTTCGAAGCGGCTGACGGAATGCCGGTCGACATGGTCTTCGGGTTGCTTTCGCCCGAAGCTGCTGGCGCGGCGCACCTCCATGCGCTGGCCGCGATCAGCCGGATGATGCGCGACGACAAGCTGCACGCCGCGCTGGGTGAAGCGACGGCGGCAGAGGCGCTGTACGCCTTGCTCGCCAACGGCATCGATCGGGACGCCGCCTGATTTACTTTAAAGGATCGGCGCTTTGACTGCGCGGCTCCCGGCCCGGCTCGAGGTTTCGGCGCTGGTTCGCGCCGTTAACGCGGCCGGCGGCTTCGCTGTGGTGCTTAACAAAGGTGAACCGGAAGCCGGCACATTGTTGGTGATTTGCGCCGAAAACGGCGCAAATCGGCGGCTCTTCGAGCGTATGCCGAGTATCGACGAGGACCGTGAATGGACTTTGTCCCTCAAAGAAGATGCTGAAAATAAACAAGTATTTGACGATTACTTAACCCGCCGTCTGAACCAGGATCCAGACTTGTGGATGATTGAACTGGATATCGCGAATGGTGAACGGTTCATCGGATTGACGGGAACCGAAGGTTGACTTTGCTGCACTGCACAATCAAAGGGCGCTCACCTTTTTGACGCGTGGGCGGCGCGTCGGGCAATCGGCCCGACACGCAAGCACGCAGACGGGGGGCAGCCGGCAGGATTTCCGGTCTGGGGCACAGCACAAGCAAATCGCTCCAGCCAATCCTGCGTCAGGCGCGCCAACCGCCTAAGAATGACTTCAAATGAGCAAGAAGCTCCACCGGGCCAGCGCAATTGCAGTGGCCGCAATGATTGGTACGATAGTTTTCAGCGCCAACGGTTCAGGCGCATCCGCGCAGGATGTTGCAGCGGATCAGACCGCCCCGGCGGTTAACCAAACCCTCCTCCAGGTTCCCCAACAGCCCGGCGTGCTGCCAGCCCCGGAAGCGAGCGAGTCCGTCACTCCCGACGTCGACTCCTCGCCGATCAAGGCTGCTTCGCTCGCCCAGCTGGTCGCTGCGCAGCCGCAGCCGGCCGATCTCTCGCGTGAGCTCAACTGTCTTGCCGGGGCAATCTATTTCGAAGCCAAGAGCGAATCGCTCGCCGGCCAGCTCGCGGTCGGCCGGGTGGTCGTCGCCCGTTCGAAGTCCGGCCGCTTCCCCAATTCGTACTGCGGCGTGGTTTTCCAGCCCTCGCAGTTCTCGTTCGTGCGCGGCAGCTCGATGCCAGGCATCGCGAAGAGCTCGCGGCAGTGGAAGAACGCGGTTGCGGTGGCGCAGATCTCTCATACCGGCTCGTGGCGCAGCCCGGTCGAAGGCGCGCTCTATTTCCACGCCGCCTATGTCAGCCCCGGCTGGCACATGAAACGCATGGGCCGGATCGAGAACCACGTGTTCTATCGGTAATTTCCGGTAGAGGCCAATTGATCGGGGCGGACCGCAAGGTCCGCCCCGTTTCGTTTCAGGCAGCAGCGAATTCGAACCAGACGGGCGCGTGATCGCTCGCCTTTTCGCGGGCGCGGTGGTCTTTGTCGACTCCGGCGCCAACCAGCCGATCGGCCAGTTCGGGCGAGAGCAGCGCATGGTCGATGCGAAAGCCGTGATCGCGCTGCCATGCGCCAGCCTGATAATCCCAAAAGGTCCAGACCCCGCCCGCGGGATTGAGCGTACCCAGCGCGTCGGTCCAGCCATCGGCGAGCAGGCGCGCATAGGCATCGCGCGATTCGGGCTGCATCAGCGCGTCGGCGGCCATCGCCGCGGGTGACCAGACATCGTTGTCGCGCGGGATTACGTTGTAGTCGCCAAGCACGATTGCGGGCACTTCCTCGGCCGCAATCGCCGCCATCCGGGTGCGCAATCGGTTCAACCAGCGCAATTTGTAGTCGAACTTGGGGCCCGGCACCGGATTGCCGTTGGGCAGGTAGATGCAGGCAATCCGCACCCCGCCGACGTGGGCCTCGATATAACGCGAATGTTCGTCCTCGGGCTCGCCGTCCAACCCGCGCTGCACTTCAACCGGCAGCGTTCCGTCCGCCAGGATCGCCACCCCGTTGAAGCCCTTCTGGCCATGCCAGATCGCTTGATAGCCGAGCGCTTCGAATTCCTTGGCCGGGAATCCTTCGTCCTGGGTCTTGATTTCCTGGAGACAGGCAACTGCAGGGCGCGTTTCTTCGAGCCACTCGAGCAAGCGCGGCAGCCGCGCCTTGATCCCGTTGATGTTGAAAGTGGCGATCTTCATCAGACAGAGAAGGACGAGCCGCAGCCGCAGCCCGAAGCTGCCTGCGGGTTCTCGACCTTGAACGCCGCGCCGCCCAAGGACTCGACGTAATCGACGGTCGACCCCGCGATCAGTTCGAGACTCACCGAATCCACGAGCAATTGCACGCCATCGCGTTCGATCACCAGGTCATCTGCTTCCGCAGCATTGGCGAGGCCGAACTTGTATTGAAAGCCCGAACAGCCACCGCCTTCGACTGCCAAGCGCAGTATGGCTGGCTTGCCCTGCTTGCTCGCGATCAGCGCAACGCGCGCCGCGGCAGACGGGCTCAAGGTCATGGTGGGTGCGTCCATGCTGCAGATGTAAGCGCTGGGCGGGCCTACGGCAAGGACGCGTCAGGCGCTCTGGATATAGCTGCGCATCGCATCGGCGTCGGCTTCGATCTTCTCGATCCGGTATTTGACCAGATCGCCGATCGAAACGAAACCGCAGACCTGCCCTCCGTCGACCACCGGCAGGTGGCGGATACGGCGGCGCGTCATCAGCCCCAGCGAATCGAGCACGGGGCTGTTCTTTTCGACCGTGATCGGCGGCGAAGTCATCACCTCGCCCACCGTCTTGTCGACCATAGCGGGACCATGCGCGGCAAGCTGGTAAACTACATCGCGCTCGGAGAAGATGCCGACCACTTCTCCCCCCGAATAGACCGGCAGCGCGCCGATCCTGCGTTCGGCAAGAATCCGCACCGCCTCACCGACGCTGTCGGTCGCCTCGCAGCTGATAATTTCAGTGCTGCGGCCTTCGATCAGTCGCGCAATCGTCATGACAAACCTCCCGGTTGAACGCGATTCAGCGTTTGAGGATGCCACGTTCGGCACCGCTTGGCGAATCAGCCGTCATCGGGGGCGTCACCGGCCGTCAATGGCTCGGCCGGATATAGCCGGTACTCCTCGACCGGCACACCGCCAATGAGGTGTTCCTCGACAATCCGTTCGAGCGCGCTTTCCGTACACGAGTGGTACCAGACCCCCTCGGGCCAGACCACCGCGACCGGGCCCGCGGCGCAGATCCGCAGGCAATCGGCCTTGGTCCGAGCGATCCGCTGTTCAAGCCCGCGCGCCTTGATTGTCTTCTTGAGGTATTTCCATGCCTGGGTGCCGGTGCTGCGTGAACAGCACTCTCCCTTCTCGGATTCAGCGCAAATGAAGATATGCCGGCGGACTTGTTCGCCTCCGGTCTTGGCAAAAGCAGCGCGCGCCTTGGCCAGATCGCCATGTTTGTTGCTCATGACTTGAGGCTCCATTCGAGGAGCGCCGCCCGGATATCGTCTGGAACCGGCGCAGGACGATCGTCGGTGATCGCCACGATCACGGAACGTGCGAAAGCGATGACCGTGCCGTTCTGGACCAGCAGCTGCGCAATGCCCCAGCTGCTCCGGCCGACCTGTTCGATCCCGCAGCGGGCCTCAACCGGGTCGGGGAAGTGGCCTTGGGCGAGGTATTCCATCCCGACGCTCGCCACCATCGCGCGGCGCTCGCCGATTTTCACCTTGAGTCCGATCGCCTGGTTGAAGCGCACCCGCGCGTCCTCCATCATCGCCGCCAGCGCCACGTTGTTGAGATGCTGGTTGGGATCGACATCGGCGAACCGGGTGGTCACCGAATGGCTGAATGGATAGCGACCGGGCCGCAGCAGCGAAGGATCCGGACGTGGCATCAGCTACCCGGCTTCAGGTGCTTCGCCAGCCAGGCAAAGACCGTCTGGTGCCACTGCAGCGAATCCTTGGGCTTGAGCACCCAGTGGTTTTCATCCGGGAAGACCAGCAGCTCGCTCGGCACCCCGCGCTGCTGTAGCGCGCTGAACGACGCCAGGCCCTGCGTATAGGGAATGCGGAAGTCCTTCTCCCCGGTGATCACCAGCATCGGGGTCTGCCACTTGGCGACATGGTTCACCGGGTTCCACTTCTCGTATTCCTCCGGAGCCTCGTAATAGGTCTTCCCGCCGTGTTCCCAGGTATCGAACCACAGCTCCTCGGTCTCATAGGCCATGGCGCGGGCGTCGAACACGCCGTCGTGCTGGACCAGGCACTTGAAGCGGTCGGGCCAGTTCCCCTCGATCCAGTTCATCATGTAGCCGCCGTAAGAGGCGCCGAGCGCACAGGCATTGGTGCCGTCGAGTTCGGGGTGCGCGGCGAGCGCGGCGGCAAGGCCGAGCTTCTGGTCTTCGAGCGGCTTGCCGCCCCAGTCACGGTTGATGCTGTCGGTGAAGGCCTGGCCGTATCCGGTCGAGCCGTGGAAATCGACCGATACTACCGCATAGCCCTGGCTGGCGAAGACCCGCGGGTTCCAGCGGAACGACCAGCTTTCGCCGAACGAGCCCTGCGGCCCGCCGTGGACCATCAACAGCACCGGCAGCTTGCCGCTGGCTGCTGCGGGTTCCGTCACCTGGCCCCAGACCACGTCGCCGTTCGCGCCCTTGAAACTGAACCGGGTGGTAGTGATCGGGGCCAGCGCGGCGAGCTGCGCGTCGTTGGCGTGGCTCAAGGCGCGCGCCGGTTTGCCCTTGTCGGCCACGTAGACCTCGGCCGGGTTCGCCACGCCATCGCGGGTGAAAACGAAACCGCCGTTCCTGAGCGCAGTGAGCGAGCTCAGGTGACCATCACGCATCCCCTTAGGGGCAAGCTTGAGGCGGGTGACCTTGCCGTTGGCGACATCGATACGGAACACCGGATTGTCGAGCACCTCTTCGGCGGTGACGTAAATCGCCTTGCTGTCCGGGCTCCATGTCATCGAACCGACCGAACGGTCCCAGCCTTGCGTCAGCGCGCGACGCTCACCGGTCTGCAGGTTCAGCAGCTGCACGACGAGGCGATCGCTCTCATATCCCGGCCGGGCCATCGCGGCGTAAGCCAGCCATTTGCCGTCGGGGGAGGGCACCGGGAGCGTATCGGTGGCCTTGTTGCCCGAGGTCAGGTTATGCGGCGCGGTGCCGTCGAGCGGGCTGTGCCAGACGTCGATGTTGGTCGAGCGCGGTTCGTCGCGGTCCGCCTGCCGTGCGGCGAAATAGGCACCATTCGAATCCGCGGTCCAGGCCAGATCCTCGCCGCCGCCCATCGGCTTGGTCGGGGTATCGCCGGTCAAGGTTCCCGGCGGCCCGTCAAGTGCAGCACCTTGGCCGGCGATCTTGCCCTGACCGTCGAGCCCGAAGGCGAAGGTGCGGCTGTAATTGCCCGGGGTTTCCCATGCGTCCCAGTGCCGCACGAAACCGGCGCCATCGACATAGTGGCGGCCTGTGCCGGGACCGGGCTGGGAGGTGTCGCCGCTCTTTTCGCAACCAAGCGTCGGACAGTCGCGGGCGACATCGCCCCAGACCAGTACGCGCTGACCATTGGGTGCAATCGCGAAGCCCGCGACGTCGGTCTTGAAACTGCTGGCCTGCACCGGCACCGCGCCCTCTTGAGCCAGGCCGAGTACCCACAGCTGGTCGCTGCCCGACTTGCCCGAGATGAAATAGAGCCGTTTGCCATCGGGGCTGAAGACGGGAGAATTCTCGCTCGCATCCACAAGGTCGGCGATCCGCCCAGGCGTGCCGCCCTTAACGGGCACTCGCCATAGCCCGGTGGTGCGCTTGTAGCTGGCAGGATCGGTGTCGGTCTGTTGGTAGACCACCCAGGTCCCGTCGGGCGAAACCGCGGGCGCACCGACGCGTTTCAGCGTGACAAGGTCTTGCGGGGTCATCGCCCGCGGCGCGGATGCCGTTTGTGTCCGCGGCGCGGACTGGGCGAAAGCGGGGGTCGCAAGGAGGGCGAAAGCGAGTGCGCCGAGCGCGGCAGAGGTTTTGATCATGCGGCCAAGGCTAGCCTCAGGCCGCGATGCTTCCTAGCATTTCTTGCCGACGATCCGCGCGATTTCGGCGGCGACCAGCTTTTCGACCAAGGCAGGCAGGTTCTTGTCGAGCCACATGGCGAGTTCGGGGCGGAGCAGGTCGCGGACCATGCCTTCGAGCGAAGTTTCACCCGAGCGGACGATCTGCGGTGCGGCGGGCGGCTGCGCCATCAGCGCCAGCGCGGCGAGCGATTCGCTGATCGAGCTGACGGTTTCGCTGCCGACCAAGGCATCGTCTTCGGCACCAGCAGCCTGCGCATGGGCCGCGTCTTCCGCAGCCTCATCAGCCTCGACATAGAGGCCCATTCCGGCGAGATCGAGCACGTCGTCGGCCGGCACGGGCACTACTTCCTCGGCCACGCCGCGCTCTTCGCGCTCGCGCCGTTCTTCGGCGGCACCGGCGCGATTGTCGCGCGCGATCACTTTCTTGATCGATTCGAGGATTTCCTCGACCGAAGGTTCACCGGCCTGGCGCATCGCCCCCACTCCCCGCAGTCCCCAACCGGGACAGAATCACTAGGGGGTTACTGAACCGTCCTGCGCAACGGTGTCAACGGTGCGTGTTGCATCGGTGCTGGGGTCGGGATCCTGACTCCAGTCCCAGATCTTGCCCTTGACCCGCTCGTAGTTGACCTGCGGATCGTAGAGCGCCCCGCCATCGAGCCCGAGATCGCGCGCCTCGGCCTTGCCCATCGCAGCGAGCAGGTTGAACCCGGCGACATAGGCATTGCGCCGCGCGGTGGCGAGCTGAACCTGCGCGGTCAGCAGCTCGTTCTCTGCATTGAGAATGTCGAGGATGGTGCGATTGCCCACGGTGTTTTCGGCCCGCACCCCTTCGAGGCTGAGCGCGGCGGCATCGACCGCAACCTGCGACGAACCGATCAGCGACTGCGCCGCCTGCCACTGGGCATAGGCCGAGCGGACATTGGCGACGACCGCGCGTTCGACCCCCACTTCGGTTTCCATCGTGGCATCTTCCCGGGCCTGTGCCGCGCGGCGCTGCGCGGCGGGGAGTCCGCCCTGGAAGATCGGGATCGTCGCGCGCACCCCGGCCTGCGCCGTGGTCGACATCTGGGTGAAGTTGCCGGGCACCGATCCGCCCAAGGTGCCAAGATAGTCGGTATAGCCGGCACCGGCGAAGACGCTGACCTTGGGCAGCTTGCCCGCACCCGCCACGCGCACGTCGAAACCTGCCGCTTTGGAGCGTTGCCGCGCGGCCAGCAGGTCGGGGTTGTGATCGAGCGCAATCTCGACCGCTTCGCCCGCGCTGCCCGGCAGCCCGGCCAGCGGCGGCGGAGCCTGAAGATCGACCGGGGCCTTGCCGACCACCTGGATATAGCGTTCGCGTGCGGCGATCAGGTTGGCCTCGGCGCTGCGCACCTGGCCGCGGACGAGCGACAGCCGCGATTGCGACTGTGCCACATCGGTGCGGGTCAGGTCGCCGATCTCGAAGCGGTCCTTGCTCGCCTGCAGGTTAACCTCGAGCCGCTGGACATTGGCGCGGTTCAGTTTGACCACTTCCTGCGCCAGAATCACGTCCATATAGGCCGCCACCACCTGGCTGAACACGCCGCTTTCCACGCCGCGCAGATCGGCCTGTCCGGCGCCGACGCGGGTTTCGGCGGCATGCACCGAATTCTTGACCGCGCCGCCGGTGTAGATCGGCACGCCTAGCTGGCTGCTCGCATCGAAGGCCCGGCTGGGCGAAGTAAACGAGTTCGAACTGGTCTTGAGGAATTCGGTGTAAGTCACCGTCCCGTTCAGCGATGGCAGCCCGGCCGAGCGGGCGATCGGCACACCTTCATCGACGGCGCGCTGCTGCGCCCGCGCCGATTGCAGGGTCGGATTGGTCTGATATGCCAGAACGAGCGCGTCGCGCAGTTCGTCAGCCAGCGCGGGTCCCGCGACCAGCGAAGCTGCGCCGGCCAACAGCATGCCGCGACCCAACCGCGAAACCTTCACTCCGGCCATACGCTCAAAAACTCCAGCTCTTGGCCCGGGTGAAATCACCCAGCACCGGTATTCCCACTTCGGCCAGCGGGAGCAATTGAACGTTGCCGCCAAGCTTGCGGCCGCTGGCGAGGCGGGTGACCCCGCGCAGGACCAGGCCAGTCACGATCCGGCCGCCCTCGGCGAGCGCGCCGGCCAGCGCGGCCGGCAGTTCCTCGATCGCGCCGTCGATCAGGATCAGGTCGTAACCGCCTGCACCGCGCTTAGCCGTGCCGGCATCGGCGGCGTCGATGCTATCGACCAACGCCCCCATCGCTTCGACCAAGGCCGACAGGTATCCCGATCCAGCTGTGATCACCAGAATGCGCTCGCCCGGCTCTGGCATCGCCTCGCTCAGCATCATCCCCTGGACCAGCGGGGCGGCCAGGGCGCGCCTTGCGCCAAGCGGGATCGCGCGATCGATATAGGCATGCCCGCGTGCCGCGGCGGGAACGAAGTCCTCACGCCACACCCTGCCCATCGCCGCCAACACCCGTTCGTGATTTACTCCGCTGACGCGGAGCTGGCTGTCGATCATCGCGCGGCGCGCGGCGCTTGCACTGGTGGAATCGGCGGTCGTGACAGTCATTCGCTTAGGCCCTTCTTGCGTACTGTATTACACAACTAAAACAGCCAGGCAATCGCTTGCCTCATAACCGGTGGCTCAAGTCGCGCCAAGCGCTTTGACGGGCAGGGCGGCATCGGCCTAAGGGGAGGGGAAACTGCGCGCAGCAAGGAGTTAGACCCGTGGCCGAAATGGTGACGATTCGTGAAGCGGACCTGATCGAAAGCGTGGCCGATGCCCTGCAGTACATCAGTTACTACCACCCGATGGATTACATCCGCGCGCTGGCAGCGGCGTGGGAGCGCGAGCAGAACCCCGCAGCCAAGGACGCGATGGCACAGGTTCTCGCCAACAGCCGGATGTGTGCCGAAGGGCACCGGCCGATCTGCCAGGATACGGGGATCGTCAACGTGTTCCTGAAATGGGGCCAAAATTGCCGGCTCGACAGCGACAAGAGCCTTCAGGAAGTGGTCGATGAAGGGGTGCGCCGCGCCTACAACAACCCTGAGAACAAGCTGCGCGCCTCGATCGTCGCCGACCCGGCTTTCACCCGCCGCAACACGCGTGACAACACGCCCTGCGTGCTCAACGTCGAATTCGTCCCTGGCGATACCGTGCGCGTCGACGTTGCGGCCAAGGGCGGGGGGAGCGAGAACAAGTCCAAGTTCAAGATGATGAACCCCAGCGATTCGCTGGTTGACTGGGTGCTTGAGACGATCCCGACGATGGGCGCGGGCTGGTGCCCGCCCGGGCAGATCGGGATCGGCATCGGCGGTACTGCGGAAAAGGCGATGCTCCTTGCCAAGGAATCGCTGATGGAGGAGATCGACATTCACGAGCTCAAGGCGCGCGGGGCCTCAAGCGACACCGAGGCGCTTCGCCTCGAACTCTACGAGAAGATCAATGCGCTCGGGATCGGCGCGCAAGGACTGGGCGGGCTGACCACCGTGCTCGACGTCAAGATCAAGGACTGGCCATGCCACGCTGCGGGCAAACCCGTCGCGATAATCCCCAATTGCTCGGCGACCCGGCACGCGCATGTTGTGCTCGACGGTTCGGGTCCCGCGTTCCTCGAAACGCCCAAGCTCGACGACTGGCCCAAGGTCGACTGGGCGCCGGACAAGGCCGCGAAGCGCGTCAATCTCGACAAGCTTACCCCCGAAGAAGTGCAAAGCTGGGAGCATGGCGACCGGCTGCTGCTCAGCGGCAAGATGCTGACCGGGCGCGACGCCGCGCACAAGCGGATCCAGGACATGCTGGCCAAGGGCGAGGAGCTGCCGGTCGATTTCAGGGGCCGCGCGATCTATTACGTCGGCCCGGTCGATCCGGTGATCGGCGAAGTGGTCGGCCCGGCTGGTCCCACCACCGCGACCCGGATGGACAAGTTCACCGACATGATGCTCGACCTGGGCCTGCTGGTGATGATCGGCAAGGCCGAACGCGGCATGGGCGCGGTGCAGTGCATCGCCAAGCACAAGGTCGCCTACCTGATGGCAGTGGGCGGCGCGGCCTACCTGGTTGCGCGGGCGATCCGCGAAGCCAAGGTGCTGGCCTTCGAGGATCTCGGCATGGAAGCGATCTACGAATTCACGGTCGAGGACATGCCGGTTACCGTCGCGGTCGACAGCGAAGGTAACAATGTCCACCAGCTTGCCCCGCTGGTGTGGAAGGAAAAGATCGCCAGAGAGCACCTGCAGGTGGGCTGAATGCGATGCTGCAACTTTCGTCGACCAACGCAAGAGTCCGCTCGACCAAGCTGCTGGCCAGTGCGGCTGCGCGGCGGCTAATGCGGGAGCGGTAATGGAAAAAATCGACCTTCAGCCCGGCCGCGTTCCGGCCCGCACCGTG